>NZ_JBBMFR010000005.1:0-163476 GCF_040095915.1 Bifidobacterium hominis | reverse complement strand
GCCGTGAAGAGCAGTATGTTATTTCAGCATTTTTCTCCCGTCTGGACTCCCTCATCACCCTTCATCAGCGTAAGTATTGTGGTGTTGCTTCTTGGATGTTAGGGGTTGCGCTCGTAAGATTGGGCTCAGAAAGTGACGGTGCATTCGGGGAGATGAAACATGTTCTACAATAAAGAATCGGATTTCGAAGACGATCTGGTCTCGGTACTGAAGCGCCATGGATGGACCGATGGCGTGTTGGAATATCCAACTGAACAGGACCTTATCAGCAATTGGGCCAACATCCTGTTCGACAATAACAAAGGCATCGATCGATTGAATGGGCAGCGCCTTACCAAAGGTGAGATGGCGCAGATCCTCGAACAGATCGAAACATTGCGTACACCATTGGCGCTGAATTCCTTCATTAACGGTAAAACCGTATCCATTAGACGTGATAATCCCAAGGATGAGGCTCATTACGGTAAGGAAATCAGCCTGAAGATCTACGATCGGCAGGAAATAGCAGCGGGGCAAAGCCGGTACCAAATCGCAAGACAGCCTATTTATCCAGCTAAAAATAAGATGTTGAACGATCGCAGGGGAGACGTTTGCCTGCTTATCAACGGAATGCCGGTCATCCATATCGAACTGAAGAAAAGCGGCATTCCCGTAAGTCAGGCCACCAATCAAATCGCCAAATACGCGCATGAAGGCGTGTTCACCGGACTGTTCAGACTCGTACAGGTCTTCGTGGCGATGAACCCGGACGATGCCGTGTACTTCGCCAATCCCGGTGAAGGCGATTTCAACGACGATTATTTCTTCCATTGGGCTGACTACAACAATGAGCCCATAGCGGCGAACAAGCATGTCGGGCAGGATGAGTGGAAACGGTTCGCGTCGGACCTGTTGTCCATTCCCATGGCTCATCAGCTCATCGGTTTCTACACGGTCGCGGATTCCGCGGACGGATGCCTCAAAGTGCTGCGCAGCTACCAATACCAAGCGGTGAACGCCATTTTCGACCGTGTCCGCACCTGCAAATGGGACGAGCCTGTGCCGAGCGGCACTCCGGGCCGACCGGGCGGTTATGTGTGGCACACTACCGGTTCGGGCAAAACCATGACCAGTTTCAAAGCGGCGCAGCTTGTCGCCGATTCGAAGGATGCCGACAAGGTTGTCTTCCTCATGGACCGTATCGAGCTGGGCACGCAGTCATTGCTCGAATACCGTTCGTTCGCCGATGATGTCGACGATGTGCAAGGTACGGAAAATACGGATGTGCTCAAGGCGAAGCTGGCAAGCATCGACCCGAAGGACACGCTTATCGTCACGTCCATTCAGAAAATGAGTAACATCAAGGCCGGCGAAGGGCATATCACCGAAAAAGAGGTGAAAAAACTCGCAGACAAGCGCATCGTGTTCATCATCGACGAATGCCATCGCTCCACATTCGGCGAGATGCTGCAGGACATTCGCCATTCCTTCCCGAACGCGTTGTATTTCGGTTTCACAGGCACTCCGATCCATGAGGAGAACCGCAAGAAGGGCTCGACCACATCAATGGTATTCGGCGATTGCCTCCACCGGTACAGCATCGCTGATGGTATCCGCGATGGCAATGTACTCGGATTCGACCCGTACATGGTGTTGACCTACCGAGACAAGGATGTTCGCCAGGCTGTCGCGTTGCAGAAGGCGAAAGCGGCGACGGTTGAGGAAGCCCAAGCGGATCCGGCGAAAGCCGAAGTGTTCTACCATTACATGGATCTGAATCAAATGCCGATGGGTCCTATGGAAACGCAGGCCGGAGAACGTATCAAGGGCATTGAGGATTACCTGACTTCGGCGCAGTACGCGCAGGGCACCCCGCATGAGGGCAAGGTTGTGGAGGATATCCTCGACCAATTCCCATTGCTGAGCAGGGGCAACAAATTCCATGCGATGCTGGTCACGAGTTCCATTCCCGAGGCGATCAGCTATTATCGCTTGTTCAAGGAGCGTGCGCCGCAGATGCATGTGACCGCGCTGTTCGACCCCAATGTCGATAACTCCAACGGCGCAATTCTCAAAGGGGACGCGCTTCAGGAGATCATCGGCGATTACAACGAACTATTCGGCAAGGATTTCATCATCCCCACATGGCCGAAGATGAAGAAGGACATCACTGCGCGGCTTTCCCATAAGCGGCCATATCTGACGGTCGATCAGCATCGCGAGGAACGGCTGGATCTGCTGATCGTGGTCGACCAGATGCTGACGGGCTTCGATTCCAAGTGGGTCAACACGCTGTATCTCGACAAGATCATCGACTACGAGAACATTATCCAGGCGTTTAGCCGCACGAACCGACTGTTCGGGTCTGACAAGCCCTTCGGAACGATACGCTACTATCGCAAGCCGCATACCATGAAAGGGTATATCGAAGCGGCGGTGAAACTGTATTCCGGAGATAAGCCGCTTGATCTGTTTGTGCAGAAGCTGCCGGAAAACGTGCGTTTGATGGATGCACGTTTCGAAGAGATCACTTCCGTGTTTCGCGCCGAAGGCGTGGAGGATTTCATGAAGCTGCCGGAGTCCGTGGAAGCATGCCGGAAGTTCGCGAAGCTGTTCTCGGAACTCAATGATTTTCTTGAAGCCGCCAAAGTACAAGGATTTACATGGCAGCAGCGGGAATACTCCGTCACCCATGACGATGGTTCGGTGGAGGTTGTGCGGCCGGAACTCGACGAACGCACATATCTGATTCTCGTTCAGCGATACAAGGAGTTGTTTGCTGGAGATGGCGAAGGCCATAGTGAGGGTCCTGAGGCTCCATACGATCTTGATGGGCATATCACCGAAATCGACACGGGATTGATTGATACGGATTACATGAACGCCAACTTCACTAAATGGCTCAAGGCGCTTGGCGGAGGAGATACAGCCCTGTTGGCATCCGCCGAGGAGGAGCTGCATAAGTCATTCGCTTCGCTCAGTCAGGAGGAGCAACGGTACGCTGAACTGTTCATGCATGATGTGGAGCGTGGCGAGATTGAGTTGGAGGAGGGCAAAACGCTGCGCGACTACATTACGTATTATGCTAACAAAGCCAAGAACAGCCAAGTGGAGAAGATCACCAAGGCGTTTGGCGTGGATGGAGCTTTGCTCAACGAGATGATGCGGCTTGATCTTACCGAAGCGACGCTGAATGAATTTGGTCGGTTCGACCGGTTGAAAGCGTCCATCAACAAGCCTTTGGCAAAGACGTTTTTCAGCAAGCCGGATAGCTTTGTCACCCAATTCACTGCGAATCTTCTCGCCACCAAGTTGCTGAAAAGCTTTATCCTTGAAGGAGGATTCGATCTGGACGATCGTAAATAGCGGACGGTAGTAAAACAGGGGGAGAAGCATGGCGGTTGTTGACGAAGCAAAACTGGGGTATCTGGACTTTCTTTCGCGTGAGGATCGGGTACGCCACCATCGCTACGTTGAGGAAATGAAACAGTATGACATGATGCGCGCCGGCGACGTCAATGCCATTTCGGAAAGCTCGAAATTGTGGGATTCCGGACTATACGGCCATCTGTCGGACGATCCACTCAAAAACGCGAAATACCGTTTCGTTACCACCATTACCTTGGCCACGCGTTTCGCCATCGAAGGTGGCATGGACGAGGAAGACGCCTACAACGCTTCCGATCTGTACATTCAGGATCTTGACAATTGCAAGACTCCGGAAGACGTGCGCCGACTGCACGCCGACATGATGACCTTCTTTACTTGGGCCATGGCCGACATGCAGAAAACCGACACCCATTCCAAAGCCGTCAACGAATGCATGGACTACATCCACTACCATCTGCATGAGAAAATCACTGTCGCAATCCTGGCGCAGCACGTGCATTTGAATCCCACATACCTATCGGAACTATTCGCACGCGAAACGGGAACGTCATTGTCGCAATACATTACCGACAAACGTATGGAAGCCGCCGAAAACATGCTGAAATATTCGGAATACAGCTTCAATGAAATCTCGCAGATCCTCGCATACCGGTCGCAAAGCCATTTCACGAAAGTCTTCAAAAAACATAGCGGCATGACGCCGGGGGAGTATCGCAAGAAATACTCGCAAACCGGCATTTGGCCGGAATAAACTTGCGGACGGTCGCGTTTTTGCATCGTTGCAAGTGGTCCAAGTGAATCGCAAGTAACCTGTACGCGAATTTCCGTGCACAAATCGCATAAATCAGCGTACTTTGATGTGTGAAATCCCTGCAAATCAGCTACGGTGGAAACAATTCGATGACGATACGCGCGGATAACGAGTAGCGAAGCGCGTGAAGTAAGTAGGAAAAGGAAAGAAATACTATGGGAATGCCCCTTGATCTGTATGTGATTCGACACGGCGAATCCGAAGCGAACGTGATTATCAGCGCCGGCGAACAGGGCGACAATTCGTTGTACACGCAAGACAATGTGACCGTGCCGGATCGTTCGTGGAGACTCACCGCGATCGGCCGCAAGCAGGCGGACTGCATTGGACGTTGGCTGGTTTCGCAGCAGCAGCTGTTCGACCGTTATCTGGTTTCGCCGTACGTGCGAACGCGCGAGACTGCCGCCACCATGGCGTTGCCGAAAGCGAAATGGGAGGAAACTCGCGTGCTTCGTGAACGCTCTTGGGGTGAGATCAGTACCGTCACCAAAGACGATTTCAAAAACAATTATGAACGCAATTGGCTGTTCAAAAACACGGATCCGCTGTATTGGCGTCCGCCGGCAGGCGAGTCGATTGCGGATGTTGCGGAAAACCGCGTGCATAATCTGCTCACCTCGCTCAACCGCAAGTCGGATGCGGAATCCGTGGTGATGGTCAGCCATGGCGATCTCATGCTGGCATTGATGCTGACGTTGGAAGACCTTTCCGACGAGGAATTCATGCACCGTGCGGCGTCCGACGAATGGAAGATCACTAATTGTACGTGCTTCCATTATTCGCGTCGCGATCCGGCCACCGGGCGTACGTATAAGCGGTTCCGTTGGGAACAGACCGCCCGTCCGGTGTTCGACGGTGCGGAAGGTCGTTGGGTGGTGAAGGTCGAAGATTGGCGTGAATTCAAGCGTCCAGTGCTGTCGAATGGCGATTTGGTGGACGTTGTTCATGCGGTTGACCGTCACCTGTGATGTGTGTCGGTCTGTTGACTGCATGATCGGATTGGCCGATATCGACGATTGATGCCCCCATCTTGCGTACGAAACGCGCCCGTGTCCACGCCCCACTACAATGGCTATGACACGCGGCGCGTTTTTGCTTGCCGCGCAAGAGAGTTAAGGAGACAATCGCATGTCCAATCTGTTCACGTGGCAGGTCCACGGTGACGGCAAGACGCTGAAGCCGGGCGAAGTCGTTGAGCCTGACGAGCGCCTGACGTGGCCGCGCACCGCCGAAATCGGTGCGCAGCACGTCATCGCCATGTTCGGTGCCACGTTCCTGGTGCCGATTCTGACTGGTTTCGACCCGTCCACCACCCTGTTCTTTACGGCCATGTCGACCGCACTGTTCCTGCTGATCAACAAGAACGTGCTGCCGAGCTACTTGGGTTCGTCCTTCGGCTTCATCGCCCCGATCACCGCCGTCACCACGGCGAACAAGGGCATTGCCGTCGCATCCTTCGGCATTCTCGTCACCGGTTTGCTGCTGGCTCTGATCGGTGTGCTCGTGCACTTCGCGGGCGCCAAGTGGATCGACATCATCATGCCGCCGGTGGTCAACGGTGCAATCGTGGCCATCATCGGTTTCAATCTGGCTCCGAGCGTGTGGAACAACTTCCAGGTCGCTCCCGATACCGCTATCGTGACTTTGGCGGCCGTGCTGCTGGTTGCGGTGCTGTTCAAGGGTCTGCTTGGTCGACTCAACATTCTCATCGGTGTGATCATCGGTTACGCATACGCTTGCATTCGTGGTCAGGTTGACTTCTCCGCCATCGGCGATGCCGCTTGGGTTGGTCTGCCGACTTTCCACCTGCCGCAGGTTGACTTCACGATTCTGCCGATGTTCGTTCCGGTGGTGCTCGTGCTCGTCGCCGAAAACGTCGGCCACGTCAAGTCCGTTTCCCAGATGACCGGCCGCGATTATGACGACCAGATCGGCACCGCCCTGTTCGCCGACGGTCTTGGCACCACCATCGCCGGTTTCGGCGGCGGTTCCGGCACCACCACGTACGGTGAGAACATTGGTGTGATGGCAGCCACCAAGGTGTATTCCACCGCAGCCTACTGGTGCGCGGCTGGTTTCGCACTGCTGCTGAGCCTGTGTCCGAAGTTCGGTGCCATCATCAACACGATTCCGGCTGGCGTGCTCGGTGGCGTGACCACTCTGCTGTACGGCATGATCGGCATGGTTGGTATCCGTATTTGGGTTGAGAACAAGGTCAACTTCGACAAGCCGCTGAACATCATGGTGGCCGCAATCACCATGATCATCGCCATCGGCCAGTTCGCGTTCGCCTTCAATGGCATTTCCTTCAACGGCATCGCCATCGGCACCATCGTGATCCTCGTCTCCTACCACGGCTTGAAGGCCATCGGCAAGGCCACCGGCACGATCGACAAGAACGACCCTGACATCCTGTGATGCAATAATCATTTGCATCGTTCTGAAGGCCCTTCCCAAACGTTCCCTGTTCCGGAAGGGCCTTTTGCGTACGCCTGTGTAGCTTTCGCGTGTGCAAGGCATTAGAGATGCGATGAGGATATGACGATTATTGAGAAGTTTCAAGATGAAAGCATACGTCGGAGTCTTCATCGATAGGGCATCTCTGAAATTTGGTTGTACGGGTCTATGGCTCATGGGGATACGAAATATGTGGACTCGCTGAAAACGGTGTTGAATGTGTTACGTCAATCGTTTGACTTCATGTGGGGTTGAATGGGTATGATGATGCAAAAGGGGTTGTGTCCATTTTTGAATGAAGGAGTTCATCATATGAGTACCGCAGACGGAAAGAAAATCGCCATCGTCACCGGTTCCGCGCTTGGATTGGGATATGAGCTGGCTCGACAGCTGATCGCCAAGGGATGGTTCGTTGCCGGTATTGATTTCAATGGCGTACGTCAGGCGGAGTTGTCGAAGACTTTTGCTGCCGACGAATACAGAGCTTTTGTGGGCGATATTTCCGACGAATCGTTCGTGAAGAACTCCGTTGCCGCAATCTCGAAAATCGGTCATATCGATTTGCTGATCAACAATGCAGGCCAGCCTTCGTTCAAAGTCCCGACCGCATACGAGGCGGCCGACGTGGACAAGTGCCTGAAGGGTCTGAAAGGCATGGTGCTGTGGAGCGTGGAAACCCTGAAGGCGGACGGCGAGCGGGATCTCAAAATCGCCAACGTCATGTCTACCGCGGCGACGCGAGGCAACCCCAACGAATCCGTGTACTGCGCCACCAAGTGGGGCGAGAAGGGCTACACCAAGAGTTTGCAGGCCGCATACAAGGGAACAAGTGTGAAAATCGTGGGTGTCTATCCAGGTGGCATCGACACCTCATTCTACCGTGACAGCCATGACTACGTTTCGGAAGAAAAGCAGCATACCTTCATGCGTGCCGACCAACTGGCCGAAGTGATTCTGTTCAATCTGGTCAACGAAGCGAATTTGACCGTCACCGACATCGAAATCAACCGCAATCCGGCGTGAATATAACGGATATGAAGGATTGAAGGAACGTAAGCAAAAGTATTGGGCATAGGCTACAGTTATCAGGTTTGCGCAACGTGCGTAATATTTGACATGAAAGGCCATTGTGCCCGATACCGTTTTTGATGAAGATACCCTCGCAGCCGCTTCCGAAGCGATGGGCGAGGAAGAGGAACGTCCGTTGACGTTCGCCGAACTCGGCGTTCCTGGTCCGCTGGTCCGCGTGCTTGCGGCCGATGACAAGAAAACCGCTTTCCCGATTCAGGCCGACACGCTTCCCGATTCGTTGGCTGGGCGAGACATTCTTGGCCGTGGTCGCACTGGATCCGGCAAGACGCTGGCATTTTCGATTCCGCTGGTCGCTCGCTTGGGCGAAGTGGATGCCGGCGAGTATGAGAACATGAGCCAGTTCCGCCACGAGGTCAATCGTGTGAAGCAGGCCCATGCCGAGGAACGTCGTGCCGACGATTTCGTGCCGCATCCACGTGGTCTGGTGCTTGCTCCGACCCGTGAGCTCGCCAACCAGATCAACGATGTGCTCATGCCGCTCGCCCAGATCTACGGCATCAACACCACCACCGTGTACGGCGGTGTGCGTTATGCCCGCCAGATCCGTGACCTTCAGGCCGGTGCCGATATTGTGGTGGCCTGCCCGGGTCGTCTTGAGGATTTGATCGAACAGGGCGCGCTCACCTTGGACAAGGTTGAGGTAGCGGTTATTGATGAGGCCGACGAAATGGCCGATATGGGCTTCCTCCCGCCAGTCAAGCGACTGCTCGGCCAGATTTCGTTCGACGCGCAGATCATGCTGTTCTCCGCCACGCTCGACCATGGCGTGGACGAAGTGGTGGAAACCTTCCTGTCTGATCCGAAGGTGCATAGCGTCGATTCCGCGACGGCGACCGTTGACGAGATGACCCACCATGTGTTCAAAACCACGCAGGGCAACCGTCACGAGCTGGTGCGCACCCTCGCTTCCGGCAAGGGCCGTCGCATTCTGTTCACCCGTACCAAATTCCAGACGCAGAAGCTTGCCAAGGATTTAACGCAGAACGGCATTCCTGCGGCCGAATTGCACGGCAATCTGAGCCAGAACCAGCGTGACCGCAATCTGGCCGCCTTCAACTCCGGCGATGTGAACGTTATGGTGGCCACCGATGTGGCCGCGCGAGGCATCGACGTTTCCGGTGTGGAACTCGTGGTGCAGGTCGAACCGCCGGAAGATCCGAAATCCTTCCTGCATCGTTCCGGACGAACCGCGCGAGCCGGCCATTCCGGTGACGTGGTGACCATCATTCTGCCGAACCAGCGCCGCAGGACCCGTCGCATGATGCGTGAGGCCGGACTGACGGTCGAACCGATCGATGTGACCCCTGATTCGCCGGAAGTGTTGGAACTCGTAGGCGAAGTGGCCGAGCCGGTGTTCGGCTGGACGCTTGAGCAGTCGCAGCCGGCAGGAAATCCGCGCCGTAGGAAGAACGGCAAGGGGAGTGCCGACGGCGAACGTTCCGGCAGATCAAACCGTTCCGGCGGGCGTAACAAGGATCGCGGCAAAGACAAGGGCGGTAAGCCGTTTAAGTCCGAACGTAAGGATCGTCGCGATCGCGACCAGCGTGAGGAGCGTAACGACAGCGCGAAGAAGTTCGAGCCGAAGAAGAACCGTGCGGAACGCCGTGCCGCCAAGTTCGAAGGTCGTGACAATCGTGAATTCGAAGCGCGTGAACATCGTTGGGAACATCCTGAAATTCAAGAGGAACGCCGCGAACAGCACGAGGAAAAGCGCAACAGCAAGCGTCGTGAAAAGTATGCGCGCCTGCATGAGCAGCAGCGCAGCGACAACGAGCAGCGCGAAACGACGAACAAGCGTAGGAACGACGGCGATTACGGCAATACCGACAATCGCAGGAAACTGGGAAAGAAGAAGTCCGGACAGCTTGCGAAAAAGCAGGGTGCGCCAAGCAAGAAGCAGCGCAAGTCTGAAGCCCGTGCCGAACGTCAGTATGACGATAATCGTCGGTCCAAAGGCAAGAAGCATGACGAACGTTCCTCGGATGCGAAACGCTATGACCGTCATACGGAAGTCAAGCGTGGCGGCCGTGGCGAACGTCACGACAAGCATGCAGGGCAGTCACGCCATCGCCATGCGAACATCAGGAAAGCGCCATTCCGCACGCGTTGATCGCTGAAAAGCAAAATCAAAGCTCGCGTAGCTGGTAAACAATAGAAAACGGTGTCCGCCATGGTATATGAACACGTGGCGAACGCCGTTTTCTGTTAAATCTGATTGTCTATTAATTGCTTGGCTATATGAAAAGTTGTTCAGCCTGCGATCGGATTGTATTGATCGTCTGCAGTGAAGCACTTACGGTATGCCATCACCATAATGAGACTGTCGGCCAGAAGCGTTAACGCGGCGATGGCCGCAAGAATCAGGAACTGGTATTTCGCCGCGTCGATAGGATTGCCGCCGGCGATGATCTGACCGGCCATCATGCCAGGCACCGTCACAATGCCGCTGGAAGCCAGCGAGGCGGTAGTCGGCAGCAAACCCAAACGAATCGACGAGACGATGGACGGGCGTGCGGCCT
Source organism: Bifidobacterium hominis (assembly GCF_040095915.1). Taxonomy (NCBI): domain Bacteria; kingdom Bacillati; phylum Actinomycetota; class Actinomycetes; order Bifidobacteriales; family Bifidobacteriaceae; genus Bifidobacterium; species Bifidobacterium hominis. Next base: position 153,228 of record NZ_JBBMFR010000005.1, on the reverse strand, counting down.
CCCAAGCGGTCGCGCCCAACGCCAGCAGCGTATCCACTTCGTCACGGCGTTCCTTCATGCTTTCGAAGAACCGGCTCAACCCAACCGCCAAAGCGGACACGGTATTGCCGAGCAGCATGCCGGTCAACGGTACCACCAATTGCGGTGCATACCATGGTTGCGGGCGAATGATCAATTCGGTGACCAACGAAATCATAATGAGCATGGTGATGACCAAGCTCAAAAACACGGGACCGGCCAGGCCTTTCGGCACACCTTTGGCACGAGACAGGGTGATTTGCACGGCCGCGATCAGCATGAACATCACCAGCAACAGCACCAGCCATGGATTGTTCGACTTGATGACGAACTCCATAATGAAACCCATGGCGCACAATTGCAGCAACGCACGGCACGCCGACCATAGCAGTGTCTTGCCAATGCCCATGCGCATCGCTTCGGAAATGCCTGCGGCCACGGCGACCATAACCAATGCGATAAGCAGACCCCAAATATCAATGGAATAGTAATTGCCGCTCATGCCTGCACTCCTTGCACCGAATCGGACTGTGCCGCGAAATCATTGGAATCATTGGTTGCTGCGGTGTGCGGAGCATTCGCACTCTGCAATACGCCATTGGCCAGTGTGAGAATGCGTGTGGCACGCCCATCCGGCGGGCGATGGCGAATACGAATCACCGCCATGCCCCGCTCTGCGGCCTGAGCCATGATGGATGCCACCTTATCGGCGTTCTCATCATCCAAACCGGCATCAACCTCATCGGCAAGCAGCACTTTCGGCGAAGTAAGCAAGGTGCGCGCCAAACTCACACGGGCGGCCTGGCCTCCAGACAAGTCATGCGGAGCACGCCCCAAATCAATATCCGCGCAGCCAATGGCGTCAAGCGTGGCTCGAATGCGAGCATCCGGCAGTAGATCTGTGGGTTTGAGAGACTTACCGGCCGACCATTTCCTGCCGAATCCTTGCTTGCCTTCGCCCGCACGGATAGCCAATGTGAACGGTAAACGAATCGCCTCGGCCACACTCGAACCGATCAATACCGGCTTCTGCGGCAAATACGCCACCTGACTACGCCACTGCTGCGGTGTGAATTCGCTGGCAGGGCGCCCTTCAAGCTGAAAATTGCCGTTCGCATTCGGATTCAATCGTGCAAAAGCGGTAAGCAGACTACTCTTGCCCGATCCGGAAGGGCCGACCAAATCCATAATCTCACCATGCTTCACATCAACGGATAATCCGCTGAAAATCGTGCGTTTCTCACCGTCGACCGGCACGACACAGGAAACATTCGACGCCGAAAAAACATACTGCATAGTCCAACACCATACCGCTTGACTGCCGGTCGGGAGCATTGGATGTGTTTCTTAGAGTATTCTAAGCTGGAATCATATTATTTGACCAAACCATTGGAACGTGCGTTCGAGGCATGATCGGCAAAGGCAAGAACGCTGCCTAAGAGCATCATCCATTCAGCTTGCTCACAGTATTTTTCGTCGGTATTCCAAGGAAAATCAGCCTCAAGGATGAGGTCGTGCCAACGTTTCATGGACTACAACTGGCACATTGGAAATGAAGAATATGAAAGCAAGAAGTGAGCATGCGTGCATGGTTGATGAACATAAGCTTGGTGGATGGCTGGTTTCCGGCAACGTTGTTTTCGATAACCGCGGTGCTGGCGGCGATACTGTTGGGTATTGCAATATGGGAGACGGTTGGCGGAAGCCGTGGCGGCGGTAAACGTGCAATTGCCGTAGTTGCACGTCCGATGGTGATTGCGGTTATTGCCGGCATTGTCGGATTGGTGATTGCCTGGTTGCTGTCGGACGTGTTTGTGGTGTTCGGTGTTGAGCTGGGTCCGCGTGTGATCGCATGGTCTGGTTGCGGTTGCGCGATCATCGGATTCGCGGTCAGTCATGCGATGCTGCATAGGGGAGCGTTGCGTGCCGTCGCCGTAATATTGGTGGCATGCGCAGTGCTTTCCGCCGCCACCGGCATCGATCAGGCATATGGAGAATATGCCACCATCGGATCACTGTTCGGCCAAGACACCTATCACGAAGCCGACCTGACGGGAATGGCGAAACGCAGCGATTTGATTAGCGTCACGCAATGGAAGCAGGAAAAAGCAGACGGTAGCGTCAGCAATATTCCCGCACATGGCGAAGTCAGTAAAGTAAATATTCCAGCCACGACATCGCATTTCGAAGCGCGAAAGGCGCTGGTATATCTGCCGCCTGCAGCGCTTGCCACAGCCAAACACAAGCCGGCGTTGCCGGTCATACTGATGATGAGCGGCCAGCCGGGCTCTCCGGGACGCGTGTTTGCCGCGGGCGGCATTCAAACCATGATGGACGATTACGCGCAGCATCATGGCGGACTCGCACCCATTGTTATTGCGGCCGACCAGTTGGGAGACGATTCACATAACACCCTATGCGTGGATTCGCCGGTGTACGGCAATGCGTTGACCTACTTGACGAAAGACGTGGTCAACTGGGTGAAAGCCAATCTTCCGGCGGCACAGCAAGCGCAGGATTGGGCAATCGCAGGTTTTTCACAGGGGGCCACATGTTCGCTGCAGATCGGTGCGAACCATCCGAATCTGTTCGGTACCATCATTCCCACCGATAGCGAACTCAAACCGACCAATGGCAGTGAAAGCAGTATGATCAGCCGATTCTTCCAAGGTGATCGTGCCGCGTATGAAAACCAGATTCCCGTCAACGCCATTCGCAACCATGCGCCTTCAACCCAGACGCTTGTTATCGGCGCGGGGGAGCGTGACCGCGAGTCCGTGCGCAATGTCGAACGCATCGTACCGGTTGCTCAACAGGCGGGCATGCATGTTACGGCAGTCGAATCGCTTGGCAATGCGCATGACTGGCATGCCGTGCAAGACACGCTGTGGTACGGACTTGCCGTATTCGGCTACAACACGGGACTGAGCGATGCCAAGCCGAAATTGGTCGACTATCCGAATCTCAAACGCATTTCAATCTGAATCATCGAACGGAAGTACTGTATTATGACGCAATCGCAGGAATCAACAGTGAAACCATTATTTGGCTTTCGTGCGCTTATGGCCGATCTTGCCGCCTGGATTCGTGAGCATCGCATGACCTTGGGGTTTGTGCTGTTCATCACGCTGTTCAATGTCGGCATGCAGCTCGTATGCGGCATCAGACATACGCAATTTCCGCCGCAATTGTCGCGCGTGAGTTTTGACGCGCTCGCGCATGGGCGCTGGTATACCGCGCCGATTTCACTGCTGTCGGTGCCTCAGTTGGGGCGTCTGCTGATCGACATTCCACTGATACTCATCGCATTCGGCTTATGCGAAACGGTGATTGGAAAGGCGAAGACGGCATGGGTGTCGCTGATCACCACGCTTGGCGGCATAGCGCTCGGCATGGGGGTATGTTCGCTGTTCGCAGGCAAAAGTCCGCAATGGCATGCGATTTCGCATGATGGTGCGATTTTGGGGCCGCTGGTTGTAGTGGTGGGCACGCTGATGTGTGCCAGCGCGTTCACCGCCATGCTGTGGCGTCGGCGTATTCGTGTGATCGGCTATAGCGTGGTGCTGATCCTGTTCCTGTACCGTGGCGAAGCCGGCGATTATTGTTTGCTGGCTGCCGCGCTGATCGGTCATGTGCTTGGTTATTTGATGGCGTCCGAGAGTCAAGGTGATGTGTATAGGCATGGTGCCTTGTACGAGATGCGCAGGCTGATTGGTATGGCTGCCGGCGTACAGGCGGTCGGTTCGCTGGTGGCTGTTTCCTCAAGGCAGTCATTCGGTTTGCTGTCCATGTTCGGCCTGTTGACGGGCTCCACGGAATTCGATACGGAACAGGTGTTGGATTGCCTCAACGGTTCCTCACATGCCAACTGTTTCGCGCAATATCGCATGATGCGATTCACCATGCCCGGAAACTGGCTGGTGTCGTTGATGCCGACGCTGATGCTGCTGTTGATCGCATGGGGTCTGTACCGCGGACGCCGCATTGCCGCCGTGTTAAGCGTGCTGTTCAACGCGTGCACGGTGGTATTTGCGATGCTGTTCTATGTGATGCTTCCGCTGCGAAATGTTGGCGATTCGCAGGCTGATGCGTTGCCTGCGTTGGTTCGTCACGGTGCGTTTCACGCAATGTTTTCCACTATGGCATTGCCATTGATTTTTATCGTTATCGTCATTGCGTTCCGTCAGTGTTTTATGATTCGCACCAGAAGTGAGATTATGTTGCGCGCTGCGGCAGGTGCATTGTCGGCTTTTCTGTTGTTGGGATTGATGTATGTCGGGTATGGGCTTGCCTCTCCCGAGGATTTCAACGAAAGTCCGCAATTGATTGCATTGCTTGCCGATTATGTGCAACGATTGTTGCCGATCGGACTGCTGAGTGCGATCGAACCTGAGTTTGTACCCGTCGGGCAAATCTCCGTGCTGGTATATCAGTGCGTCGGTCCGGTGTTTTGGGTTATCGCCCTGCTGTGTGTTTGGGATTGTTTGCGGGATCGTTCCATGGTGAATGACGCTTCGCGCCATCATGTTGACGCGATTATTCCGCTTGGCGGCGAATCCATGTCATTCATGGCAACTTGGGAAGGCAATGATTATTGGTTTTCTGCAACCGGACGTTCCGCAATCGCCTATCGAGTGTCGTATGGCATCGCATTGACGGTGACAGGACCATTCGGAGATCCACACGAATATGCGGAAGATCTCACTGATTTCGCAACATTCTGCGCGCAGCATTCCTGGACGCCCGTATTTTACAGCGTACACGAGTCGCAGCGAGCCGAACTCGCCAAAGCCGGATGGGATTCACTTGACGTCGGCACGGAAATGATCGTCAATCCCAACGAATGGCAGACCCGAGGCAAGAAATGGCAGGACGTGCGCACCGCCATCAACAAAGCCAAACGAGACGGCATCACCGACGTGCTCACCACTTTCAAGGAAGCACCCTTCTCAGTGCAAACGCAAATTCGTGAGATTTCCGCACAGTGGGCCGGCAAAAAGGCTCTGCCGGAAATGGGATTCACCCTGGGCGGCGTCGACGAACTGATCGACTCCCGGGTGCGCCTGCTCTACGCGGTCGACGGCAACGGCAAAGTCCTTGGCGTAACCAGCTGGCTGCCCACCTATCGTGACGGCACAATCATCGGTTGGACGCTTGACTTCATGAGGCACCGTACCGACAGCGTCAACGGCATCATGGAATTCCTGATTGCACGCATGGCTGAACGACTACGTGACGAAGACAACGTGGAATTCATGAGCCTATCGGCGGCGCCACTAGCCGGCATGGGATCCAGCGAAAGCGAACACGAGGAAAGCGAAGTGTTGCGTCATGCACTGCAAATGGTCGCAGACATCATGGAACCAGCATACGGATTCCACTCACTGTTCCGTTTCAAACTGAAATTCCACCCCGACGAAGAGAAAGTGTATATCTGCTATCCCGATGCGGCCAAACTGCCGCAAATATCGCTTGCTGTGGCGCAGGCCTACGTGCCATCACTCACACCTGCCGAAGCTATGCGTTTTGTGCGCACCATCACGCCACATGATTGACGATACGTCAGATTTGGCATGGTATCAGCTTTGACAGGATGTCAGACTTGAGACGGTCCATGGTTCTGGGGTAGCTCGGGTCTACACTAAAGAACGGTTCATAAAGTACTACTTTTCCTGATGGAAGGGGTCAGCATGTCAGCTGAAGCAAACGTCGGCGTAGTCGGTCTTGCCGCAATGGGCGGTAGCCTCGCGCGTAACCTCGCACACCACGGCAACAAAGTGGCCGTGTTCAACCGCTCCTACGGTCGTACCGAAAAGCTCATGAACGAACACGGCAGCGAAGGCGAATTCTTCCCGGCAAAAACCCTCGAAGAGTTCGTGGACAGCCTCGTCAAGCCGCGTACCGCCATCATCATGGTCAAGGCCGGAGAGCCGACCGACGCCATGATCAACGCGCTCGCCGACCTGATGGAACCGGGCGACATCATCGTCGACGCAGGCAACGCCTACTTCCCGGACACCATTCGTCGCGAGAAGGAAATCAGCGCTCGCGGCTTGCATTTCGTCGGATGCGGCGTGTCCGGTGGTGAGGAAGGCGCTCTGCTTGGACCTTCCATGATGCCGGGCGGCTCCGAAGAATCCTGGAAGACGCTGAAGCCGATTTTCGAATCCATCGCAGCAAAGGCCGAAGGTGATCCGTGCGTCACACATATCGGACTTAACGGTGCCGGCCACTTCGTCAAGATGGTGCACAATGGCATCGAATACTCCGATATGCAGCTCATCGCCGAAAGCTACGATCTGATGCGTCGCGGCCTTGGCATGACCCCGGCTGAGATCGGTGACGTGTTCGAAGAGTGGAACAAGACCGAACTTGACTCCTACCTGATCGAAATCACCGCCGAAGTGCTGCATCAGGTCGACAAGAAGACCGGCAAGCCGCTGGTTGATCTGATCGTCGATCATGCTGGCATGAAGGGCACTGGCACGTGGACCGTGCAGACCGCACTGTCTCTGGCCGTTCCGGTCACCGGCATTGCCGAGGCCGTGTTCGCCCGTGGTCTTTCCTCCGAAGCTGATCTGCGTGAGGAAGCCGCCAAGCAGGGCTTCAATGGCCCTGACGGCAAGCTGAACCTCACCGACGATGAGAAGAAGGCCTTCATCGAAGACATCCGTCAGGCACTCTACGCTTCCAAGATTGTCGCCTACGCCCAGGGCTTCAACGAGATCACTACTGCCGCCGAAGAATATGGATGGGATATCGATCTGGCTGCCGTGTCACGCATCTGGCGTGGCGGCTGCATCATCCGTGCGAAGTTCCTCAACCGTATTTCCGAAGCGTTCGAATCCGGTGAGGCTAACGTGTCGCTGCTGTTTGCCCCGTACTTCAAGAACGCCATCGAAACCGCCGAAAACTCGTGGCGCAACGTGGTGGCCGAAGCCGCGCGCAATGGCTTGCCGACTCCGGCTTTCGCATCGTCCCTGTCGTACTTCGACGGCTTGCGTTCCCCGCGCCTGCCTGCCGCTCTGATTCAGGGTCAGCGCGACTATTTCGGCGCTCACACCTACCAGCGTGTGGATCAGCCGGGCGCATTCCACACCCTGTGGGCTGAGCCGGGTCGCGAAGAAATCGAAGCCTGATAGCGATTTCGTAACGAAACCAATACGCTGATGAACGTAACGAGCCGCACGCTTTATGAAAAAGTGTGCGGCTCGTTACATGAAGGCGGGTCTGTCCAGGCGTGAAGGCTCCATTGAGTTGCCTGGCGAATCATCAGCGATGTTGGTTGTGCGGATCGCCCCCGTTCATGACTGCGGCGACCCGTCGAGTCAGGGCGCGGGGGAGCAGCCGTTCCGCGGTCGCTCCGGCTTTGGTGAGATAGCCATGGTAGGCAAGCGTGCGCTCCTGCTTCATCTTTCGATAAGCATAGACGGCAAGCTGGTAGGCGGTGGCCGGTTTGGTCAGTGTAAAGAAATTCATGCCACGCATGTTCGCAGCCTTGGCGAACCCCGTGGATGTTGGCCCCGGGCATACGCAGGTCACACTCACTCCGGTATCGTGCAGCTCATACGCCACCGCTTCGGAAAGAGAGCGCACGAACGCCTTCGACGCGAAATACATCGCCATATACGGGCCTGCCATCATCGAAGCTACAGAGGAAATATTCAAGATTCTGCCGTGTCCGTGTGCCCGCATGTCACGACCATAACGGTACGTAAGCTCAGCCAACGCGGCCATATTGAGCTGCATCATCTCATGCTGACGAAGCCAGTCGGCGTCAAGAAAACCCGTCCAATCCGCAAAACCGGCGTTATTGACGAGATGATCCACCTCAAAATCCTGCGAAACCGTGTAATCGTGCAACTTTTGCGGTGCGTCAGACTCGCTTAAATCAAGTGCGACCGTTTCCACATGCACGCCATAGCGATGTTCCAGCGTGCGTTTCACTTCATCGAGCTTGCTTTGCCTGCGTGCCGTGATGATGAGATCATGCCCGTCGGCCGCAAACAATGCCGCCATTTCGCGTCCAATACCACTCGAAGCCCCCGTTATCAACGCATATGCCATAAGACCACCTTCCTTAAGTATTGATGTTCATGGTAGTCAATGCGCATGCAGTAACGCCATTTGCAACGCAACGGTCCGGAACTTTTCGACTGGGCTGACTGATTGACAGTTTTCATGCACTTCTCGCATAGAAAGCAATACATCATTTACATTGGTTATTTTGGTTTGGTTCGTTCACAATGGGTGCGTCAGCATGAACGCGAAAGAACCGGCATGGAATGTCCGAAAGGCCATGTTTTTGAACTTATGCAACAGGGCGGCCTGACCGACAAAGTCATTAAAATGCATGTTGTGAAACCATGATCATTCACAGCTTACATTTGACTTCGTCCACTTGAAGTCCTTAAGTTTGATGGCATGACTTACGATTTCGACACTCCCATAGACCGCTCCGGAACATATTCGCTCAAGTGGGAAGAGGCGGGGGACGCGCTGCCCATGTGGGTGGCGGATATGGAATTTCAAACCGCTCCACAGATCCGAGTCGCATTGCAACAGCGTCTTGACCACGGTATTTTCGGATATTCGATTGTTCCTCCTGAATGGAATCAGGCATATGTTAACTGGTGGCGCCGTAGGCACAATCTTGATATCGACCCGGAATCGTTGGTATTTTGCACCGGCGTGGTGCCGGCAATCTCCAGTATGGTACGAAAACTCACCACTGCCAACGAGAATGTGCTTATCCAAACTCCGGTCTACAACATTTTCTTCAATTCGATTATCAATAATGGATGCCGAGTGCTTGAATCGCCATTGGAATATGACGGTTCCGGACATTACTCCATCAACTGGGCCGATCTGGAATCCAAGTTGGCTGATCCGCAAACCACGCTGATGATTCTGTGCAATCCGCACAATCCCGTAGGCCGAATCTGGGATCGCGACACCCTCGCACACATAGGCGAGCTCTGCTGGAACAATCATGTGACCGTAATCAGCGACGAAATTCATTGTGATCTTACCGATCCGGGATATGATTACGTGCCCTTTGCCTCGGTGAGTGAGCGGTGCGCAATGAACTCCGTGACCTGCATGGCACCGACCAAAACGTTCAATATCGCCGGTCTTAACACGGCTGCCGTAATGATCCCGAATCCCGTGCTGAGGCATAAAGTATGGCGTGCGCTCAATACCGATGAAGTGGCCGAGCCGAACGCTTTCGCCATGACCGCCACGCTCACCGCCTTCAACGAAAGCGCGCCATGGCTTGAGGAATTGCGCGCATATCTGGCCGACAACAAAGCCGAAGCGCGAGCCATGATCGACGAATACAACGATTCCGCCGCACCGGAACGACGCATCACCTTGATCGAAAGCCATGCCACCTACCTGCTGTGGGTCGATTGTTCGAAACTGACGCACGATACCGCTCTGTTGTGCGAACATCTCAAACGCAATCACCGGGTGATGTTCTCCGAAGGTGCCGAATATGGCGGCAATGGGCGTGATTTCATCCGCATCAATGTGGCTTGCCCGCGAAGCACCATGCGAGAAGGATTCAGCCGTCTGTTCGCCGGATTATGTGATTTTTCTGCGGATTAATATAGCGGCTATCGATTGTGACATTACTCACAGCTGCCAAGGAACGGCTGGTTTTGTGGGTTTTCACAAAATATGGAAAGGACGTTTTTCGGATGGTCACTGCCGTCCGTGACGTGTTGGCGATACTATGAAGCACATGACTGAAACTGTTTCATCCGTACTTGGCACGCCTGAAGAGTGGACGAATCCGCTGCGCGATCCGCGCGATCTTCGACTTCCGCGCATTGCAGGCCCGTGCAGTATTGTGATTTTCGGCGTGACCGGCGATTTGTCACGCAAGAAGCTGCTTCCTGCCATTTATGATCTGGCTAATCGTGGCCTGTTGCCGCCGAGCTTTGGTTTGACGGGTTTTGCACGTCGTGATTGGACCGAGGATCATTTCAAGGATTTCGTGAAGGAAAACGTGCAAGCGCACTGCCGTACTCCATTCAAGGAGGCGACATGGAAACAGCTCGCCGACGGCATTCGTTTCGTGCAAGGCACGTTCGACGATCCGAAGGCGTTCGAACGACTGTCGAACACCGTCGCCGAGCTCGACCGCGATCGTGGCACGCGAGGCAACCATGCGTTCTACATGTCGGTGCCGCCGCGCGCGTTCCCGCAGGTATCGCGCCAGTTGGCGGATTGCGGTTTGGCGAAGTCCGACAAGGGTGCTTGGCGTCGTGTGATCATCGAAAAGCCGTTCGGTCACGATTTGGCAAGCGCGAAAGAGCTTGACCGTGTGGTTTCCGAGGTGTTCGACCCGTCCAGCGTGTTCCGTATCGATCATTATCTCGGTAAGGAGACGGTGCAGAATATTCTGGCGCTTCGTTTCGCGAACGCGATGTATGAGCCGATCTGGAACAACAATTACGTCGACCACGTGCAGATCACGCATGCCGAGGATATCGGCGTGGCGGGTCGTGCCGGCTATTACGACGGTATCGGCGCGGCGCGTGACATCATCCAGAACCATTTGCTGCAGCTTATGGCGTTGACGGCGATGGAGGAGCCTGTTTCGTTCTCCGCTTCCGATCTGACGGCGGAGAAGACGAAGGTGCTGTCCGCAGTGCGCTTGCCGAAGGATCTGGCGGCGCATACGGCGCGTGGCCAGTATGCGGCCGGTTGGCAGGGTTCGCATGAGGTCGTGGGGTATTTGGATGAGAAGGGCATCGATCCGGAGTCGACGACCGAGACGTATGCGGCGATCCGTTTGGATGTCGATACGCGCCGTTGGGCCGGCGTGCCGTTCTATCTGCGTACGGGCAAACGTCTAGGTAAGCGTGTCACGGAGATTGCCGTGGTGTTCAAGCGCGCCCCGCATCTGCCGTTCGAGTCGACCGCAACGAAGGAGCTCGGCAAGAATGCGGTCGTGATCCGCGTGCAGCCCGATGAAGGTGTGACCATGCGGTTCGGCGCGAAGGTGCCGGGTGGCACGTCGATGGAGGTCCGTGACGTGTCGATGGACTTCGGTTACGGCCGTTCGTTCACCGAATCGTCTCCGGAAGCCTATGAACGTCTGATTCTTGACGTATTGCTGGGCGACCCGCCACTGTTCCCAACCACGCGTGAAGTGGAATTGAGCTGGCAGATCCTCGATCCGATCGAAGAGTTCTGGTCTACGCTTGGCCAGCCGCAACCGTACCGTTCCGGAACATGGGGCCCTCAGGAAGCCGTTGAAATGCTGGCCCGCGATGGACACCGTTGGAGGATGCCGTGATCATTACCATGAAGAACACCGAAACCCGTGAGATTTCGGCGAAAATCGATGAATTACACGAGGAACGTGGCGAAGCGGCTTTGGGGCGCGTGCTCACACTGCTGATCTCCACGAATGAGACGTCGCTGGAGCATGATCTCGCCGTGGCGAACAACGCCAGCCGTGAGCATCCCTGCCGTGTGATCGCCATTGCACCGAACTCGCGCAAGGCTGACATGAATGCGGAAGATGGTAAGAAGCGCACCTTCCTCGATGCTGAAGTGCGTTTCGGATCCGATGCCGGTGCGGGCGAAATCATTGTGTTGCGTCCGCTTGGCGGGCTGGTGCACCACCCTGACACGTTGGTGATTCCGCTGTTGGTGCCGGATGCTCCGGTGGTGGCCTGGTGGCCGAATGAGGCTCCGGCGAACCTGTCCACCGACCTGTTGGGATCAATGGCTCGCAGCCGCATCACCGATGCCATGCATTCCTCGAATCCGATGCGCACGATGGATGATTTGCGTCGTAACTGGTCGTCGAAGAACGTGGATATGTCGTGGACCAGGCTCACCGTATGGCGTGCCATGCTGGCTTCGATGCTCGACCAGCCTCCGCATCTGCCGGTAAGCGGTGTACGCGTGACCGGCAAGAAGGATTATCTGCCGATGGATCTGCTGGCCGCATGGCTTCGTCTTCGTTTGAACGTGCCTGTTGTGGTGGAAGACGATCCGAACGCAACTGCGGTGACCGGCGTGTATCTGACCCGTTCCGATGGCGTGCTGAGCCTGGAACGTCCTTCCACCGATGATGGCATTGCAGTGCAGAACGTGCCCGGTCAATCGCCTCAGACCATCAGCGTACCCGCGCGTACGCTTGAGGAATGTCTGAGCGAGGAGCTGGGGCGTCTCTATCCGGACGAGATCTATGCCGAAGTGGTGACTCAAGGCTGGGATCTTATCAATCCGAAGCACTGAATCGATTCCCCCCAAACAATAAAGGAACAATGCAGGAAGAGCATATGGCAGAACGTACCACCATTGTATATCCTAATCCTCAGATTCTGGCTGAAGCCGTGGCCGCACGCACGCTGCTGACCATCACCGATTATCTGTCGGAACCGAATCGCACGCGCGTTGACATTGCCGTGACCGGTGGAACCGACGGCAACCGAGTGTTCGACGCCATGAACGCGAGCCCATTGAACGATGCCGTGGACTGGAGCCGCGTGCACGTATGGTGGGGCGACGAACGATTCGTGGCAGCCGACAGTGACGACCGCAACGCCAAGCAGGCGCGTGAGGCATGGTATGGCAAACTGGTTGACGACGGCCGTATGCCGGCAGGCAACATTCATGCGATGCCGTCCGATGAGCGTAACTTGGAAAGCGTCGCGGCAGCATCGCCCGAACAGACTGATGCGGTACTGGCTGAAGCCGCCGCGCAATACCAGCGTGAACTCATTGAACAGTTGGGTGAGAATCCAGCTTTGGACATCGCCATGTTCGGTATGGGACCGGACGCGCATTTCGCATCCCTGTTCCCCGATCACGGCGAATCGGAGATCGACGATCCGCATGTGCTTGTTGCCGGTGTACGAGATTCACCTAAGCCGCCGCCACTGCGCCTGACGCTGACCGTGCCGATGATCGCACGATCGAAGCACACGTGGGTGTTCACATCTGAAGCGCGCAAGGCGGACGCGGTTGCTGCAGCATTCGCGCAACGCAACAACCCGCATGCGCCAAGCTCCTACGCCGATGGTGAGGAACTGCTCTGGCTCATCGACGAGGGTGCCGCCTCCAGATTGTGATGCAGGAACCGGGACCATGGAATCCCGATAGCCGGGTTCCGTTGGCTCCGTGACGGGCGCGTCACCTAAATCTATGTCTGACATGGATTACTTCCATGGCTAAACATCAAGGCTGAATCGTCTGGATGAGTGAGCGCGCAACGCCATGCGTAGTGGTATGGCGGCAGTCAAACATGCCAGACCCTGCATTATGACTAGGAGAGGAAACGTCATCATGGAACAGCCATCTAAGTTCCAACATCAGCTTCAGCCCGATAAGCCATCGTCTTCCACGATGTCTCCGTCACCTCATCCGGAACAAACTCCGCCATGGGGCGCGCTATGGGTGTTGGCTTTGGGACTGGCCAAGGCGGTCAGTAGCTCGGCTGGCGGTGTAATTGGCTCGTTCCGCAGCGGAGATGGACCGGCGGCCCAATTCGGTGACGAAGCGCCGAAAATCGCCGATGCGATGACTTCCGGGTTCATCGAGGGCAACCGTTGGACACTTTTGGTGGCAGGCTGCATGCTGCTCATCGGTTTGCTGGCTTCGGTCGCTGTGCGACGCGCGGCATCGACGCATAGCACACACTGACAAACATGAGGCAGGGACGATCTGCTGAATGGTTTTGGTGGACCAGCAGCTCAACGGCGAAAAGCTCTACTGAAGCCGGCCGATACCAAGGCGAAACTGATCGCGCGGTAAGGTGGGTTTTATGAAAGTAGTAGTGCAACGAGTGAGCCAAGCCAGTGTTGACGTTGTCAACGAACTTGGCACCATTGACCCCACCTTCGAACCTCAGCAGATCGGACCCGGATTCATGTTGCTCGTAAGCGTAACCGATGAGGATGGTGAGGAGCAGATTTCTTGGCTTACCCACAAAATCCTCAACCTGCGTGTTTTCGAAGACGAGCAAGGCAAAATGAACCGTTCCATCAAAGACATCGGCGGTGAAATCCTGTCCATTTCACAGTTCACGTTGTTTGCCGACGCGAGGAAAGGCAACCGCCCAAGCTTCGTCAAAGCGGGCAAGCCGGAACATGCCAACATTACTTGGATCAAATTCAACGAAGCGCTGCGATCCGGCGGTGTGCCAGTACGCGAAGGCCGCTTCGGAGCGCACATGCGCGTTGGACTGATCAATGATGGTCCGGTCACCATTGTTATTGACACGGACAATCTGTGACCAATAGTAAAGCGACGATTGCTTGGTGACATAAAAAATATTTGAGGAGCTGTAGTATAATTTGCAGCTCCTCAAATATTGTTTTTTGATTGACAATGATGTTTACCTGTTGTCGGTAATTATCGTCACCTTGTTCGGATCGATCTTCGTTGGGTCAAGTGTCAATTCCTTGATGGCATCCGCACGAATCGTGCCAGACGAAGGATTGAACACACTGTCGACGGTGCTGTGAATATCAGCGTCCACATTCGAATATTCAAAAGCAAGCGTCGTATTGATCAAACGACAATTACGCAACACGAGATTGTCCACATAGCACAAGCCCTGCAGACTTTCGATCGTACAATTCTCAAACGTGACATTACGAGAGTTCCAAGCCAAATACTCGCCGGCAATAAACGAATCGCGCACAGTCACATTCTCGCAATTCCAGAAGCAATCCTTGGAAATCAATCGAGAATTCGAAATCTCAATATTGCGTGCGCCATCAAACGGATAATTACCAACCAAACGCAGATTATCAGCCTTGAAATCAGAACAATTCATTGCTAGATAATCACCGCGCGCACTCACATTATTCAGTGAAACATTTGAACAATCCCACAATGTTTCCTCGGCATTGACGAAATCAACGTTCCTCAACGTAACATCATGGCAACGGCGGAAATTCTTCGGCGCTTCAAATGTGCAATCCTCGACGCGAATGTTGTCTGTGTACCACACGCCTGCGCGTGCCATCTCGAACCACGTGCAATTCTTCGCCGAAATATCCGAGCAATACCACAGCGGATACTTCCATTTGAATGAACTCGACTCAAGCTCAATAGCATGCGCATGCTTCAACGGCGACTCGCCATCGTCGAAAATCGTGTCAATATACCGTTTGTCTGATGCTTGAAATTCGGCGCGTTCGCCGGTCAGCAATGCCTGACGGACCTCTTGCATGTCGCTCATTGATAACTCTCCTTGGAAAAACGCTCTGTTGCCAAGATAGAAACCTCGAGTACTCGAAGTCAAACGCATGGCCATGTTTCGCAGGAGGCGGAATAGGTCGAGAGGATTAAGCGCGTTATAAGCAATGCCGATATGCAAGCGGGTGTTTGCGAAACATGAATGTCGGTACCATAAATTGGGCGATTGAACAATTAAGCAATCGCAAGGTATTGCAGTCATATATGAAACTTGCCGTGTAAGGCAGAGAGGAATGCGGATGAGCCAGCAGCGTGGGGGAGTGAGGACGCATGCGCTCAAAGCCGCGTTCCCCAAAGTGCTGCCGATTTGCGTCAGCTTCTTCTTTCTGGCCATGTCGTACGGCGTGCTTATGGGCGCGCGTGGTTTTTCGTTCCTATGGTCGCTGTGCATGAGCGCGTTCATCTATACCGGTTCCATGGAATTCGTTACAGTGAATCTGCTGGTTTCCGCATTCAATCCGTTCGCCACGCTTATGCTGGCGATGATGATGGGAACGAGGCACCTGTTTTACGGTCTGTCCATGTTGGAGCGTTTCAAAAACATGGGGGCGAAAAAACCGTACTTGATCTACGCCATGTGCGACGAGACATTCGCAGTCAACAATAGCGCGCAGATACCGGCAGGCGTCGACCGCGGCTGGTTTTATTTCTTCGTGTCGCTGCTGAATCAGGTTTCATGGGTGGCTGGGGCGACGTTCGGCGGCATTGTCGGCGGGCGATTGACGTTCGACATGACCGGTTTGGACTTTGTGATGACCGCGCTGTTCGTGGTCATTTTCGTAGATCAATGGCTGACTACGAAACTCAAAAGCCATATGGCGGCATTGACGGGCATTATGGTGCCGGTGATCTGCCTGGCACTGTTTGGCGCTGATAATTTCATGATTCCGTCGTTGATCGCCATGCTGGTGATGTTCATTGTGTTGCGTCCGTATTTGGATGATCTGAAACATGATGATGCCGATGGTGAGGTCGGATTTGCTGCGGACCGAAACGAAGTGGGGGAGGCACGTTCATGATCATGACCACATGGCAGGGCATTGTTACCGTACTGATGGCGGTACTTGGCACCATCATCACCCGTTTTCTGCCGTTCATGCTTTTCCCGGAATCAAAGAAGCCGCCGCGTATCGTCGACTATCTCGGCAACGTGCTTCCGTACGCCATGACCGGACTGCTGGTGGTGTATTCGCTTAAAAACGTCAATCCTTTTGCCGGAAGCCATGGCATTCCCGAAGCGATCGCCATCGCCGTAATCGTCATACTGCACATATGGAAACGCAGCATGCTGCTCTCCATCGCCGGCGGCACCGCCATATATATGGCATTGCTTCAGCTTGTTTTTGTTTGATTATCCATTTTGCAGGATTCCTCAAAATTGAAGTGCGTTTTATAGGGATTTTCCACAGTTGTTATTGCTGATATCCCATATCGTGAGAAGAAATGCGTTGATGCGATTGACGAGCCTACTCTTTTTCTTTAGCCGATAAGGAGCTGTGTTGAGCGGCTCTGGCTGTATCGAAGAGTTATATCTAACGAGAGAGAACAATATGACTAGTGCAGCAAGCACTGCCAATGCCGCGGTTCCAGCGCCCGGCAAACTGGAGTTCAAGGATGATTACACGCCTGAGGAGGCGGAACGCGTCATCCGCAATTCGAAGGGGCTCCCTGTCGGTGTGAAGCCGAAGATGGTGTGGACGTGGCCGAAGGCCCTGCTGTGGGCCGCCATCGCCATTGTGTGCGCTATTGGTTGGGCTATTCTGGCGGTTTCCCGTGGCGAGCAGATCAGCGCCATCTGGTTCGTGGTTGTGGCATTGTGCTCCTACGCGATCGCTTACCGTTTCTACGCGTATTATATTCAGATCAAGATCATGCGTACCGACGATGCGAACGCGACGCCGGCCGAGCGCGTGCATGACGGCGCCAACTTCGAACGTGCCGACCGTCGCGTGCTGTTCGGCCAGCATTTCGCCGGCATTTCCGGTGCGGGCCCGCTTGTTGGTCCTATTCTGGCCGCCCAAATGGGTTATCTGCCGTCCGTGATGTGGATCATTCTCGGTGTGATTTTCGCCGGCGCCGTGCAGGATATGCTCATGCTGTGGATCTCCGCCAAGCGTCGCGGCCGTTCCTTCGGCCAGATGGCAACCGACGAAATGGGCAAGTTCGGCGGCACTATCCTATCGATCTTCCTGATCGTGATGACCGCCATCGCCATGGCATTCCTTGCGCTCGTGGCCATCAAGGCCATGGCTTCCTCGCCGTGGGCCGTGTTCTCTATTGGTATGACCATTCCGATCGCCTTGATCATGGGCTGCTTCCAGCGTTTCCTGCATCGTAGCGTTATCGAAACCACGGTGCTCGGCTTCGTGCTGCTCGTGATCGACATCATCGCTGGCGGTTGGATCTCCAGCGTTCCGGCAATCGCCGACGTGTTCACGTTGAACGCCAAGGAACTGGTTATCGCACTGGTGATCTACTCCTTCGCCGCCGCCGCGTTGCCGCACTGGCTGCTCGTCACCCCGCGTGACTACCTGTCCACGCTGATGAAGATCGGCACGCTTGTGCTGCTCGTGCTCGGCATTCTCATCGCCAATCCGTCCGTGCAGATGCCGGCTCTGACTGAATTCGCGTCCACCTCCACGGGACCGACCTTTGCAGGCGACCTGTTCCCGTTCCTGTTCATCACCATCGCGTGCGGCGCTCTTTCCGGCTTCCACGGCGCAGTGAGCTCCGGCCTGACCCCGAAGGCTGTGGAGAAGGAAAACCAGATCCGCATGATCGGCTACGGCTCCATGCTGGTTGAATCCTTCACCGCCGTGATCGCACTGATTGCAGCCATCACCATTTCCCAGGGCGTCTACTTCTCCACGAACATGTCCGCCTCGCAGATCTCCACCGCTTCCGGCGTGACCCTGACCGCCACTTCCACTCCTGACGAGCAGGCTGAGGCCGCGGTCAAGGCCGTGGATTCGATGAAGGTTTCCGACATTGAAGGCAGCCAGATGAAGGTCACTTGGGATTCTGTCGACGAGAACGGCAATGCCAAGACCTATGAAGGTGCCGACGCTTTGAAGCAGGCCGCTTCCGACATTGGCGAGAACACCATCGTTTCCCGCACCGGCGGCGCCACCACGTTCGCTATGGGTATGGCCAACTTCCTCAAGTCCTACCTCGGCGGTCATGACTCCATGGCCTTCTGGTACCACTTCGCCATCATGTTCGAAGCGTTGTTCATCCTCACCACCGTTGACAACGGCACCCGCGTGGCCCGTTATCAGATTGGTGAGTTGCTGGGCAACGTGCGCAAGCTGAAGAAGTTCGCTGATCCGACATGGAAACCGGGCAACATCATCACCACGCTGATCGCAACCGCCCTGTGGGGTGGCCTGCTGTGGGTCGGCGTGTGCGATACGAATGGTGGTATCAACGCCATGATGCCTATTTTCGGTATTTCCAACCAGCTGCTTGCCGCCGCATGCTTCATGCTGGTCACCGTTTGCGTGGCCAAGCTTGGCTATAAGAAGTACCTGTGGATTCCTGTTGTTCCTCTCGTTTGGGATGTGGCCGTGACCTTCACCGCCGACTTCCAGAAGATCGTCGGACCGATCAGTTACTTCGCCACCGCTTCCAAGTACCAGGCGCTGATCGATGGCGGCACTTTGGAAGGCGAAGCGTTGGTCAACGCCAAGGCCGCACTCTCCAATGCGTACCTTGACGGCGTGCTCTCCGTGTTCTTCATGGTCATGATGGGAGTCTTCCTGGTCATCGGTATCTACCAGACCGTGAAGATTCTTGCCAAGGGCAAGTTCGGTGTGGAAACCACGTCCGAGGAGCCGTTCGTGGAATCCGAATGGTTCGCACCGTCCAGCCTGATCGCCACCAAGCTCGAAAAGAAGGTGCAGCGCGAATACGCCGCCAAGAGCTACGAGCTGGCGCAGAAGGAACAGGCCGCAGCCTGATGCAGGGACTCACCACCATGGTCAGACGAATCTGGTCCGCCTTATTGAAAGCCAAGGCCGGATTCGTCTGGTATGTGCGCGAATTCAGTGGAGAAGCGAAATACGACCACTATCTGGAGCATTTCGCAAGCGAACATCCCGGCGAAACCCCGCTGACCGAACGTGAATATTGGCGCATGCGAGAGGAATACGATCGCAAGCATCCCAACACCAGTTGCTGTTGCTGAAATTAACGGCCATACATAAACAATCCCCGTCTTTCATTTCGGAAGACGGGGATTGTTTTTCTTATATTTATGTTGCTTGCTTGCGATTATTCCTATACTGAAGATATTCGATTGCATGTTCCGCAATCAATATTTCGCAATCAAGAAGCGAGTCCCATGCTGTATTTCAATATCATCACACGAATCGCGGACTGCGTTACTTTGTCTGCAAAAGCGGAATCGGCCGCGGCTTTTGCATTCAGCCCATCCAAAATCGGTTGAACATAATCGGAAGCGCCAATGCAGGCAAGATCACCTCCGGCATCGACCAATCGCACCCCCAAATCACTTGGCTGAATGCCGCCCAACGCAGTGGCGGACAAAGAATCCGAAGTGATGACACCTTGGAATCCGACCGTATTGCGCAAATAATCCGTTACCAAAGCGCTGGAGAACACGGCAGGATTATTCGGATCAATGGACTGATAGGTGGCAAGCGACATCATCACCATGGAAGGATTCGCTTCCAGCGTACTATTGAACGCGCCGATTTCCGCACCATCCAAGGTGGTGGTGGTATCAAGAATGCCGTCGGCGGTGAAATCGGTGTTGCCCGTCACCGAACCCAAACCAGGATAGTGTTTGATGGCGCTGCCTACACCCGAATCCGCCATGCCCTGAATGAACGCCTTGGCATGGTCGGCATTGCCGTCCGCATCAAGACCAAAATCACGATACAGTGCGCCGATCGGGTCATTGGAAGCCCTATCTACCGTTACCGTGCCCACCACCGGCGCCAAATCGACATTGATGCCAGCCGACTTAAGCTGGGAACCCCATACGGCCGCCGACTGACGAAGCTGATCGGTCGACATCGTTCCCTGATAAGTGGCGGAAGGAATCTGGTCGAAACCAGAACCCTGAAGATGCTGCACCAAACCACCTTCCTGATCGGTGGTCATCAACAGCTGATTATTGTCCGGCGCATACGATTGCAATGCGGATGTGGCTGCGGCGACACCGGCCGTCCCCGAATTCCAGTTGCCGATGATCAGCACCGAACCGACATGCTGGTTCACGATGAGATCCTGCAATGAGGAAGGATCAGATCCCGCGTAGAGGGGTGCCATGACAAGCTGACCGACGCGCTCTGCAAGACTCATGGCCTTGACTGCAGCTACGGCTTTGCCATGCGGAGAGTCGTCCACCACGCTCGGCACACTGGATTTGTCAAGCGAATCATGCGATGCGTCGGATCGCTGCGAATTCGATTGCTCGGATTGACTGGAACCAACACTCGAATCCGTGTTGGATGAACATCCGGCGAACGATAGCGGCAGTGCTATGGCGCACAGTGCGACAGCAAAACGAGCGAAATGAACGTGGACCCTTTTCATGGTGTCATTATCACATGCCGGTGATGACGAATCCTCTCGCATGGGGAAATGCAGGCGGATTCGTGTTCGTGGATTGCGTAAACGTTAGGCTGGCGGCGTAAAGCCGTTCCGTGCCTATCGATAGGCTATTAGCATGTCTTTCTTTGATATGTTTGGTCCCATGTTTGACCCGGGAAGCGGCCCGAACCGTCCTCAAGGGCAGCGTGCCAATAAATCCGGTAACGATGATCCCATCATTCTCAATGTCGAAACCGATGGCGACAACACCGCCCGGTCTTCGGCGAACATGCCTCCAAGAGGCCCGTCCGGTCCGCGCATCACACGCAAGCCGAACCGCCCACGAAAACCGTCGAATGGCAGCAAAATTCTGATCGGAGTGGTGCTGGCGCTCGCCATTATCGTCGGACTGTTCTTCGGTCTGGCGCAGTTCATCACCGACGTTATGTGGTATGCGCAGCTTGGCTTCCAAAGCGTCATTTGGACGCAGCTGGGCACTAGGGTAGGCCTGTGGGTGGCATATGCGCTGTTGATCGCCGCGGTCGGATTCCTTTCTGCGTCGCTTGCGATCTGGGCCCGCCCTGACGCTGCAGACGGCTCCACCATTCGCATTAACGGCGACACCATCGAAGTAGGCAAAGGCGTAAGTTCGAAGAGCGCACGTCGTGTGGCAGTGGTGATTTCACTGATCGTCGGTCTGATGTTCGGATCGCAGTTCAATGCGAACTGGTCTGAGATCCTGCTGATGTTCAATGCCCAGAGCTTCGGCACCACCGATCCGCAATTCGGCATCGACAACGGTTTCTACGTATTCGTATTGCCTGGCTTGAAGTTGATTATGTCGGCGGTGTCGTTGCTGCTGCTGGCAGGTATCATCTTCTCCATCGTCACGCATGTGATGATGGGCGGCATCCGTATCACCATGCCAGTGCATGGCCGTGGACTGTTCCACATCACCAAGCGCGCCCGTAGGCAGATCGGCATCTGGCTGATGCTCAACATGTTCGCTTGGGCCGCGAATCAGGTGCTCGGCGTGTTCTCCCACCTCACGCAGGAGGGTAGCCGCATTACCGGCGCCACCTACACCACGGTCAACGCCACGATTCCCGTTACCTTCATCATGGCCGCCATCACCGCCATATTGGGTGTGATTCTCGGCGTGTGGATCATGAAATCGCATGCTCTGGAAGGTCAGGCCCCGATTGCGGCACGCGCTTCCGAAGCGTTCAAGGCGTGGAAAGTGCCGACCGTGGCCATCGCATCCGCCATTGTAGTGAGCTTGGTGCTTACCGTGGCATGGCCGATGCTACTGCAGCGTTTCCGAGTGAACCCGAATGCGCAGGAGATGGAATCAACCTATATCCAACGCAATATCGACGCCACGCGTGAAGCTTACGGTTTGAACAATGTGAAGACGGAACAATACCAAGCCACCACCGAAGGCGAGGAAGGCGCGCTGGCCGATTCCGCGGAATCGACCGCGCAGATCCGACTGCTCGATCCGCAGATAGTTTCCCCAACGTTCAAGCAGTTGCAGCAATCCAAGCAGTACTACACGTTTGCCGACACTCTTGCCGTCGACAAATATGAGGTCGATGGCGTGAGCCAAGACACGGTGATCGCGGCACGCGAACTTGACCTTGCCGGTCTTGACAATCGCAACTGGGTCAACGACCATACCGTGTATACGCACGGCTATGGTGTGGTGGCCGCCTACGGCAACAAGGTGACCGCTGACGGCCAGCCGAAGTTCTTTGAGGCGGGCATCCCAACCCAAGGCAAGCTCACCGAATCCGAACAGTATGAGCCACGCATCTACTTCTCGCCGAACGCTTCCGAATATTCGATTGTGGGCGCTCCGGAAGGCACGCAGTCGTGGGAGTTCGATTACCCGACCGGTTCCGAAGGAGCCACGAACACCTTCGACGGCGACGGCGGTCCAAAGATCGGCAATGTCTTCTCCCGACTGCTGTATGCCATCCGTTTCGGCTCCGACCAGATTCTGTTCTCCAACCGTGTGAACTCCGAATCGCAAATCCTCTACGATCGTTCCCCGAAGGAGCGTGTGGCCAAGGTCGCACCATACCTGACGCTTGACGGTCGTGTGTACCCGGCGGTTGTGGATGGCCGCGTCAAGTGGATCGTCGACGGCTACACCACTTCCGACGCCTACCCGTATTCGCAGATGACCGATCTGGGCGAAGCCTCTAAGGATTCCACCACGGAATCTTCTGCCACCGTGAGCGAGTTGGCTTCGAAGAACGCCAACTATATTCGCAACTCCGTGAAAGCCACCGTCGATGCATATGACGGTTCCGTGGACCTGTATGTGTGGGACGAATCCGATCCGGTGATTAAGGCATGGCAGAAGATCTTCCCCGGCCAGTACCACCAGCTGTCGGAGATTTCCGGCGATCTGATGAGCCACCTGCGTTACCCGGAAAGCCTGTTCAAGGTGCAGCGCGAACTGTTGACCAAATATCATGTGTCGAGCGCCAACCAGTTCTTCTCTGGTGAGGATTTCTGGCAGACCCCGGTCGATCCGACCGAATCCCAGCAGGCGCAGGAACGTGACATTTTGCAACCGCCCTACTATTTGACGCTGCAGACCGGCGGCTCCAACGAGCCGGTGTTCTCATTGACGTCGTCGTATATTCCCGCAGGTACGTCAACCCGAGAGATTTTGACGGGATTCCTGTCTGTCGATTCCGATGCGGGCAACGAAAAAGGCAAGATCGGCGCGAACTATGGCACTCTTCGATTGCAGGAGTTGCCGAAGGATTCCAATGTGCCAGGCCCCGGTCAGGCACAGAACAACTTCAATGCGTCGGCCGACGTATCGAAGGAACTTAACCTGCTCGAATCCGGCTCCACCAATGTGCAGCGAGGCAATCTGCTCACACTGCCGCTCGGTGGTGGACTGGTGTACGTGCAGCCGGTGTATGTCAAGTCCTCCGGTTCCACCAGCTTCCCGCTGCTGAAGAAGGTATTGGTGGCCTTCGGCGACCAGGTCGGATTCGCCAACACGCTGGACGAAGCGCTTGATCAGGTGTTCGGCGGCAACTCCGGCGCGTCCGCGGGCGACGCCGAAAACGTCAACGGTTCCACCAGCAGCAAGACCGACACGAGCGATACCAGTGACGGTTCTTCCGGAACGGACGGCACTGACTCGTCATCTGGATCGAATTCCGGCGATGGCGGCAGTTCCGACAGCACTGGCGGTTCCAGCACGATGAGCAACGATCTGAAGAGTGCCCTCAACGACGCTTCCCAGGCTATGAAGGATTCCGACGCGGCCATGAAGAAGGGCGATTGGTCCGCTTATGGCGAAGCGCAGAAGAAACTTCAGGAAGCGTTGAACAAGGCGCTCGAACTCGAACAGTAGTTTTCGTACGATTTCCGAACGAGCGCTGTTTGCATAAGGCGGAAGGACTGTTCCTCATATGGAACCGTCCTTCCGCCTTATGCGCATGCCCGGTATGCTCAAATGCATGACCGAGTATTCCTATCGCGTCGCAACGCAAGACGACATTCAAGCAATCACCGACATTTACAATGCGGCAGTCATACGAGGGGGATCATCAGCCGATACAACCCCACGCACATACGAACAGCGCAAAGCATGGGTTGAATCGCATCATGATCCGTACGCGGTGTTCGTCACGGAAACGGTAGATGATGACGGAAAGAAGCAGATCATTGGATTCAGCGCGCTTTCCGTTTTCTATGATCGCGCGGGATATGACGGCGTTACCGATCTTGCCTACTACATCGACCCGCAATGGCAGGGCAGGGGAGTCGGTACGTATACGCTCACCAAACTGCTCGAAGAATGCTGGAAACGTAATATGCGTAAGGCATGCGGCATTATTTTCGCAGACAATGCCGGTTCGATCGCGCTCATGAAACGGTTCGGTTTTACACAGTTTGGACTCATGCCAACCGCCGCCACCGATTCCACCGGCACCATGCGTGACATGAGTTACTGGTATCTCGACCTGTAAGTACAATCTTTGCGGTTATCAAGACGAGACAACGTGGCGCAATATGAATGCGCGCAATCGTATGTATGAATGAATGGAACGATTTCAATGGCATCTGATTTCTGGCTGATTGCAGGACTCGGCAATCCGGGCTCCAAATATGAAGGCACCCGTCACAATATGGGATTTATGGCAGCTGATCTGCTTGCCGAACGTTGGTCGGTCAACTTTTCCGACCATAAAGGGCTTGCCATGCTCGGCAAGGGTGTGATGAACCTGTCTGGTCGTAACGTCAAATTCTTCCTGGCCAAGCCGCTCACCTACATGAACGAGTCAGGCAATGCATTGGCTTCCATCAGCGCCTACTACCAGATTGAACCGGACCATATCGTGGTGATTCACGATGACATGGATCTTGATTTCGGACGTATCAAAGTCAAGGCAGGCGGCTCCGCAGGCGGCCATAATGGCATCAAGTCGATTGATCGCGCCTTGGGAACTCCGAAGTATGCCCGTGTGCGCATGGGCGTTGGCCACGCGCAGCGAGGTGCCCACGCCCACGACAACACCGTGAACTGGGTGCTGGGCGGATTCGGGCCGGATCAGCGCAAGCAGCTTCCGGAATTCCTCGCCGATGGCGCTGATGCCGCTGAAACCATCATCTTCAGTGGCCTCACCAAGGCTCAGGAGCAGTTCAATGGCCGCTGAACCGGTGCAGTTGCCGACTTCAGGTTCTCTGGCTGGCATTCTTGACGTACTCGAAACCGACGAGGATTTTCGTGCACTGATTTCCGGTGAGATCGAGGTGCCGGAATCCGACATAGACCCCAGCATTACCGTTGGCATTCCCGAAGGATTGCGCCCGGCACTGGCCGCTGGAGCATCGGGAACGCGGCCGGTTGTGCTTGTGGTGGCCTCTGGCCGCGAAGCCGAGGAAACGGTCGAGGCGATTCGTTCGTGGTATTCCGGCGATCCAAACGACGTGGCACAGCTTGAAGCATGGGAAACTTTGCCGCATGAACGCCTTTCGCCACGTGCCGATACCGTGGCAAGCCGCATGGCGGTGTTCCGCAGGCTAAAGCACCCTCAAGAGGGAAGCAAGCTGTTCGGACCCATCCGCATTCTCGTCATGCCGGTGCGATCCCTGATCCAGCCAGTGGTTGCAGGTTTGGCCGACGTGGAGCCTTTGGTGTTCTCTCAAGGCGAGGAATTGGCGCTCGAAGAGGCGTCGAGTCGACTGGTGGAAAACGCCTATACTCGAGTCGACTTGGTGATGGATCGTGGTGAATTCGCGGTGCGAGGCGGCATTATCGACGTGTTTCCGCCGACATTGCCGCATCCGGTGCGTATTGAGTTCTTCGGTGATGAGATCGATATCATCAGGGAGTTCCACGCTTCGGATCAGCGCACATATGGTGAGGACGTTCCTGTGGTTTGGGCCACGCCATGCCGTGAACTGCAATTGACCGACAAGGTGCGCAAGCGTGCGAAATCCCTGATTGGATCCATTCCCAATGCCGAAGACATGCTAGAGTCCATTGCCAACGCCATTCCGGTCGAAGGTATGGAATCGTTGCTTCCCGCATTGGTCGATGACATGGAGCCGGTGCAGGGCATGTTGCCCAAGCATGCGCTGGTCATGCTATCCGATCCGGAAAAATTGCGTCGTTCGGCTGACGATCTCGCAAAAACCGCCAATGAGTTTCTTGCTGCCAGCTGGCATGTCGCAGCATCCGGTCATGGTGCCGGCGCTCCGATTACGTTCGATCAGGCGAATTTCTACGATTTTGAAGAAACGATTTCATCGCTGGTTTTCTCAAGGCACGACGTATGGAAGCTTACGAGTTTCGGTGTGGATCCAAGCAGGGAAGGGCACATTCAGCTCGACGCTTCCAATCCCGGCGAATATCGCGGGGATGAAGCCAAAGCCGCATCCGGTATCGAAGGTCTTCTCGATGCCGGCTATGCCGTCACCGTCACTGCAGGAGCGAAAGGCACTCTTGTCCGACTCAAGCGTGCCATCAACGAAACGGGAATCGCCAACTTCGACTGCATCAGATCGCGTGCCATCGACGGATTCGTTGACAACGCGGCGAAAGTCGCGTTGCTTACCGAGCGCGACCTGACCGGACGCACATCGGCTGCGGGGCAGACAAAAACACCGAAACGCCGCCGTAAGGCCATCGACCTAATGGAGCTCAAGGCCGGCGATTACGTGGTGCACGAGCAGCATGGCATCGGCCGGTTCCTCGAAATGCGCCAGCGCACCATCGGAGCGGGCGCCAACCAGACCACACGCGAATATCTGGTCATCGAATACGCATCCAGCAAACGCGGCGCCCCTGCCGACAAACTGTTCATCCCCACCGATCAGCTTGACCAAGTCAGCAAATACATCGGTGCCGACGCTCCAAAACTCAACAAACTGGGCGGATCCGACTGGGCTGCTACCAAGGCGAAAGCACGTAAGCATGTGCACGAAATCGCCGAAGATCTGGTCAAACTGTATTCGGCACGTCAACGCATGCAGGGGTATGCCTTCAGCAAAGACACCCCTTGGCAGAAAGAATTGGAAGACGCTTTCCCATACCAAGAAACCGCCGATCAGCTGACTACCATCGACGAAGTCAAATCCGATATGGAAAAGTCCGTGCCGATGGATCGCCTGATTTGCGGCGACGTGGGATTCGGCAAAACCGAAATCGCCGTACGTGCCGCATTCAAGGCGGTGCAGGATTCCAAACAGGTGGCTGTGCTGGTGCCGACCACATTGCTGGTGCAACAGCATTTCGAGACGTTCACCGAACGTTTTGAAGGATTCCCGGTGGAAGTAAGGGCGATGAGCCGTTTCCAAACCACCAAGGAGATCAACGACACCATCAAGGGACTTGAAGACGGTTCCGTCGATGTGGTGATCGGTACGCACAAACTGCTTGGGCCGAAGGTCAAATTCAAGGATCTGGGACTGGTCATCATCGATGAGGAGCAGCGTTTCGGTGTCGAACACAAAGAGACGTTGAAGGCGCTGCGTACCAATGTGGATGTGCTGAGTCTGTCGGCAACGCCGATTCCGCGTACGCTGGAGATGGCCGTTACGGGCATTCGTGAAATGTCCACGTTGGCCACGCCTCCGGAAGACCGCTTGCCGGTGCTTACTTACGTTGGCGCGTATGAGGATGCTCAGGTCACTGCTGCGGTCAGGCGTGAGCTGTTGCGCGGTGGCCAGGTGTTCTACGTGCATAACCGAGTGCAAGACATCGCTTCGGTTGCCGCGAAGATTCACGAGCTGGTGCCGGAATCGCATGTCGGCATCGCCCATGGCAAGATGGGGGAGAAGCAGCTCGACGGTGTGATCCGAGACTTCTGGCATCGCGACATTGACGTGCTCGTGTGTACCACCATCATCGAAACCGGTCTTGATATTTCCAATGCGAATACGTTGATCGTCGATCATGCCGACCGTTTCGGCCTAAGCCAGCTGCACCAGCTGCGTGGCCGTGTCGGGCGAGGCCGTGAACGTGCCTACGCGTACTTCCTGTACGATCCGACCAAGCCGATGACCCAGCAATCGCATGACCGACTGGCCACCATCGCGCAGAACACTGCGCTTGGTTCAGGTTTTGACGTGGCGATGAAGGATCTCGAGCTGCGTGGCACCGGCAATCTGCTGGGCGACGAGCAGAGCGGGCATATCGAGGGCGTTGGCTTCGATCTGTATGTGCGCATGGTTTCCGAAGCTGTCGAACAGTACAAGGAGCCGGAACGTACGGAATCGGTTGCTGTCACAATCGATCTGCCGATCGAAGCGTCCATTCCCGTCAGCTACATCGATTCCGACAAGTTGCGATTGGAAGCCTACCGCAAGCTGGCAGGGGCACGTACGGAAGCCGATCTCGACGAGTTGCGCGATGAGCTTACGGATCGTTACGGCAAGCCCCCGGTCGATTTCGAAGCATTGTTCGATGTGGCGAGATTGCGATTCAAAGCAAGAAAGCTTGGCATTACGGAGATCATCGGTCAAGGGCGTAACATTCGCGTGTCCAAATTCCAGCCACGTGAATCCGTGCAGATGCGCATGGCACGAATCTACAAAGGCATCCAGTACAGGCCAGTCACCCAAACGTATGTGATCCCCACCCCGTTTGCGGGTTCGCTTGGATCCGGGCCAATGAGTTCCGATGAGGTCGTTGGATGGACGAACCAGCTTCTCGACGATCTTGACTGGAAGCCGACGCCAGGGAAATAACAGGTGAAGTTCCGGACGCATCCGACACGATTTACGTGAGCGTTCACATAAATCGTGTCGGATAAGTTTGCCATACGTCCACAAAACGCACTATTCTAGGCAATGTCATCACAACCTAACGTTTATAAGGAGTAGTTGTGGCAGTAATTGAAAGCGTTTACGCGCGTCAGATTCTCGATTCCCGCGGCAACCCGACCGTTGAGGTCGTCCTCGACACCGAAGACGGTGCCCAGGGTCTGGGTCTCGTTCCGTCCGGTGCTTCCACCGGCGAAGCTGAGGCTTGGGAGCGTCGCGATGGCGACAAGTCCGTGTACCAGGGCAAGGGTGTTCTCAACGCCGTTAAGGCCGTGAATGAAGAGATCGCTCCGAAGGTCATCGGCATGGACGCTTCCGACCAGCGCGCTCTCGATGAGGTCATGATCGAGCTCGACGGCACCCCGAACAAGGGTCGTCTGGGCGCCAACGCCATCCTCGGCGTGTCCCTGGCTGCTCTGTACGCCTCCGCTGAGTCCGCAGGCCAGCCGCTGTACCGCTACATCGGCGGCACCAACGGCCACATCCTGCCGGTTCCGAACATGAACATCATGAACGGTGGCGCTCACGCTGACTTCGCCACCGACATTCAGGAGTACATGATCTCCCCGTACGGCTTCGACACCTACAGCGAGGCTCTGCGTGCAGGCGTTGAGGTCTACCACACCCTGAAGAACGTCCTGAAGAAGGAAGGCCTGGCCACCGGCCTCGGCGACGAGGGCGGCTTCGCTCCGAAGATGAAGTCCAACAAGGACTCCCTGAACTACATCATGGACGCCATCTCCGCCGCCGGCTACGAGCCGGGCAAGCAGATCGGCATCTCCCTTGACGTGGCTTCCTCCGAGTTCTACAACAAGGAGACCGGCAGGTACCACTTCGAAGGTGATGATCGTGAAGCCGGCTACATGCTCGACTTCTACGAGAACCTCATCAACGAGTACCCGATCGTTTCCATCGAGGATCCGTTCCAGGAAGAAGGCTGGGAAGACTGGGCTGCCATCACCTCCAAGCTCGGCGATCGCCTGCAGTTCGTCGGCGACGACCTGCTGGTCACCAACCCGGCACGTCTGGCTAAGGGCATCGAGCTCGGCGCCGCCAACTCCCTGCTGGTCAAGCTGAACCAGATCGGTACCGTTACCGAGACCCTCGACGCCATCGAGCTGGCCACCAAGAACGGCTTCACCTCCATGGTTTCCCACCGTTCCGGCGAGACCCCGGATACCACCATCTCCGACCTGGCTGTGGCAAAGAACACCGGCCAGATCAAGACCGGTGCTCCGGCTCGTGGCGAGCGTATCGCCAAGTACAACCGCCTGCTCGAGATCGAGGAGGAGCTTGGCTCCACCGCTCAGTATGCTGGCTACAGCGCTTTCAAGGCTTGCAAGAAGTACATCGCCAAGTGAGCGTAAGCGCATTGAATATGCGCTGATATAGAATGCCCGTCGTGTTCCTCGTCGAATGCGACGGGTATTTTCGTTGCTATGAGTTCAAAGTCACGCAAGAAAGCATCCAAAAAAGGCAGCGCTGGTCCCATCGCGTTCTTTGTGGCGTTATTTATCGTGGCTTTAGGGATCATCCAGTTGGCGTCGACCTTCCATGTCTATGCGTTGAATATGGCTGAATTGAATGGCTTGAAGAAGCAGGAAGCCTCATTGATAGCGCAAAAGCAGGAATTGGAAAACGACATCGCGCGTTGGGATGATAAAGCCTACGTCACGGCGCAGGCGAGGGATCGTCTGGGATTCGTATTTCCGGGAGAACAGGCTATTCGTGTGGAACATCCCGAAGCGGTAACCGGCGAAACCACAGAAGATAAGAAGACGACGGACGAATCGCAGAAAACCGTACTGCCTTGGTACAAGGAGATGGCGTATTCGTTCAAACAAGCCGACCAGTCGGATGAAGCGAAGTCGATGGAAACGTCCGGAAGTCCGTCAGCCGGCGAATCGGATGCGAATGGAACAGGCCAGGAATCTGGTGACCAGCAGCAAACTTCACAAGACAATAACCAACAGCAATCAGGAGATCAGCAGGAGTGACACAGGGTATGACAATCAGCGAACGGGCCAAAATCTTGGCGAAGAAGGTTCTCGACCAGCCTGCTACCGAGCATGATATTGCTGTGGTCGAGCGTCAGTTGGGTCGTTACCCGCGTGGCATGGTGGCTGTCGGAGCACGTTGCGTGTGCGGCAGGCCTTTGGCTGTGGTCACGCGTCCGCTGCTGCCGGGAGACGTGCCTTTCCCGACCACTTGCTATTTGACTGGTCCGGAAGCGGTGAAAGCCATCTCCCACATCGAAGCCGAAGGCAAGATGAAGGAGTACAACGATCTTTTGGCTGAAGATGACGATCTGAAAGCCGCCTACGAGCGTGCGCACGAACTGTATTTGGCCTTTCGGCATGAAATCGCCGTTGCCATGGGAGACAGTGAGGAGCATATCGAAGGCACCAGCGCTGGCGGCATGCCTGTGCGCGTCAAGTGTCTGCATGCCCTGTTGGCGCAAACTCTGGTGATGGGCGAGGGCGCTAATCCGATCGGAGACATGGCATTGGAAGCGATTCGTCATGAATTCGACCCCAGTGTATGTCGTTGCACGGTGGAAAACGAAGACTGAACCATATTCAGACAGAAAGAAGAAGCAATGAAATCCGTTACTGTTGCCGGCATTGATTGTGGTACGAACTCGATTCGTCTGAAGGTCTCCCGTGTCAGTGAAGACGGCGTTGAAGATATTGTTCCGCGTATTCTTCGTGTGATTCGTCTTGGTCAGGATGTTGATAAGACGCATCGTTTCGCCGATGAGGCATTGGAACGTGCTTACGCCGCTGCCCGCGAATTCGCCGAGGTGCTGAAAGAGCATCCGGTGGACGGCATTCGTTTCGTTGCCACTTCGGCCACTCGTGATGCTGAGAACCGTGAGGAATTCGAAGACAATATCGAGCAGATCCTCGGCGTGCGTCCGGAAGTCATCCCCGGTACGGAAGAGGCTGATCTAAGCTTCCTTGGTGCCACGAGCGTGGTTCGTCGCGACGTCGAGGCCCCGTATCTGGTGGTTGATCTGGGTGGTGGCTCTACGGAACTGGTGCTTGGCGGCGACGGTGTAAGCCATCCGAACACGCAGGTGCAGGCCGCGTTCTCCATGAACATTGGCTCTGTGCGCATGACCGAACGTCACTTGAAGAACGATCCGCCTACCGAGGCGCAGATCCAAGAGGCTATTGCCGACATCGACGAGCATATCGATGAAGCGTTCAAAACGGTTCCTGCAGGCAAAACCCGCACTATCATCGGCGTGTCCGGCACAGTGACCACCATGACCGCTCTGGCCATGGGATTGACCGAATATGACCATTCCGCGGTAGATGGTGCCAGCTGCTCGCTGGAAGACGCTTATGCGGTCGATAACAAGTTCCTTAAGATGCCGCGCGAAGAGCGCTTGACTTACAAAACCATTCATCCGGGTCGTGTTGACGTGGTTGGCGGCGGTGCCTTGGTGTGGAATCGTGTGCTCGCCAAAGTCAGCGAAGCGGCCTATGCCGACCATGGTCAGCGTATCGACTCCTTCATGGCCAGCGAACACGGTTTGCTTGATGGCATTGTGTTGGATTACGGCACGCGATTGCTTGCCGAACGTTAACGTGGCATAATAACTTGGGTGTCGGCTTGTTCGACGCCTTGCCGCCATGGCGAAACTGGTATACGCAACCGACTTAAAATCGGTCTCTTCGGATTGCGGGTTCGATTCCCGCTGGCGGCACCGAATAACGCTGTGAATGCGTTGCTGGATAGCATGTACGAAACAATCCGTTATTACACTGGCGGCATTGATAACCCCGAGTAGCCGACCGGAACGGAAAAGTATGACGTCGAAAGATATCAAGCCAGTAATCGAACAGCCCGATACGGAAATTCCGCTGATGCTCTCTCAAGCGATTATCGTCGCAGGAGTTTTGGCTGTGGGCGAACTGGCTTGCTCCCCGCTGTATTTCTCGTTGTTGAAGGCGTCTTTGGCATTGATTCCATGGGCTATGGAAGCGGTGTTCATGGCAGTGGCGTTCACGTTCGTTGTGGGCTTTGCGTTGCTGTGGTGCGCCGAATCGTTCACGCTCAAGATGCGTGAGCGGTTCCGCCCGTTCGCGTATGCGATTGTTGGACTTATCGGTTACGGTGTATGGAGCCTGCTGGTGTTCTCCGCCACCATCAATTCCGTGCTTGCCATGGTGGGGGAAAGTGTGCTCACCAATGGCCAGATTAGTGCGATTGCGCTGAATGGCGCAGCTCTTGGCTTCGTCGCCTTCCTGTTCGCCAAGTTGCTTGACGTTAAACTCGGCAATCGTAAAACCACGGCCATCATCATGCTGGTGGTGGAAGTTGCGGCTGCCATCATTGGTTTGATTATTATGATTCTCATGTTCCGTGCATTGTATGCAGCCTGAGCAAGGCACCTGAGAAGCAAGGCGGCGATTGGCGTGTTCAGTATTCTCGAAATGTTCAAGATAGGCGTTGGGCCAAGTTCCTCACATACTGTTGGTCCGATGGTGGCGGCATGCAAATTTGTCGAATCACTTGACCATGCGGGAACGCTTGGCCGTGTGAGCCGCGTGCGTACGGTACTGTATGGCTCTCTTGCGTTGACGGGCTTGGGGCATGGTACCGATCGTGCGACTGTGGCAGGGCTGGAAGGCAACATGCCGCAAGCCGTCGATACAGACCATGTGAACATCATTCGTCATGAATGCGAGGCGAGTGGGGAACTGTTGCTGGCGGGTAAACATCGCATCGATTTCGACTATGCGCATGATGTGGTGATGGACGTGTGGCATCGCATGGCCGCACACCCTAATGGCATGCGTTTCCAAGCATTTGACCAGCAGAACAATCTTGTTGATGAACAGGTCTGGTATTCCATCGGTGGAGGCTTCGTACGGCAAGGCAATGCCGATGATCTGATGATCGGCATTCATGAGCGTCCGCCGGTCGGAATGTCTTTCGCCGATCAGCAGAGTGATTCCTCACTTGATGACGGTTCGGATGTGCCATATCCATTCACGTCATGTGACGAACTCATTGCGCTATGCGAGAAGCACCATATGAGTATTGCCGACATTGTGTGGGCCAACGAAACGTCCATGCAGTCGGCGGTGCAGGTTCGCAGCGAACTGGATAACGTGTGGCGGGTGATGCGTCGTTGCGTACAGCGCGGATGTCATACGTCGCAGACCGTGCTGCCCGGCGGTTTGGATGTGCCCCGCAGGGCACCGAAAATGTATGCAAGGCTTGCCTCCAACAGTGATGTGCTTGCGCGAGACAAGAAACGCGTGGATGCGGTGCTCGAATCGTCGGATGCGGCATGGGTGGATTTGTTCGCTTTGGCGGTGTCGGAGGAAAACGCCGGCGGTGGGCGAATCGTCACCGCGCCGACCAACGGTGCTGCAGGAATCATTCCGGCAGTGCTTCACTATTACTGGCATTTCGTTGACCATGCGAACGAAGAGGGCGTTATTACCTTTCTGCTCACTGCAGGTGCGGTAGGGTACCTGTTTAAACGCAATGCCTCCATTTCCGGTGCGGAAGTCGGATGCCAGGGGGAGGTCGGTACGGCATGTTCGATGGCTGCGGCCGGGTTGTGCGCGGTGATGGGTGGCTCTCCGCAGCAAGTGGAGAACGCTGCGGAAATCAGCATCGAACATAATCTGGGACTGACCTGTGATCCCGTGGGAGGTTTAGTGCAGATTCCTTGCATCGAACGCAACGCCATGGCGGCGAACACTGCCATCAATGCGGTTCGTATGGCCATGCTGGGAGATGGAACGCATATCGTGACCCTCGATCAGGCCATCAAAACCATGAAAGACACGGGCGAAGACATGATGGCCAAGTATAAAGAAACTTCAAAAGGTGGTTTGGCGGTCAATGTCGTTGAATGCTAGCGGTGGTTGGTGCTAGTCTAGGTGGCATTGTGCTTTTCAAGGAGGTTCACCATGGCATCTCAAATGCCCGTTGTCAATGTTGAGTTCGGCGATCGCCCGACCATCGAATTCCCGTCCGAGACCGCTCCGGCAGGTCTGAAGGTTGTGGAACTGTTCGAGGGCAATGGCCCGATGGTTCGCCGCGGCGACACCGTCACCGTTAATTATCACGGTGTGGTCTGGGGCAAAGACACTCCGTTCGATTCCAGCTTCGACCGTCACCAGCCGGCCAGCTTCGGCATCGGTGTTGGCCAGGTCATCAAGGGTTGGGATCAGACCGTTCCAGGTCACAACGTCGGTTCCCGCTTGGTGGTGTCCATTCCGCCGGAGTATGGCTATGGTTCCCGTGGCGTTCCGCAGGCCGGCATCGGCGGCGAAGACAC
Source organism: Bifidobacterium hominis (assembly GCF_040095915.1). Taxonomy (NCBI): domain Bacteria; kingdom Bacillati; phylum Actinomycetota; class Actinomycetes; order Bifidobacteriales; family Bifidobacteriaceae; genus Bifidobacterium; species Bifidobacterium hominis. The sequence goes on along the minus strand of NZ_JBBMFR010000005.1, from coordinate 117,803 downwards.
CCTGGTGTTTGTGATCGACATCATCTCCACTCGCTGAAACTAAGCGGTATAGAGTAATTTCCAAGGTCAAGGAGGCAACATGGCCGAAGAAAAAACGCTTCTGCTGACGCAGGAAGCTTATGACAAGATGAAGGAAGAGCTCGCTTGGCGCGAAGGCGAGTATCGCGACGAGATCCTTTCCAAGGTTTCCGCGGCTCGCGCCGAGGGCGATTTGAGCGAAAACGGCGGCTATCAGGCCGCGCGTGAGGCTCAGCGAGTAAATCAGGGCCGCATCGAGGAACTGACCGTCAAGCTGCGCAATGCAAAGATTCTGACCGCGCCCAAGGCCGGCGAAGTCGGCGATGGTTCTTTGGTGACGTTGGATGTCAACGGCCGTGAAATGGTCTATGTGCTTGGCACGCGTGACCTGTCCATCGCCACGGATTACAGCATCATCAGCCCGGAATCTCCGATCGGCGCAGCCATCAACGGCGCTCACGAGGGAGACACGGTGTCGTACACGGCTCCGAACGGACGTGAGATTTCCGTGACCATCAAGGAAGCCAAGCCGCTCGCCTGAGTGATGTTCGTCATAAGCTGAATCTGGTATTCCAGCGACATAAAGCGACATAACAAGGCTGGTTCATCGAATACAACTGATGAACCAGCCTTTTCGTATATTTCGTCAAACTGCAGTCAGATATGACCTGAACTTACGGCCATAGCTGCACGATCACCATGTAGATCGCCACCATATGGCATGCGTAACCAGCGACAGTGCCGCAATGGAAAATCTCATGGAAGCCGAACACCTTCGGCCATGGATCAGGCTTGCGTAGCGCGTATACGATGGCTCCGGCGATGTAGCAGGCGCCGCCTGCGGCCAACAGCACCACAACAGCCGGACCGGCGTACGGTGAAATCCAGAACAATCCCATGAATGCCACGCCAGAAACACCGAAAATAATATACACAATCACGTAAAGCCAGCGTGGGGCGCTGATCCAGATGACGTGAATGATGAGCGCCACGGTAGTGCAGATCCACATGCCTGCGATGATTGAATTGCGCCAGAACGGTTCGAGCGCAAAGGAGACCGGCGTATAAGTTCCTGCGATCAGCAGGAAGATATTCATGTGGTCGATGCGTCGTAGCACATCGGTAACGCGAGGCGACCAATCGCCCAAATGGTAGCAGGCGGAATTGCCGAACAACACCAGCGAACACGTCATGAACACGGCACACGCCCACTTCAAACCGGTACCGTGAGCCAGACAGATCAGTACGATGCCGGCCGCCAATGCTAGGGGGGCGGCCACGGCATGAATCCAGCCGCGCATCGCCGGTTTGGGCCGACCGTGCACGTCAAGGCGAATCTTCCGTTCGATTTCCGTCGGAGTGATGCCTTCTATTTTTGCGGCACGAGCTTCACCCTTGGCAATGGCCATTTTCGCCTTGCCATCGGCCTTCTTGCGAATGTTCTCGGCCTTGTTGCGTGCCTTCACGCGAATTATATCGGCCTTGGCTTGAAGCGCCTGTTCGCGCGCTTCTGCGATGATCGCGCGTTTTTCCTCGATCTGAGCGTCTGTGGGTTTCGCCATCTGCGTGCCTCCACTGTAAGTTACGGAACCGTAACCTACGTTACCGTAACTCATGGATATGTCAATTTCTCTTCCCAATGATATTCGGCTAATATGTGCACGTGTCGTGCAAAACCTCTGGCGTAATGCGTATGATGGACTGCATGGCTGATTTCTCACATATCTTGACGACCCGTCCCGATTTCGATGACGAAGATCGTGAATGGCTGCATCATTTGGTCGCCGACTGGCAGGTGATTGCCGACCTGAGTTTTGCCGACCTACTGCTCATTTTGCAAAATGGCGAGGGCAAATACATCATCGCCGAGCAGTGTCGTCCATCCACGGTGATGAGCCTTATAACCGATGACGTCGTTGGCGACGTTGTTGAGGAGGGGATGCGCGCTGAATTGGATGCTGCGATGGCCTCCGAGTCGGTGTTCCGTTCCACGGTGCTTCGCACGGTGGGTGGGTCCACGGTATGCAACGTATATGCGCCGGTACGCCACAACGGCAAGACTCTGGGTTTGGTGGTACGTGAAACCAACTTGGCCACCCGAGAGTCGAATGGACGTTACGAATCCGAAAGTATCAGCGCGGGCAAGCAGCTGTATGAGATGATTCCGCGCGACCAGTTCCCGTACCGCAACCCGATCATGAACCAGCGTCATAATGCGCGTGTGGCGGACGGCTTCATCGTACTCACCGTCGACGGCATCGTGCGATATGCTTCGCCGAACGCCATCAGCTGCTTCCGACGTTTGGGGTCGGTCAGCACCATACAGGGGGAGTACCTGAGCGAAATCGGCACTAAACTGCTACGTGAGAACGATCCCGTGCTGGAAACCCTCCCTCTGGTGCTCAGTGGCAAGGCTGCCGTCGACTCTGAACTTGACGCCAACAAGTCTGCAGTGTCCATGCGTTCGCTGCCGTTGATGGAGGCCAATGGCCGTGTTGGCGCTGTCGTGCTATGCCGAGATGTGACCGAGCTTCGTCGCCGTGAAAAGGAATTGCAGACTAAGAATGCGACGATTTCCGAAATTCACCATCGCGTCAAGAACAATCTGCAGGCGGTTTCCGCATTGCTGCGACTGCAGGCACGTAAAACCAAGTCCGAAGAAGTCAAGAAAGAGCTGAAAGAGGCGCAGCGCCGTGTGCAGACCATCGCCATGGTTCATGAAGGCTTGAGTCAGACCGCCGATGAGATCGTCGACTACGACAAGGTCATTTCCAGTCTGTTGAAGATGGCTGTGGATTTGGCTACCATGCGCGATCAGCACATCGACATTGATTTCATCGGACGATTCGGCATGATGCCGGCGCAGGATGCCACGCCGCTGTCTCTGGTGCTGACCGAGCTGATCACCAATTCCGTGGAACATGGTTTTGAAGGCCGAAAAGACGGGCACATCACGATTTGCGTGGGTCGTGGCGGCAACAACCTCAATGTCATGGTTGAAGATGATGGCATCGGTTTGGCCAATGAGGAGCATGACGGCATGGCGCGTTCCTCCGGGTCCGGTCTGGGCACGCAGATCATCAGCACGTTCGTCAAGAACGATTTCGGCGGTACGGTCCGTTGGGAACCTCGCCGTGGCGGCGGCACCCGAGTGGTGCTTGACATGAAGCTGCGTGCGGCGCAGGACTGATGAACGCGAAAGCGATTCGGAAGGCATAAAAAAGTCCGGTTGGCTGTTAGGAGTCAACCGGACCTTTTTGTAAGTTGCTATTCGCAGAGCGTATGCGAATGACGGATCTTCGAAAAACCTTTAGATTTGCATCTGCATAGCCTGGGAACGACGGGCGCGCATGGCACGACGCTTAAGCGCGCGACGCTCGTCTTCGCTCAGACCGCCCCAAACACCGTAATCCTGATTGGTGTCGAGAGCGCATTTCAGACACGCGTCAATCACCTTGCAGGTGCGGCAAACGGCCTTGGCCTCTTCGATCTGCTGGTAGGCGGCGCCTGTGTTGCCGACCGGGAAAAACAGCTCCGGATCCTTGTCTCGACATGCGGCCTTGGCGCGCCAGTCAAAAGCACTGCTCATATAATTAATCGCCTTCCTCTTGCCATGTAAGGCATGTAAGTCCGTTACTCAGATAACCACGAATCGTGCGACTTTTCAAGAGTTTCCACGAAAAGAATCCCACGAATCGTCAAAAACCTTGAAATTCTACACACTGAATAGGGCAGGCTTTGGCCTGCTGAATAAGCACGCCACGACCGTGGAGGGTATAGTCATCCGCTGAGAATCCGTCCAGAATCGCGCCGGGAATGCCCAACATCAGATCGTTGGAACGTTCTCCGCTGGGAAAAGCCACACGGGTGGGGCATCGGTCCAACAGTGCGGAAGTGGGTTTTTCCGTAGCTGCGATCACGGTGATATTGGGATTTGCCAATGCCTCCCGCAGTTCGTTCGCTTCAGGCGAAGTGGAAAAAGGATTGAGCGGATCGTCCGCATCATCCACAATCCAGATGCTGCGTTCATACAAAGACGAGGGCCTTCCGTCATCCGTCACCATGCCATGTTCGCTTTTGCGTGTGAAACGAATATTGGCACGACCTGTGTCGTACAGCCAACGTGCGCAATGCAGCAGCAGATTGGTTTTACCGCTGCCATAAGCGCCGATAATGGCGATGTTTTGTTGGCTCACGTCAAGAACGGCGGTATGTACAAGCACGCCATCGTCAGCAAGAGCGAAAGGAATTTCGTGCCATGGCCGGTTCGTTGTGGTCGACAGATCGGATTGCGTCGCATGCCGGGCGAGCGGATCGGAAAACAAGAGATCGGGGTGTTTGCAAGCATGGAATCGTGCGGCTGTGTCGATGTTGCGGATAAGTCGGTTGACATCTCGAACCGCGCTGCACAAGAAGGGCGTGGTGCGCTGTCCGTCATTGCAATAGGCGGCGCCAGGCATATGGGGAGGAATCAACGCCGCGTCTCGTATGCCGATCAATTCGTTCGACTGCATCTGGTCCGTAACCCTTAAGCATATGCTTAGCGACATGTTGGCCTTCATATCGGCATGAACCTGGCCCATGGGATTTTGCGTGCAGACAATCAAATGCATGCCGAGGGAACGGCCGAGCGATGCAAGACGGTTCAACCGTTGCATATAGTCGGGCAGACGGTCGCGAAGTGCGTGGAACTCGTCGATGACCACGACCAGTCTTGCCGGAGGATTGGCCAGCTGGTCGAAACGGGAGACACGTTCGGCGCTCACCAAAGTCTCACGCCGAATCAGTTCCTGTTCGATGGCGTTCAGTGCACGGACCGCATGGGACAGGTCAAGATCGCAAACATTTCCAACCGTGTGCGGAAGCTGTTCCAAGGCATTGAACGTCGATCCGCCCTTGAAATCCAGAAACACGAAATGCAGATCGTCCGGGCTGTGCTGCATGGCGAGCGATAGACACCAACTGATGAGCAGTTCCGATTTTCCCGATCCTGTGGTGCCTGCAACCATCGCGTGCGGGCCTGATCGTTGCAAATCCGTATGGAACAAGCCACGTTGCGTGATTCCTAAGGGGCAGGAGGATGTGGGGGAGAGCCACGTTCGGGCGATGGTACGCCACGGCAGCATGTCGTCATCCAAACCGTAGAGGCGTTCGAAACATACACGGGGCATCGCGGCGAATGGTGATCGGTCAATGGCCCGCTCTAGCGTTTCCGCAACCTTCGACGGCGCCGGGTCCGTAGGTTCGTCATGCTGCTGTTTCTGACGAAACCGCAATGCCATGGATATCAACGACATTGCGCTGCCGACAAGCCCCGGAGCAAGCATAGCCACGTACAGCCATTGTCGTTGCGCGACCATCGCGACAAGCATGGCGAACTGCGCCAGCACAGGCGCGGCCCAGCTGATGAGCATCAGTCGGTTTTCATTGAATCCATCGGTATGCTTGCGTTTGTTCTTGCCATTCATACCCGCCATAGTGGGCAATGCGGATAAGTGGGTGCAAGCTGAAACCAGGGTTGTGGTCGGAGGATGAGTTATCCACATCCTCCGACTGGAATGTCAGCCCTGCTGTTCGGCAAGCGTGCCTACAGTGCCTGCCTCGTGGGTGCCTTTGGCCAGCTCGGAGAACAATTCGAGATTCTTCTGCTCATCCAACAACACGCTGGAGCCAACGCCATCAACGTAATAGTCGGGGTCGGTCCAGTAGACGCTTCCCGAAATGCCTTGGTCTCCGGAAGCGCTTTTGAAGGCCAAGGCCATGTGCAGCAGCGATGAGGTCGAAGCCTTCTCATCCACGGTCACGGAGCTTAACGCCGCTTCCGCTACTTTCTTGACCTTACCGAAGTTCAGAAGCGTATTCTTGGATGCGCCCTTTTTCACTATGGCGTTGATGACCTGGCGCTGACGGGCCGCACGTCCGAAATCACCTTGCGCGTCGGCATAACGCATACGAGAGAACGCAAGCGCGGTGTTGCCGTCGGCAGTATGGCAACCGGCAGTCCAGTGCAGTTGGGAGTACGGGTCATCCACGTCTTGGTCGTAGCACAATTCAACACCGCCAAGGGCGTCGACCACTTTGACAAGGCCGCCGAACTGCACCATGGTAACATGGTCGATTTTCTGCCCTGTGATGTCTTCAACCTCGTTGACCAGCTGTTTTCCGCTATACAGTTGCGCGACCGCATTGATTTTCATATAGTTTTGGTCGATTTCCACCAAGGAATCACGCGGAATGGAAATCAGTGAGGACGAGCCGGATTTCGGCTTGGTGAGTACGAGAATGGTATCCGTTCTGAAACCGGTCACGTCTCCCGCGTCGCCAATGGTGCCTTCGCGCTCGTCAGAACCGAGAATCAGCCAGCTTTCGCCGGCGGTATCGGCTTTGCCGGTCAGCCAGGACTGTTTGTTGAGCTGCCCGTCCACCCAATTCCATGCGGAGAATGTCGACAATCCCAAAGAGAGGATTATGGCAAGGAAGATGATCAGAATGGTTCTTCCCACATGGCGCTTTCCGTGCGGTCGAACGGATTTTTTTGCGACGGATTGCAATGCCGATGCGCCGGAGCCGGCCATGTTTTGTCTTGAGGTGCCTTGGTTGGTCATTCGTGGTGTGCTTGCTGGTCTGGAGGAGGAGCCTCGTACCTGTTGTACCGTACGTTTCGGATTATGCGATGCTGAAACAGGTGCGAATGAGGCGGGAGAGGACGTGGCCGGTTTGCGTGTTCCGCTGGCGGAACGTGCGGCAGGGCGGAAGCTTTGCGGTGTGCCCGACGCAGCTGCGGATGGCGCTGCGGAAGCCGATTGCGTGGATCGTCTGGCCGAATGCGAAGCGCTAGAACGGGCCTGTTGCGAGGCAGGAGAAAAGCTCGGAATCGATTGGGAGCCGGATTTCGGAGGAACCGGGGATTTATGAGGTTGTGGTTCCGTCTTCTTCCGCCCTGCGGACGGGATGAAGCTCGGTGGTACGGACATGGGATCCTTGCCGCCGTTCTCTTCACTCATACAAATATCCTCCAAAAAGAAATCCGTTCCTACACCATTTACACCGTGTAGGAACGGATTCGGTGAAAGCGGTCTAGTTCTTTGCGGGAACGGCACAAACCGTCGCATTGAGGTAACGGTCGGCAAGTCCGATGTACTGTCCGGTAAGAGCGTCATGGATGGAACCATCTTCAGGGTCGACCGTGCCGCCGGTGTTCGGATCGATCAGCGTGCCATCGGCTTGCGTGATCAGACCAGTAACTGGATCGGGCGTGGGTGCTGCTTCCTGGGAACCCGCATTGTCGGTGCTTTCAGCCGAAGTATCGGTGGAATCGCCGGAATTGTCTGCGCTGCCGTCATTAGTGTTCGCCTCGGACTCATCGGAACCATAAATCGGCTTGTCCGCGCGCATCTTTTCCCAAAGCGTCTCCGCCTCATCGGCCCAGACCGAACGGTTCGGATCCGACGGCGCGGACACTACCGGAACGGTCTGCGAATACAGGTTGGACAGATTGAAGTCCTTGAGACTCATGGCGAGACCTGCAAGTGCGGCGGTGTCGGCCATGCCTTGCGAAATATACAGTGATTGCAACGCCGATTTCGCCAGCTGATATAGCTGTGCGGTATCGGTGAGAAGATTCTTGCTGAGTGCCTCGTTCATCAACTGTTTGATGAGGTACTGTTGCCTGGTCGTGCGCGACGTGTCGGAACCATCTCCCAAACCATGGCGGGTTCGCGCGTACTGCGTCGCCTGATATCCATTCAGATGGTGCAGTCCCTTGGTGAGCTGCAGGCTGGTGTAGGGATCGTCGACATCCTGCGGGATGCACAGGTCGACGCCTCCCACGGCGTCGACCATCTTGACCAAACCTGCGAAATCCACGACGATGAAGTTCTGAATGTTCAATCCGGTGAGACTGTTCACTGCATTCAACGTGCAGCTTGCGGCCGAGGCGAGATCGCCGCCGGTCTGATATGCGTTCGCGAAAATTGAATTGAACATCACGTTGTATTGCGCGGGAATCGTGCCATTGGTCGTCTCGCACTGAGGCACATCCACCAAGGAATCGCGCGGAATGGAAACCAGGTTGATTTTGGTGCGGTCCGCGGAAATCTGCGCCACCATCGTGGTGTCAGCCTGATGGTTGCCTACCACATCGTCGAAATCGCCTCCGACGGACTGGTTTTCCTTGCCATCGCGGGAATCCTGCCCGATGAGTACGAATTCGATAGGCTTGCCGGAATTTGGGTCGATGATCGCCGTGTTGGCATCAAGTGAACCTTGACCGATAATTTCCACTGAATGGTTTTTGATGATGCCATTCACATCCAACCATGTCGCGGCTGCCGCGGTTCCCGAGAACACTAGCATCGCCGCGATGACCGAAGCGACTATCGTCCTCGTGCGATGCTGCACTCGATATCCAAGGCTGTGTCGCGGCTGTGCATCTCGCAGTCCATTGACGTTAGGAAGCTTATCGCCGGCTGGTGATGTGGTCACGGTATCGCCTTCCTGTTTATACAAAAGATCACGCCATATCTCAACGCGTTCTAGAACATACCACTACTCTGTTATGGGATTATAGAGATGTTCCCCGATTTTCACTGATTTTGCTTCAGACCCCCATCGTCCCGGTCGTTCCATATACCACATTTTTCTTGAATCAAGGTTATTGACACGGCGGAAAACTTGACAAAAAGAAATTGCATGTGTGTAATTTAACACGACTGAAGTGTGCATATGTATAGATATGGGGAGGACGCATGTGGGGCGTGATCGATGAGTCCTCCGACAATCCGCTTGCGGAGTTGTGGGGTTTGTTCAAGCGCGATGACGATGTTTCTTGGCAGCATAGGGCCTTATGTTCCCAAACCGACCCGGAGGCGTTCTTTCCTGAAAAGGGCGGTTCCACTAGGGATGCCAAACGCGTGTGCGCCCAGTGTGAGGTCCGCGAACAGTGCCTGAAATGGGCCATCGAACACGATGAGCGATTCGGCATTTGGGGTGGTTTGAGCGAACGCGAGCGTCGTCGTTACAAGAAGGAACACAAGGAACAAGCATGACGTACGGCATGCCCCGTGCGTACACTGGAAATTATGAATTCTAATGCCAGCAGCGATATTCAGGGAATCGTGACCGATATGCTTAACAGCAGGCCGTACTCCCACCGGCAGGATGCCGATCCGTCCGTGGCTGCGGTGATTACCGCGCAAAGCGATTTACGCTTTTTCCCTTCCACCTTTGCGGCGGTGCTCGCACAGCGTGTGCTTCCGGGTACCATCATCGTTGCAGATTGCACTAATCAGGTAGAACAGCCCATGCAGATGACGTTTGACGTCATTCCGTCGCCGGCTGGCGTGCTTACGGAAGTTCCTGAAAGCAAAACCGTACGTGTTGTTCTGGTAGGGGTGAAAGGCGCGACGTCATTCACGAACGCCGTGTCTCGCGCGATACGGCAGATCGATCTTGACGCCCAGGTCAGCGCACTGTGGACTTTGCACGACGATTCCAGGCCGGCCGACGAGCTATGCCTCGAAGCATTGCTTGATGCTTGGAGAAACACGCCGACGGCGTCTTTGCTCGGCGCGAAACAGTTGGATTGGCAAGCGAAAAACCTGCATAACGTCGGTCTGTATGCGGGACACCACAATCTTGTGTCTTTGGTGGTGGATGGGGAACCCGATCAGGAACAGTATGATGGCCGGCAGGATGTGCTGGCAGTTTCGCTTTCCGGCGCGTTGGTTCCATTGGCTGCCTTGCGAACGTGGAAGGGCGCTGATTCCTGGTTTGGCACCTTCGCCGAATCCATGGATCTATGCCGGCGCATCTGCCTGGGTGGAGGTCGTGTGGTGGTGGTGCCACAGGCTCGGATTGCCCATAGAAGAGCACGGTTCGACGGCGTACGCTCCAAAAGTGGCCAGCCGGTCGAAGACGAGGATGGCCGCGTCGATCCATATCTTGCGAAGCGTGAGGCGAACACGAAATATGCGTACACGGATGTGCATCGTTCCTGGTGGCCTTTGCTGTGGATCTGGTCGATTATCAAGGCGCTGGGCTTGGCCGTGCTCTGCCTCACCCGTAAGCAGCCGTACCATGCCTGTTGCGAGCTGGCTTTGCCGTGGCGTTCACTGCTCTACCTGCCGGGCGCATGGCGCGCTCGCGCCAGGCTGCGCGAGCAAAGCAAGGTTTCTCTGAAATCACTGTCAGCATTGCAGGCGAGCCGTCAGCAAATCAAACAATGGAACGATCGCAGGCGGGCTTTCCTCGACCAGCATGGCACGGTGATTCTTAGCCCCCTCGCCAAAGCGCATCTGCGCAAAAGGCTGATGCGCAGGTGGGGATTTGCCCTCACTTCTGCGTTGATCGCGTTCGCTTGGATCGTCTTCCTGTATTGGAATGTGTTCCGTAGCGTGTGCTCCGGTGCATCGATGTATTCGCATACATTGCTGCCGACCGACGCAAGCTTTGTCCAGCTGGTCCGCGCCGCCACCACGTCGTGGGCGTATACCGCGGGAACCGGCGTCAGCGCGCCGAGTGCGCCATGGCTGTTGACGCTCATGGTGGTTTCCGTGTTCACTGCGGGGCATGTGGCGACCGCCGTCGCTGTGGTGTTTTTCCTGTCAGCGCCGTTGATGGTGCTGTCGTTCTGGGCTTTGGCTGGAATCTTCACCCGCTCTGACACGGTACGCTGCGTGACCGCATTGGCATGGTTCGCCATATCGTTGTCAATGAGCGTATATAACGATGCCGATGTGGCGATGATGACGGTTATGGTGTTCCTCCCCGGGGCTTTCGCGTTCTCTTTCCGAGCTGTGGGCATGTATCGAACGGAGGATTTGCTCAAGCCTCAGGCTTCCGTGCAGGCCGCCGCTCTTGCCGCGTTATGCTTCATTCCCGTTGTAGCCGCCGAACCGCAATTGTTGCTGCCGTTGATGTTGTCGTTCCTTGTGTTCCTTATGCTTGTGCGCTCCCATAGAACGACCCTGCTGTTGATTCCGCTGCCGGCTGCGTTCGTATGTGCGCCGACGTTGGTCAATGCGGTACGTTACGCGGGAGCTGGCACCTGGCGTCAGATTTTCGGTAGCGTGATGTTGCCGTCGTCGGCGCATGATGGGCGTCCGATGATCGCCAATCTTTCGGATATTGTTTCCCGCGCGTTCGGCGTTACCCTATCAGGCGAGGCATGGCAGTATGCGACTGTGGCGATATTGGCCTTGATTGTGCTTCTCGCCGCGGTGTCGCTGTTCCTGCCGTTTGTACTTCGTGCGTCGCGCATGATGTGGGTTGTGTCGATAGCAGGCTTGGCTACTTCGCTGCTTTCCGCTGCGGTTGTGGTTGCGGTCGACTCCGACGGAGCCGTGGCCGGTTCCGTGCTTCCAGGTGTTTCGTTCACGATGATGGGGTTGCTGTCTTGCGTGTGCATGGTCGCCGGCAGTGCGGTGCAAAGATTCGTCATGCTGTGGCAGCGGCCCGCCGGTAATGTTGAGATTGAAGGGCATGAATCCTCTGAGGGCATTATTGCCGGTCGTACCGTGCGAATCGTACTGGTTGTCTTGATCGCCGCATCTGTTGTGGCGAGTGCCGGTTTCGATTTCATCATGCGAGATCATGACACGGTCGCTGCCAGCGATTCGGGACTGCCTATCGTCGCTTCCGACTACCTTGCGCAGGATGAGGCGAGACGTGTGCTTGCCGTACGTGCGGATAGCACAGGTTCCATCAGCTACAGTGTGATGCGCACCCGTCGAGGTGATTTGATTGACGGTTCTCCGGCGCAGCGCGTCGAAGTGGCTTTCGGACGTTCCGATGATGCGAGCAAGGCGATTGCGAAGGATTGTGCTCAGCTATTGTCGAATGCTGATTCCGATGCCGTTGCCGATTTGAGTGAATTGGGATTCGGCGGCATATATGTGGTGCGTTCCGGTGATGACAAGGCGCAAAAGCAGATATTCGACCAGTTGAATTCTAATATCAGCGCTTCGGATGGTACGCAGAACGTTGTGAGCACCGATGCGGGGACGTACTATCGTCTTACCCTTCAAGACACAGCCAAGCAACATATCGACCGCAAGGGGTATCGCCAGGCGGAGTCGAGCGTTTGGCGCCAGGCATGGCTGTGGTGCATGGGGGTTGTTATTGCTGCGTACTGCTTGGTTGCGCTTCCGCGCATGAGGCGTCAGGGTCAGGAGGAAGCATGAGTAAGCATTCCCGTTCCAAAACGGTTTGGCGTGTGGTGCTGGCGGTTGCGTCGGTGCTGGTCATCGTCGCATTGGTGGCTGTGGCTGCGGTATATCGTCCGACATGGATTCATGCCGATTCGCCGGCGACGCAACGCTCGTCCGTGTCTCGTACGGTCAGCCCCCGCCAGCTGGAAACGTATTGCCCTGCACGAATGACGATTGCCGATACCGGTGCGTATGGTGACAGTGAATATCAGGCGTCCAACGGCAATATCGCATCGTCGGCGCGTTACACGGCATTCGGTGCGGTGTTCCGTTCCTCCGTAGGACTTTTTGGCGCTGATGAGACCACTTCGGCGTTGGTACTGAACAAGGATGATGAGGGATCGGACGATGATGTTTTTATTGCGTCCGGTACCGTCGATGACGGTTCCCAGTTGCAGGACACCCGTTTGTTGTCGGCTTCCGATGGAACGGGAGCGGCTTCCTCGATGATGTCTTGGGCCACTGATGGAGATTTGAAAGGCGTTTCCGCGGCTTCCTGCGTCACACCGGCTTTGAACCAGTCGTTGATGGTGCCGGGCACCAAAACAGGCATGACCCAGCAGCTGGTTGTGGCCAATCCTTCAGCCAAAGCCACGTCGGTGAACATCAAGGTCTGGGGATCCGACAAAGCCGGTGCCTTGGCGTTGTCTACAGGTTCGACGTTGATGGTGGGAGCGGGCAAGGAATCCATATTGAACCTTGCCGCGGCGGCTTCCGAACAGGACGCCCTGTATGTCACCGTGTCCAGTGCGGATACTCCGGTCGCTGCCGTGGTCCGCACGATCGCAATGGACGGTCTGACTTCGAAAGGTTCGGATTATGCGGTCCCCAACAATGCTTCAGCGAAGGCGCTGGCGATTAACGGATTGTCGGAAGGCGACGCCGTCAATCTGTATGTGTATCCGTCCCGGCAGTCCGACGTCACGGTATCTTGGACGGACGGAAAAGGAATGAAGAACACCAATCGGCAGACGCTTGAGGCGAATCGCGTTTCGGTCATCGACTTGGGTTCCGTTCCCAAATCGGCGACCGGTCTCACCATCAGCGCCACTGAGCCGGTAATGGCTGCTGCAAAAGTCACCAATGATGGAGATAGCGATCAGGCTGATTTCGCTTTGGTCAATGCTTCGGTGCCAATGAATGTCTCCGCCATGGCCGTCCCCGACCATGCCACGGCGCAAGTGAGCGTCACCAACACATCGGACGACGATCGCACGGCTACATTGACGTCATATAACGAGGCCGGCGGTATCGTGGATCAGAGTGACATCACCATCCAAGCCGGCGCCTCAACCACGGTCGAATTGGCGGATGTCAATGATGGAGACGTGGCCGCGGTCCGTCTCACCGATCCGAATCAATCCATGGTGTGGAACATCCGCGTAAGCCAGAAGGACGTTTCGGATGCAAAGCTGGCCGGAGTGTCCATTATCGGTGCAACTGATCTGAAGGAAGCCCGCGAACAGGTGTGGTCCAATCAGAACATGACCATCGTGCGCTGATCACATACCCCAATCCGGGTCGATCTCCTCAGGACGGCGCCCATACAGTTCCGCAAGACGCAGCACCACTTCGTCTCGAATCGCGAGCTGAAGATCCATGCGGCTGCGCGCATGCGACTGCAAAGGCATACGGTACAGCACTATGCGCGGCGGTATGCCATGCTCGGCAGGAAACGACTGCGACCCCAAATGTGGGGTGGCCTCCCAAGGCGCCGGGTCGGATGGTGGCACATCCTCGACAGCAAACTGCACCGGCGCCACCAGTTCCGGCCACGCATTGTTGAGCCTGCGAATCTGCGCAACCAGCATATCGTCGAACATGCCGCTTCGTGTGCGGTACCGTGGAAGTCTCGTGCCGAACATCGGCGTTCTCGTTCCACGACCATGACGATTCCTATACACGGTTGATTCCCAAGGCAATTGATACATGACCTCTACCATATCAGGGCTTTGCGTGAATATGCGATACCATATTGTTCATTGCACCGACATAGGAGGAACGATCATGACGGATATTTCCGTGCCCTGTTGGAATGACGTGAATATCGATGATCTGTGCGCTGGGGTACGACTTATCGCCTTCGATCTTGACAATACACTGGCAAGGTCAAAAAAACCGATGAAGGACGATATGGCCGAATGCTTCTCCGCATTGACGTCACTGATCGATGTCGCGGTGATCACCGGAGGCAAGTATGCGTTGCTGAAAAGCCAGGTGGTGGAACGGCTGACAGGGCAGGCAAACCGGGCGAATCTGCATCTTATGCCGACCAGCGGCACGCGATACTATCGTTGGGATGGTGCGAATTGGATGCAGGTCTTCGCTCACGACCTCAGTGAAGAGGATCGTGCGAAAGCCTACGAATCGTTGGAACGTAATGCACGCGAGCAGAACATATGGCTCACCCATGTTTGGGGAGAGCGCATCGAAAACCGCGGCAGTCAGATCACGTTCTCCGCATTGGGGCAGCTTGCACCCATCGAGGCTAAGGAGGCATGGGATCCGACCAATGAGAAGAAAAATCGTTTGGCGCGGGCCGTTGCTGCCGATTTGCCGTATCTTGAGGTGCGTCCGGGTGGAGCCAGCAGTGTTGATATTTCCGCAAAAAACGTCGACAAGTCGTTTGCGGTCCGGGAATTGGCCGATATTCTTGGCATTGAAGTGGACCAGATCGTATTCGTAGGGGATCGTATGGATCCCGATGGCAATGATTACCCTGCGGCGCGGGCCGGTGCCAGGGCGGTGAAGGTCACCTGCCCAAACGATACCGTGAAGCTGTGCGGTGGAATCATCGCCAGTCTGTCACGGTAGAACCGGATGGAAGTCCGCGCATGGACTCAATGACGAGGGCATGTTCGCAGGTTATCGATCTGCTGTTTCCCAGAGGTTGTGCCGGCTGTGATAAGCCGGACGACGTGTTGTGCGAAGACTGCATGGCGTTGTTCTCTCATTCTTCCGCTCAGATCTTCGATGGCGTTGCGATGGGAAGCTGGTTTGCATGCGGATGGTACCGCGGCACCGTCAGAAAAGCGGTTCTCGCATGGAAGGACCATGGGGATGAGGAATGCGACCGGCCGTTTTCTGAAGCCATATGCAGACTTGCTGAAATATCTGGCGTCATTGATTTCATTCGTGGCAGGCAAAACTCCTACCGTGCCGTTTTCGTGGTTCCGGCACCGTCGTCGCGCGCTTCGATGCGGCGTCGAGGACGAAGGCACATGATGCCGATCGTCAAACGGCTGGCAAGTTTTCTTCAACGGCAAACAGATTGCAAGGTGACGGTATGCGACGCCTTGGAAAACAAGGGCATCAAAGGAAAATCAGTGCAGACCAAGGGTGCGGCGCAGCGTTCGCAGCGCTTGAAAGGGCATGTTTCGGTGCGTTCTTCGGTTTCATTGCAGAATACGATGGTGATTTTGGTGGATGATATCGTTACGACCGGCGCGACCATGCGCAGTTGTGTCGAGACGATGCGGAAGAACGGTGCCACGGTTATTACCGTGCTCGCACTGGCGCACACTCCGGCGGGAAAGTGAGTGGACGAGTCAATGCAAGCACAGTATTGATCGCGAAAATATTTATTCGTCATCCGAAGTATGATATTTCGGAAGAATGATTTCGAAATCGGCGCCGCGCGGATCGTCGACGACCATCACCGAGCCGCCATGCAATTGGGCGGCCCAACGTGCGATTGACAGTCCAAGGCCGGTTCCTCCCGATTCGGTGCCCGGTCCTGTTTTTCCCTTGACGAAACGACGGAAGATATCGGAACGGTCCTCTTGCGGAATCTGGGAGCCGAAATTGACGACATTCGTGACGATGGTGCCGAAATCCTTGTTTTCATGCGCTTCGATAAGCACTTTGGTGTTGTCTGCGGAATGTTTGAGCGCGTTTGCGATGATATTGGTGAACAGTTGGCGCAAGCGGTCTTTGTCGCCTTCCATTTCGATATCGTCGGGCACATGCATTTCAATGTCGTGCGCATGCCCTGCGTCGGCGATTTCCAAAGGTTCCACGGTTTCATCGAGAAAATCCGCGAAATTGAACATTTCGATCCGCAGGCTTGCCGCACCGGCTTCCATGCGCGAAAGATCAAGCAGAAACGCGATCAGGTCGGATAGACGATGCGTTTGGTTGAGGATGCTTTCCAGATTCGAGGGAGTGGGCTCGACCACGCCATCCGCCATGTTCTCGACCATGGCCTGCAGTGCCGATACCGGCGTGCGTAATTCGTGGCTTACATTGGCCACCATATCTCGGCGCATCTGATCGGCATGCTGGAGTTCTTCCGCCATTTCGTTGAAGGTGAGGGCAAGCTGCCCGACTTCGTCGCGACTATTGGAATCGACATGCACGCGCACGGTGTAGTCGCCGTCGGCCATCGCTTCGGCCGCGTCGCGCATTTGGCGCAGGGGAGAGGTGAGACCTCTGGAGAAGAAGTAGGTGATGCCCAAAGCTACGGCAAGGGTAATTGGCATGGCAATCCATACGCTCAGGCCGACTTTGAGCAGAAACCACGCCATGATGAATGCGATGGCGGTGGAGATGGTGATAAGAACGCTCAATTCGACTTTGAGCGATGAAAACAAACCAATAGGACGTTCGGTTTCCAATGGATTGACCGAACGCCCTGATTTCGTATCGGTAGCACGCATACTACCGAATCTTAGCGCAATAGTTCCTCAAGCATTAGTCCTGGGGTTCCGGCGGTTCGAATGCGTAGCCGACGCCATGCACGGTGCGAATGGTCTTCGAGCCGAGCTTGTGGCGGAGCGCCTTGACATGCGAGTCGACCGTGCGGGTGCCGGAGGCATCCACCCAATCCCACACCTCTTCGAGTAGTTTCTCGCGGGTGAGCACGGACTTTGGCTTGCGAGCCAGCGTGGCCAGCAGATCGAATTCCGTAGGAGTCAGATGCACCTGCTTGCCGTCGACGGTGACGATGCGTTGCGCCGGATCGATGACCAAGGAACCGAAATCGAGGAGCTTCTCGTTTTCGGAATTCTTGGCGATGACCTTGGCGCGATCCACACGGCGCAGCAGCGCCTTGCAGCGGGCGATGAGCTCGCGCATGGAGAACGGCTTGGTCATGTAATCATCGGCTCCGGCACCGAGGCCGATGACCTTATCGGCCTCGTCGTCTCGTGCCGTCAGGATCAGCACTGGCACAGGACGTTCCGCCACAATGCGTTTCGTGGCCTCAAGCCCGTCCATCACAGGCAACATGATGTCCATGATGACCAGATCAGGACGCAGGGTCGTGGCGGCCTGAACCGCGCTGGCACCGTCAGATGCCACACGTGCCGTCCAGCCTTCCGCTGTGATGCGTTGCGCAATGGCAGTGGCCAGTGTCGGCTCGTCTTCGACCACCAGAACGGTGCGTGGAGTCGCTGTGGGTTGTGCTGATGAGTTGAGCATAGCTTTCCGCCTTTCTCAGAGTTCCGGCTTCAAGAATACTGCGCCCAGTGCCGGAACGGTGATCTTTGCGGACCAATCTCGTGAATGATACTCGCCTTCGACTGCTTCGACCGTGCCATTATGAATGCCGGAGCCGCCGTAGATCTCGTCGTCTGTGGTCAGCACTTCCGTCCACTTTCCGCCCTTGGTGAGCGGCACCTGATAGTCGGACCAGGCTTCGCCGGAGAAGTTCACGATGGCGACCATCTGCTCGCCATCCTTGCCGATACGCACGAAGCTGAGCGTGTTGTGGTCGGCGTCATCGCTGGTGAGCCACTGGAAGCCTGCAGGATCGAAATCCTGGCTCCACAATGCCGGCGATGTCTTGTACAGCTCATTCAAGTCGGCGACAAGCTTCTGCACGCCTTGATGATCGGGCCATTCAAGGGCATCCCAGTCGATGGAGCCGTCGTGGTCCCACTCGCCATACTGGGCGATTTCATTGCCCATGAAGGTGAGGTTCTTGCCCGGATGCGCCCACTGGTAGGCGAACAGCGCACGGACGCCGGCATACTTCTGCCAATCGTTGCCTGGCATCTTGCCAAACACGGAACCCTTGCCGTACACAACCTCATCATGGCTGATCGGCAACACATAGTGTTCCGAATAGGCATACACCATGGAGAAGGTGATCTCGTTGTGGTGCCATTTGCGGTTGATCGGCTCCTCATGCAGGTACTGCAGGGTGTCGTGCATCCAGCCCATGTTCCACTTGAGGCCGAATCCCAAGCCGCCTGCGTCGGTCGGTGCGGTAATGCCCGGGTATGCCGTGGATTCCTCGGCGATCATCATGATGCCCGGATTGTTCTTGTATGCCGTGGCGTTGGCTTCTTTGAGGAAGTCGATGGCCTCGAGATTCTCGCGGCCTCCGTAGATGTTCGGATGCCACTGGCCGGCCTCGCGGCTGTAATCCAAGTACAGCATGGAGGAGACCGCGTCCACGCGGAGAGCGTCGATATGGAATTCATCCAGCCAGAAGCAGGCGTTGGCCACTAGGAAGTTGCGCACCTCGCGGCGCCCGAAATTGAACACGTACGTACCCCAATCCGGGTGCTCTCCACGCGTCGGATCCGGATCCTCGTACAGCGGCGTGCCATCGAAGCGACCCAGTGCGAACGCATCCTTCGGGAAGTGGGCCGGAACCCAGTCCATAATCACACCGATGCCGGCTTCGTGCAGTTTCTCAACGAGATACTTGAAGTCGTCCGGACCTCCCAAACGTGAATCAATCGCGTAGTAGCCGGTCACCTGATAGCCCCAGGAGCCAGAGAACGGATGCTCCGCCAACGGCATGAACTCCACGTGCGTGAAGCCTTCCTTCTGCACGTAGGGGACCAGCTTGTCGGCGAGCTCGCGGTAGTCGTTCACGTCCTTGCGCCAGCTGGAGGCATTTACCTCGTAGATGCTGACGGGGCCGTTATGCGGGTCTTTGGCCGCGCGCTCGGCCAGCCAATCGGCGTCATTCCACTCATGGGTGGACTCGACCACGATGGATCCGGTACGTGGCGGAATCTCATGGGAGCGTTCCATCGGATCGGCCTTCATGGTCCACTCATTGTTGGCGTTGAGGATCTCATACTTATAGATCTCGCCAGCGCTGATGCCCGGGATGAACAGTTCCCAGATACCAGAGGATCCGAGTTCACGCATGGCGTGGGCACGGCCATTCCAGCCGTTGAAGTCGCCGACCACACGCACTGCGTGGGCGTTCGGTGCCCACACGGTGAACGCGGTGCCGACCACCTGCTCGTTCTTTACGCCCTCGGAGGAACCCATCGGGTCATCGTAGCGGAGCACGTGCGCGCCAAGCGCATCCCACAGGCGCTCGTGGCGTCCTTCGCCAAACAGATACATGTCCATCTCGCCGATAGTCGGCAGATAACGATAGGGATCGTCGGAAACAACAACGGAACCGTCTTCATATTCAGTGCGGATGCGGTAATCCGGTACGCCGTAGCCATCATCGGTGGCGACAGCGGGAACGAGTGCCATGAAGACGCCGTTGTATTCATGGATTGCGAGTGTTTGACCTTGTTCAGTGAGGATCGTCACGGATTTTGCCAACGGACGCAAGGCGCGGATCGTGACGACATCCGTGTGCTTGCCGGAGCCGAGGTGCCCACCGAGCACCTCGTGGGGATTGTAGAACGTACCGTTGCTTACTGCATCCAGTGTGCCCTGGGAAACAGGAACAGCAACGACATCTTCATTGATCTTGGATTCTGTAGCCATGGCAAAAGTGTAAGCATGAAATGCAAGAAAAGTGGCCCGTGTCGCGCCTATTTTTTGTTTTTTCAAGCGTTTTTGGTCAAGTCCACCCCTGATGGCACAATAATTTGGGTTTTGTGTAAGCTTTTCACGGAGGATTCATGGGTTACAAGGTCGGCGACATGGTCGTCTATCCGCGTCACGGCGCTGCGAAGGTGGAGGGCATCACCGAACGGACAGTCAAGGGAGTCACCCGCGAATATCTGCAGCTGTCGGTGCTTTCGTCTGACGGTCTGGTCATCAACGTTCCGGTCGACAATGCTAGGAAAGTTGGCGTGCGAGACATCGTTGACGCCAACGAAGTGGCCAAGGTATTCGAGATTCTGCGTACTCCGATCATTGAGAAGGAGATGAACTGGTCTCGTCGCTACAAGCTGAACGTCGAGAAGATCGCCACTGGCGACGTCAATAAGATCGCCGAAGTGGTGCGCGATCTTGCCCAACGTGATGTCGACGAGCATGGTCTGTCCGCAGGTGAGAAGCGCATGCTTACCAAGGCCCGCAACATTCTGACCTCGGAGATTTCCCTGTCTGAAAAGCTTGATGAAGTCGAAGCCCAGCGTCTGCTGGATGTGAATCTCGGATATGAGCCCGCTCAGCCTGGCGATGAGAAGCATCATACCGAGGCTCCTGAGGAAGCTGCTATGGATACGTTGGCTCGAGTTGAAGCCGAAGGCAAGAAGTCCAAGAAGAAGTAAGGCGTTTTCATGCGTATCGGTCAGGGTTTTGACGCGCATCGATTCGCATCCCGTGATGCAGGCAAGCCGTTGTGGCTTGCCTGTTTGCGTTGGGATGGCGATGGCATCGAGGGTGATTCGGATGGCGACGTTGCGGCACATGCGTTGATTGACGCATTGCTTTCCGCAGCACGCCTTGGCGATATCGGCACTTTGTTCGGTGTCGGCTCGCAGTCCGACGGCGCAGGCAAACATGGTGCCGAGATGCTGCGAACCACGGTCGACTATCTGAACGAACATGGCATGAGGCCGTCGAGCGCCAGTGTGGTCGTGATCGCCAATCGGCCGAAAATCGGCAAACGTAGGGAAGAGGCCGAGAGGGCGTTGTCCGAGGCTGTGGGCTGCGACGTGTCGTTAACCGCCACCACTACGGATGGTATGGGATTCACTGGTTCCGGCGAAGGCATCGCCGCGATCGCCAATGCTTTGGTGGAACCGGTCGAGCCGGTAAGGCAGGAAGCCTGATGCCTTTTCCTTACGGCTGTTTCGTTATTTCCTTCTGAAGGATTCAACCGCTTTCGCAATCGCCCAGAACAGCGTTGAAATCGTTACGATAATGAAGCTTGGGGGAGCCGGGAACATGGCGGAAAGCACCAGTCCTCCCCAAATCGAAATCAGGCAGATTACCGTGGCGACGACCATCGCCTTGAATGGCGAGCGGGCAATGATGTTGGCGGTGGCGGCGGGAGTGATCACCAACGCGAAAATCAGCAATGTGCCAACTGCTGGAACTGCAATCGTGATGACGCCGGCCATAATCGCCATAAAACAGATATTCATAAAACCGACGGGCACGCCTTTCGCCTGCGCCACTTGCTCATCAAGCGAACTGAATAACAGTGGACGATAGATAACGGCCAGAACCGCCAACAGCAACACATCGAAAATCGCAAAGCCAATGATCTGACCGTCGGTAATCGTCAGAATCGATCCGAACAAAATCGACTGCATCTGCTGCGAGGCCGAACTTGACATGCGTGCGAAAAACAAGCCAAGGCCGGTGGCGAAGGCGAGCACGGTTCCAGTGGCGATCTCACGCTGCGATGCTTTCTTGCCAAGCGCGCCGATCACCAGCGCTCCGCCGAGGGCGAACACGCCAAGACCTGCGGAGACAGGCAGACCGAGCAATACGGCTCCGGTGGCACCTGGCAGTCCGATATGCGCCAAGGCGTGGGCTGCGAATGTGGAATGTCTGGCGATGGTGAAATAACCCATCATGCCGGCCGCCAATGCGATGCACAGGCCGGCGATAAACGCGTTCGTCATGAATGGGGCGCTGAGCGTGGAAACCCAATCCGGGTCGAAAGCGAATACGGTGCCGTCCATGTTCAGTCCTCCTGCGTGGTGTGGCTGTGATGGTGGAATTGCGCGATTTCTTCTGGAGCATGCATATCGATGTTCGTGTTTTCAGGCTCGTCCTCGCTTGGTGTCACGAACATATCTCCTTGCGGAGTGGTGACCACCTGTACGGTCGTGCCGTACAAATGCGTGAGCAGATGGGAATCCAGCACCTCGTTCATGCCTGCATAGTGCGGATGCCCGTCAAGCAGATAGACGGCTCCGGTAAGGATCGGCAGCAACATGTTGAGATCGTGCGCCACCACCTGAATGGTCATGCCGAGCTCGCGGTTGAGTTTGGCGAGCACGTGCACGGTGGCGCGTTGGCTTGCCAGATCGAGATTGGCGAGGGGCTCGTCGAGCATCAGCAGTTTTGGATCGTCCACGAGCGCCTGCGCGATGGCGACCCTTTGGCGTAGTCCGCCCGAAAGCTCGGACAGGCGGTAGTTTGCTTTGTCTTGCAGGCCGACGAAGTCCATGGCCTTGCGGGCCTTGTCTCGGAGTGCTTTGGTGACGGGATGGATGCCGAATTTGGTTCCCGTCAGGCCAAGGAGCACCGACTGTTCCGCGGTGATATTCGATTCGATGTCGGAAGCGTAGCTCTGCGGCACATAGCCGATGCGGCGGTTTGCGGAACCTGCAGGCTGACCGAGCACCCTGATGCTGCCGTGCGCGGTCGGAATCAGCCCCAGTTCGGCCTTCATCATCGTGGTCTTGCCGGCCCCGTTGGTGCCGACGATTGCGGTTACCGAGCCTTGCGGAATGCTGAACGTGCCATGTTGCCAGATGATGCGACCGCCTCGTTTGACGCAGGCGTCGTCGAATTCGATGCAGGCAGGTGTCTCGTCGTGCATGGCTTCTCCTTGGTTTGAACGCACGTACATACTCGCAAATGGTGTTGACAATCATTCTCAATAAGGGAGACGTGGGCCGGCATTCAAAGTGACTCGTTGAAGGAATCCCAAGACGGCGCCAGAAGCCTTCGTAAGCAAGAAAAAAAGACCGTCTCACGTTCGATCGAACGGTGAAACGGTCTTTGAAGACGATATTGAAAGGAAGACGATATTAAAAGGTTATTTGCTTGGATTCGGCTGCGGGGCGTCGCTTGATTCACCATCCGATTCATTCGCCATTTGTGGATCGTCGGCAGCGGAGGAATCCGCAGGATCCTTCGAATCCGTGTTTTCCGAATCGTCGTTGGAACTGGTGTCGGAGTCGGATTGCTCGTCGAACATGTCGTTCAGTGAGAGGATGAGTGAGCTGATCCATGATGTCAGGCTTTTGCAGTCGGAAGGCATTTGTTCGCTGATGTCAAGTACGGGAACATCCGATTTATAAGCGGTGCCGGTCAGCGTGTTCGTGGCGTCGCTTGTGGATTGCGTATTGTTGATAAGTACGTCGACCTTATGTTTTTCCAGCAATTCCTGGAATTCCCGAAGATCGTCAGGGGCTGGTTCAGAGCCTGTGCTTGCCGATTGCAGGTATCCTTCCGGCGTGTTGTCGGTGAACCCCATGTCGCTGAGTAGATAGTAGGCGACGGGTTCGGTGGCGGCATAGGAGGCGTCCTTATGCGTGTCACTGAACGCCTTCATGTCTTTCTCTATTTTCTTTTCTCGTCTGTTCCACGCGGCGAGCTTGTTATTGAAATACTTCTTTTGCGTGGGCATGATACGGCTGTACGTGTCGGCCAATTCCTTGGCCATGGCGTTGCGGGCGTCGCTGGAGAACCACAGATGCGGATTGTCGCCCTCGATGGCGCCGACCATCTGTGCCGCGGAAACAGAAACGGTGTCTTTGCTGAGATTCTTGGTGGCCCAAGCGTCGTAGCCCGCGCCATTGGCCACCGCGACCTGCGCCTGTTGAAGCTTGCCGATGTCGTCGGTCTTCGGCTCGAAATCATGCGCGTCAACATCGGTCGAAGACAGGATCGACGTGACTTTCACGTGAACGCCGCCTATCTGCTCGGCGAGAGATCCCCACTGGTTGACCGAGGCAACCACCTCGATCGGCGTGATCTGTTCGGTCTGCGCATCGGAATCGACGGAAGCATCATCCTTCTGCGAAGAGGATCTTCCAAAGCATGCTGTCGTGCCGAACGTCATGCAAAGCGCGAGTCCCGCGGCAAAAGCGCGTAACAAAGAACGTCTGTGCAAGCGCATATCGGTTGCCCTCTTCCTGAACCGCCTTAATCGTGTTCATCTCATAAATACGTGTGCGACTTACGACTGAAACCAAGATAGCCTATGATACATGCAAATGCCAATACAACAGCAATCCAATAAAAAGGGGAGTGGCCAGCATGGCAGTGAAAATCGATGGAAAGATGGTGTCCGCACGGATTAAAGCGAATCTCGCCGAACGCGTCGCGTCGTTGAAAGAGCGGGGGGTTGACCCCGGTCTTGGCACCATTCTGGTTGGTTCCGATCCCGGCTCCGTCAAATATGTTGCTGGAAAACATGCCGATTGCGCTGAAATCGGTGTGAACTCCATTAAGAAGGAGTTGCCCGCCGACGCAACGTTCGAACAGATCGCTGAAGCCGTGCAGGAACTTAACGCTGATCCTGCCTGCACGGGCTATATCGTGCAGCTGCCTTTGCCGAAAGGTATTGACGAAAACGCCATCATTGATCTGATCGACCCCAAGAAGGATGCGGATGGCATGCATCCGTACAATCTTGGCGAACTTGTGCTGCACGCGCGAGGAGACATTACCACGCCGCTGCCGTGTACTCCGCGAGGCGTGATCGAACTGCTGAATGCCTATGACATCGATTTGGACGGCAAAGAGGTCTGCGTGCTCGGTCGAGGCATCACCATCGGGCGTACGGTTGGTCTGATGCTGACACGCAAGGCGGTGAACTCCACGGTTACGCTGTGCCACACAGGCACCAAGGATGTGCGCAAGCATATGCTCGAGGCCGACGTCATTATTGCGGCCATGGGTTCCGCTGGCTTTGTTAAGCCGGAAGACATCAAGGAAGGTGCGGTGCTGGTCGATGTCGGCGTTTCCCGTGTGTTTGACGAGGAAGCCGGCCGCTATCGCGTGAAGGGCGATGTTGACAAAGCCTGCTACGAGAAGGTTTCGGCATATACGCCGAACCCGGGTGGTGTCGGACCTATGACCCGTGCCATGTTGTTGGAGAATGTGGTAGAGATGGCCGAGCGTCAGCTGTAATTGCGCTTTATGCACGATGCAAGCTGATTTCGGGCGTGTCGCGTGTTGTAGCACGTCTTTTTTGTGCATGGTCCCATGTAAACTTGCGCCTTGCATGTGTTATATCGCATGCATATAACTGAAGACCGATTTTATCCACCCACTATTTGTAAGAAACCAAATTAATGGCAGAGAACAATAACGAAGTCGCCAAGGTCGCCATCAACGACATCGGCACCGAAGAGGACTTCATCAAGGCAGTCGATTCCACCATCAAGAACTTCGGTGATGGTGATCTGGTCGAAGGTACCGTCGTCAAGGTCGATCACGACGAGGTCCTGCTCGACATCGGCTACAAGACTGAGGGCGTCATTCCCTCCCGTGAGCTTTCCATCAAGAAGGACGTTGATCCGGACGAAGTCGTCGAGGTCGGCGACACCATTGAGGCTCTTGTCGTCACCAAGGAAGACAAGGAAGGCCGTCTGATTCTGTCCAAGAAGCGTGCACAGTACGAGCGCGCTTGGGGCGACATCGAGAAGATCAAAGAAGCCGATGGCGTTGTCGAAGGCACCGTTATCGAAGCTGTCAAGGGTGGTCTCATCGTCGACATCGGTCTGCGTGGCTTCCTGCCGGCATCCCTGGTCGAAATGCGTCGCGTCCGCGACCTGTCCCCGTACATTGGCCAGACCATCAAGGCCAAGATCCTCGAGCTCGACAAGAACCGCAACAATGTGGTGCTCTCCCGTCGCCAGTACCTCGAGGAGACCCAGTCCGAAGTGCGTGAGACCTTCCTGTCCCAGCTTAAGAAGGGCCAGATTCGCGAAGGTGTCGTGTCCTCCATCGTCAACTTCGGTGCATTCGTTGATCTGGGCGGTGTTGACGGCCTGATCCACGTTTCCGAGTTGTCTTGGAAGCACATTGACCATCCGTCCGAGGTCGTCAAGGTCGGCGACAAGGTCACCGTCGAGGTGCTCGACGTTGATCTTGATCGTGAACGCATCTCCCTGTCCCTCAAGGCCACCCAGGAAGATCCGTGGCAGCGCTTCGCTCGCACCCACGTTCCTGGTCAGATTGTCAAGGGCAAGGTCACCAAGATCGTTCAGTTCGGTGTCTTCATCTCCGTCGAAGACGGCATCGAAGGCCTCGTGCACATCTCCGAGCTGGCCAACCGCCACGTGGAGAACCCGGAGACCGTCGTCAAGCCGGGCGAAGAAGTGTTCGTCAAGGTGATTGACGTTGATCTCGATCGTCGCCGCATCTCCCTGTCCCTCAAGCAGGCTAACGACTCCGTCGATCCGGCTTCCGAGGACTTCGATCCGGCTCTGTACGGCATGCCGGCAGAGTACGACGAGCAGGGCAACTACAAGTATCCGGAAGGCTTCGACCCGGCAACCAACGAGTGGATCGCTGGTTACGAGAAGCAGCGTGAGGAGTGGGAGTCCCAGTACGCCGCCGCTCACGATCTGTGGGAGCAGCACAAGGAATTTGTGGCCAAGGAGCTCGAGAACGCTGAAGCTTCCGCCGCTGAAGATGGCCAGGCTCCGAAGGAAGAGAAGGTCGAAGAGGTGTCTTCCAACTACTCCTCCGAGAACACTTCCGCCGGCACCCTCGCCGACTCCGACCAGCTCGCCGCTCTGCGCGACCAGCTGCTCGGCAAGTGATTGTATGCTGAGCTAGAATCCAATCCAGCTCAGGCTAGATCCTAGAAAAGACCCCGTTCCTGATTCAGGTTCGGGGTCTTTTCGTATGTGCATGTCAAGCGTGCATGTGAAGCGCATTAGAATGGCGGTTGTGGTGATTCGAATAGGATTGACCGGCGGCATAGCGGCTGGCAAAAGCACGGTGTCCGCAAGACTGCGTGAGCTTGGTGCGGTACTTGTCGATTATGATCTGCTTGCGCGTCGAGTGGTGGAACCCGGCAGCGTTGGCCTTCAGCGCATAGCGAAATGTTTCGGCTCCGATGCTTTGACCGATCGAGGTGAGCTCAATCGAGCGTGGATGTCGGAGCATGTGTTTTCCGGCTCCGATGCGGAACGGAAGCGCAAGATGCTGGACGGAATCGAGCATCCACTGATTTATGAGCTTGCAGTACAGCTCGAACATGAGGCTGTTGAAGCTGATTGTCAAGCCGTAGTGGTGCATGACATACCGTTACTCGCCGAAGTAATCGACAGCATCCCTTTTGAATTCGACCATATCGTAACTGTTGAAGCGCCCGAACAGGTAAGGGTAAGCAGAATGATGGCAACGCGAGGCATGAGCGAAAGCCAGGCATGGAATCGTGTGAACCATCAATCCAGCGCGGAACAGCGTCTTGCCATTGCCGATGAGATCATCGATTCCACACAGCCATTGGAACAAATGTTCGATCATATTGATATGCTGATGAAACAATGGCGCACGGAAGCGAGGTAGGCATGGGATTCAATATTGAACGCACGAACAAGCCGTTTGTGGTCAAATCGCCGTATAAGCCGAGCGGCGACCAGCCTAAGGCGATTGAAGAGCTTGCGGAACGCATTGAAAACGGTGAAAGCGATGTGGTGCTCATGGGTGCCACTGGAACTGGCAAAACCGCCACCACAGCATGGCTTATTGAACGTCTGCAACGCCCGACGTTGATTATCGAACCGAATAAAACGTTGGCAGCGCAGCTGTGCGCCGAGTTCCGTGAGCTCATGCCAGACAATGCGGTGAGCTATTTCGTTTCGTATTACGACTACTACCAGCCGGAAGCCTATATTCCGCAAACCGATACGTATATCGAAAAGGATTCCAACATCAATGACGATGTGGAACGACTTCGCCATGCGGCCACGGCGAACCTGCTGACGCGTCGTGATTGCGTGGTCGTGGCAACGGTTTCCTGCATTTACGGACTCGGTACGCCGGAAGAATATGCCGGTCGCATGCTTTTCTTGGAAGAAGGGCAGGAGCTTGACCGAGACGAGCTGCTGCGTACTTTCGTTGCAATGCAGTACAAGCGCAACGATATCGCCTTCACCAGAGGTACTTTCCGTGTGCGTGGCGATACTGTCGAAATCATTCCCGTATATGAGGAACTGGCCATCCGCATCGAGTTCTTCGGTGATGAAATCGACCGTATTTCAACCCTGCATCCACTTACCGGAGATGTGATTGGGCATCAATCGCAAGTCCATATTTTCCCTGCATCGCACTATGTGGCAGGGCCGCAACGTATGGAGCGAGCATTGTCTACCATTCAGCAGGAACTTGACCAACGTACCGCCGAACTGCGCAAACAAGGCAAGGAACTTGAGGCGCAGCGTCTTTCCATGCGTACCACATACGATTTGGAGATGCTCTCTCAAGTTGGCGTCTGCTCTGGAGTGGAGAATTATTCGAGGCATTTCGACGGTCGAGAGCCGGGAAGTCCTCCGCACACGCTGCTTGACTTTTTCCCCGACGATTTTCTGCTGGTCATCGATGAATCGCATGTTACCGTGCCTCAGATTGGCGCCATGTATGAGGGTGACGCCAGCCGTAAGCGCACGCTGGTGGAACACGGGTTCCGTTTGCCTTCGGCAATGGACAATCGTCCACTCAAATGGCCGGAATTCCTTGAACGCGTCGGCCAGACGGTTTATCTTTCCGCCACACCGGGCGATTATGAACTTGGTCTGAGTGATGGTGTGGTCGAACAGATCATCCGACCGACGGGATTGGTTGATCCGCAGATCGATGTGCGTCCGGTTGACGGGCAGATCGATGATTTGTTTGCTGAAATCAAGGATCGTGTGGCTCGTAATGAACGTGCGTTGGTGACTACGTTGACCAAGAAGATGGCCGAAGATCTTACCGATTATCTGCTGGAACGTGGCATCAAAGTCGAATACCTGCACTCCGATGTGGACACTTTGCGGCGTGTCGAATTGTTGCGCGAACTGCGAGAAGGCAAGATCGACGTCATTGTCGGCATCAACCTGTTGCGTGAGGGTCTTGATTTGCCGGAAGTGTCGTTGGTCGCGATTCTTGACGCCGATAAGGAAGGTTTCCTGCGTTCCTACCGTTCCCTCATCCAGACGATTGGTCGCGCCGCGAGAAATGTGTCCGGAACCGTCATCATGTATGCCGACGACATCACCGACGCCATGCACAAGGCCATCGACGAGACCAATCGCCGCCGTGACATCCAGATCGCCTACAACAAGGAACATGGCATCGATCCGAAGCCGCTCATCAAGAAGATCTCCGATGTCAACGACATGCTTGCCAAGGAGGACGTTGACACCCAGACATTGCTTGGTACCGGATACCGCAACGCGGACAAAGCCGGCAATTCGCATCTTGGCGTGCCTGCTACCAGCAAGGAGGAATCCGATAGACGGCACGAGGAGATTCTCAAGGCTGGATTGCCCGCGCAGGATCTGGCAGATCTGATTCGCCAGCTTTCCGAGCAGATGCATACCGCTGCCGAACAACTGCAATTCGAGCTTGCGGCTCGTCTGCGTGACGAGATACGTGACCTGAAAAAGGAACTTCGGCAGATGACGGAGGCGAGCAAATAGTTCTCGACCGGTCATACGGCATCCGTACCATAGTGGATTATGGCTGAAACACCACTTGTTTTTGAAATCGCCACGTTCGCGGTTCTTGCCGTCTTTTTCGTGGTCGACTTGTTTATCATCGGACGTAAGCCCCATGTGCCCTCCACCAAGGAATGCGTGCAACATATCGCGTTCTTTGTGGTCATGGCGTTGATCTTCGGCGGACTTATGTGGTTCTTCGCGGGATCGAAGCCGGCCATCGAATTTTATTCGGGCTGGCTTACGGAATATTCGCTGAGTATTGATAATCTATTCGTCTTCGTCATCATCATGTCGAATTTTGCGGTGCCAAAACAGCTGCAGAAATTCGTGCTGTCCATCGGCATCACCATCGCATTGGTGTTGCGCGGCGTGTTCATCCTCATCGGCGCGGCCATTATCGCCCGCTTCACCTGGGTGTTCTTCCTGTTCGGCGCGTTCCTCATCGTCACCGCCATCAAGTTGGTCACCGGGGGAGACGAAGATGAGGAATATCATGAGAATGGCTTGATCCGCACATTGCGCAAGGTCATCAAGATCACCGATGAGTATGACGGAGAAAAGTTGCGTACCGTCAAAAACGGTGCCAAGTATTGGACTCCGATGCTGATCGTCTTTCTGACCATCGGAACCACCGACGTGATGTTTGCTTTTGACTCCATTCCTGCGATTTTCGGTTTGACGAAGGATCCATTCATTGTGTTCACATCCAATGTGTTCGCGTTGCTCGGTTTGCAACAGCTGTACTTCCTGCTTGGCGAGCTGCTCGACAAACTTGTCTACCTGCCGTTGGGTTTGTCCGTGGTGCTCGGCTTTATCGGCGTCAAGCTCATCATGGAGGCATTGCACGGCAATTCGCTGCCGTTCCTCAATGGTGGGCAGCCGATTTCCTGGGTGCCGGAAGTTCCCACATGGCTATCTCTTGCCGTTATCGTCCTTGCGATTGGTGGCGCGGCTTTGGCAAGTGTTCTTAAGATGCGCACCATGAAAGCGAACGAAAAGTGACAGTCCGGCAAACGTTGGGAGAATAGAGCTTTTCTATTCTCCTACGGAATTGTGAGCGCTCACAACACGCCTCGTTTTGAGGTGGAAGTGGGCGCTTTTTGCTAGTAGACTATGCCACTGGAAACAGGGTCGTCAGATCCCAAATCAATATCAACAAGAATAGGCAGGCATTCATGCGTAAAGCCAAGATCGTAGATACCATCGGTCCAGCTACCGAGTCCCTGGAAGGCATCACCAGCCTTGTCGAAGCAGGTATGGACGTCGCTCGTCTGAACCGCTCCCATGGCACTCCGGAAGACCACCTCAAGGTCTACAACAACCTCCGCGCCGCCGCCAAGGCCACCGGCCGCAACGTCGCAGCCCTGGTTGATCTGCAGGGTCCGAAGATCCGTTGCGGTTGGTTCAAGAAGAACGCCGACGGCGAAGACAAGGTCCAGCTGACCGAAGGCCAGGAGTTCGTCATCACCACCGACGATATCGAGGGCGACGAGCATATCACCTCCACCACCTTCAAGGGCCTGCCGGGCGATTGCCATGCTGGCGACCCGATCCTCATCGATGACGGCAAGGTTCGCCTCGAGGTCACCAAGGTCGAAGGCAACAACGTGTACACCAAGGTTGTCGTGGCCGGACCGGTTTCCAGCCACAAGGGCATCAACCTGCCGGGTGTCGCGGTGTCCCTGCCGGCTCTGACCGAGAAGGATGAAGCCGATCTGCGTTGGGCTATCCGCACCGGCGCCGACATCATCGCCATGTCCTTCGTGCGTTTCGCCACCGACATCGACCGCGCCCACGAGATCATGGACGAGGAAGGCCGTCGCATCCCGGTCGTTGCCAAGATCGAGAAGCCGCAGGCTCTTGAGAACCTTGAAGAGATCGTCAAGGCCTTCGACGGCATCATGGTTGCCCGTGGCGACATGGCCGTCGAGTGCCCGCTGGAAGAGGTCCCGCTGGCTACCAAGCGTTGCATCGAGCTGGCTCGTCAGTACGCCAAGCCGGTCATCGTGGCTACCGAAGTCCTCGGCTCCATGGTCAATTCCCCGGTTCCGACCCGTGCAGAGGCATCTGACTGCGCTAACGCCGTCCTCGACGGTGCCGACGCGACCATGACTTCCAACGAGACCGCCGTCGGCAAGTACCCGGCAGTCACCGTGAACACCATGAGCCGCATCTCCTCCTTCGCCACCGAGCACGGTTTCGACCGTATCCCGGAGCTGAAGAACCTGGATATGTCTTCCACCGGCGCCGTGTCTTCCGCAGCTGTGGATCTGGCTGACAAGCTGAACGCCAAGGCCATCGTTGCCTACACCCAGACCGGTTCCACCGTGCACCGCGTGTCCCGCGAACGCCCGGCCACCCCGATCTATGGCATCACCAACAACGAGCACACCTATCACTGGCTGGCTCTGTCTTGGGGCACCGAGTCCTTCCTGCTCGATGAGGATTACCACGACAAGTCCCGCAAGGACCTGATGATCTTCACCGATAAGATCCTGAAGGATGCCGGCAAGGTCACCGATGGTGACAAGATCGTTGTGCTGAGCTCTGCCCAGGGCGAGCATCAGCCGGGTCGCACCGATTCCATCTACGTCCACACCGTTGGTGCTTGCGACTGAAATGCGTTTCGGTCAGTGACTGACTGATTAGCGAATAGGAGGGCTTTCGTCCGTTTGGATGGAA
Organism: Bifidobacterium hominis; assembly: GCF_040095915.1. Taxonomy (NCBI): domain Bacteria; kingdom Bacillati; phylum Actinomycetota; class Actinomycetes; order Bifidobacteriales; family Bifidobacteriaceae; genus Bifidobacterium; species Bifidobacterium hominis. The sequence continues at coordinate 85,387 of NZ_JBBMFR010000005.1, read as the reverse complement.
GCCCTCCTATTGTTTTCGGATGATGTTGGTTTGTGGCCGATTTATAGATTGCGATAGGTTGTGATCAAGGTGTCGAGTATGGTGCGAAACGCCGACCACTCAAGGACTTTGCGAAATCTTTTTTTCGTGTTAGAATAATTAAGTTGTGCGAAAGCCCCTGTATCCCAATTGGTAGAGGAGACAGCCTCAAAATCTGTACAGTGTGGGTTCGAGTCCCACCGGGGGCACCGGATTGATGAACAGCCGCGGACGGGTATCACCCGCCGCGGCTTTCTTGTTATCTGACAACATGTGCAGTTACGTGGTAGCTCAGTGCCTTGCCGTTGCTGCCATATTCCCCTTTCGGCAGTGATGATCCTATCGCGCTGGATTCGTGAGAGTGGCGCCTTATCTCGAAACGATGCCCGTTGGACTCGTGTATGGGAGAATATGTGCGCCATATGTAAATGTGCAGATTTTGTGATTGCGGTCACTATTGCGGTCAAGTGGATGTTTTCTTGTCCGCGATTTTGTCCGCAATCATGGGTGGAAAGAGGTCGAATGATGGTTCGTGACATAGATGAGATGCTCGAGCAGGGAGAGGGACTGTCCGTCGAGTTCAAGAGATGCGGTGCCGTGCCGGAGAAAGACACTTTCGAAACCGTGTGCTCATTTGCCAACCGCTAGGGCGGCCACATCCTTATCGACGTCAACGACGACGGCAACATCGAGGGTGTGGGCGAGAAGTCGGTGGTCGGCATCGAACGGAACATCGTGAACGAGACCAGAAACCCCACCCTGTTCAACACCGCGCCGGGTGGAGATCACGCACGTCACCGTCCAAGGCAGGTGCGTTCCAGAAGGTCGCGGTCGGATATGATCTCCTCGGGAGTCGGGTTGTCATCCGGCACATAATCGCCGCGCGTCCCCTCGCCGTCAGGCAGAGGGTCGTCGAGGGAGACCTCGTTGCGCGTGTGGAACTCGCAGTCAACGCAGTCGCCGTCGCACAGCCACCACTTGCCTCGCGGGCAGAAGCAGCGCCCCCAGTACTGCTCGCGCTTGCGCAGATTCGTGCGCCACCTGTCGAATTCCCGGTACTGGTCCTCCGGCACCTCATACCAGGTGCGGGTTGCCTTGTCATAGATGCGTTGACTCTGATTGCCGTTGTTTTTCATGTGCGATACCTCTGTTTGCTTCTCCCGAACCGGAGGCACCGCGCAAAAAAGGAGCGTGGCCAGCCATCCAGAACGGGAAATCTGTTCTGAAAGGCCAGCCACGCTCGTAAGCTGGTTGTTATTGACTTATGTCACCTTCACGGAGGCTCGAGCCGCCCAGTGCGCACTGGGCGAACGACCGTCAAGGCGGGGCGGTTTATCGACATGCCCAGGTCGATGAGAATCAGTCGTCGTTGATCATCAGCTCGAGGTCGCCGAAGACCTCCTCGTAGCATGCAGGGCTGAGATCGTCGAAGCACGTAGCGCCATGGCGGCGGAAGACGGACTCGGCTGTCTCGCTCCCATACATGGAGCACACCATGTCCGTATCGTTCTCGATGTTGATCCGCCACATCTCTTTGTCATCTGTTGTCACTGTTGACCTCCAGTCTTGATGCGGCGTTCCAGCCCATAGGCACGCCTTGTATGGTTTGCACATGCACGCCATCGTGTGGGCCACTGGTGATCGGCCAGTGCACGAGTGACGTGTGATTGGTTGGGAAGTCGAAAGATATTTCGCGTTCGCAAAAATAAATAGACGTTTGCGTGGGCACGTGATAAAATATCCTTGTGTTCCCATTCATGAGAGGAAGGCCGCGGCCGCTTGCCTTTCAATCACTAAGGTGAGTGTAAGAAATCGGACCTTTTGCAACAGATACATGCGCGGACATTTGAGGACATAATTTGTCCACTCAGGAGGGAGGTGGAAGCGCCTTGAGATTTTGTGAGTTCGCCAAATGCATGCATGAGAATTACGAGGCGAATGCGAATGACAGTGAATTCGTATCTATATTGATTGATGCCATCCTCGATGAATCCGCATTGGAGAAGGAGGGAAACCCGAATCCGATTTATGGGCTCAGCGCGAATACGAGACTCGCTTATTACAGCGGCAAGCGCCAGATTTCACAAAGGAAAGCCGCGCAGATTGTTCCAAATCTGTCCGAGGAATCTTTCGACAACTTTGTGAGCCACTATTCAATGGATGCCCTCGATCACATGCGTGACAAACTGGGTGAGTACGGGTTCGACGTCGAACCGTATGAAGTCGGCAAGGCATGCGCGAACATCCTCGCTCAGATCATCAAACGCCGGTCCGAAGGACTATCGGACGATGTGACCAAGCTTGACTACAAGCGACTGGAAAAGGGACAGAGATTAAAAAACATCGCCCCCGCGTCGATTGAACGCAGAGGCAACAAGCTGGAAATCGCAGGAGAGATCATCACCATCAACCAGGCTCTAGTGCCGGACAACATCGCGGAACAGGAACTTGAATACATACACGCCCTGTATGAGGTCTTCGCCGAGAAACTCAATCGGGAGAATTTCACCAAGGATGACATGCCGTTGTTGAACAGGGGCATGCGCGAAAACTTCCGTGAACAACGGGAAGCGTATTACAGTGCCGTGAGCGTCGAACGCTCCGTGCGGGACATGTTCACCGACGGGGAGAACGAATTCCAAATACTGAAGGACGACGCATGGCGCGGTATCGACACTACATACTGGAAGGACTACCCGGACGGCTACGCCCGTCTGAATGCTGTGCTGGAAAAGGTGACGAGCACATCGCTTGACCGCTCCATCCTCAGCCAGATGCGCAACCTGATCGGGAATCTTGAAAAGAAAGGCATCTGCCACATCCTGGTGAATGACGGGACAATCGAATCGTGGGTGCATGTCAATGACTGACAGGATTTTCAACACTCCGTTTGAGATGTCGCTGCACGTCGTACTGCTCCTGGGGGTCATTCATGAAAGAGCGACCCTTGACAGGATCGCGGAATACGATTTCATCACCGTGCGCGCCGGGGAATTCGGACTTGATGACGGATCCCTGAACGGTGACAGCATTTTCGCGTTTGGTGAGCTCGCCGCAAAGCGGGAACTGGTGAGAGAAGCCCTGAAGGGCCTTGTTATGGATGGCGTGGTAGATGTCACTGACGGCAATGAGGGAATCACCTATTCCCTGACCGATTCAGGGCGCGCATTGGACGAAGGGCTCGTGTCTGAATATGCGAGCCGATATCGGACGGTGATGAAAAAGGTGAACAGAAGATACAGGAACAAATCGGATGTCGAATTGGCCGGGATCATAAATCGGCAGTCCACGAAGATTTCAAAGAGGTAGCGCTATGCCTGGGTTCTATATAAAGAAGGTCACTGCGAACAGTGCGAAAAAAGGCGACGCCAGCGTCACCTTCGGAAAAGGTCTGAACATCATCCAAGGGCGATCCGACAGTGGAAAGACCTGTGTGGCGAACTGCATAGATTTCATCTACGGCGGCCAGACCAGTAAGCCGTTCAAGGACTCCGCGCAATACGACGGTGTCACCATGATCGTGGCGGCAAATGATGAGCCGGGAGATGTCACGCTGCGGCGTTCCGTTGGCAAGAACCAGGTGGAGGTTGACAGCACGGTCGCTGGGATTGAAAGCGGTATCTATGATGTCTCGCTGAGGAAGAACGCCAAAAACCCACCGTTGAATGAAGTATGGCTCAGGCTTATAGGTACCGACCCTGATGTAAGGATCGTGACGAACTCCGGATTCGAAACTAAAAGGCTCACATGGAAGAATCTTCTGAGGGTCTTCTACCTTGACGAAGGGCGCGTGGATGACGCGGAATCCATTGTCGAGCCGAGCCATCGCTACATGGAGAACACCCTCTTTCTTTCCGCGCTTCTTTATTTGTTTACAGGACGAACGTTCACGGAAACGGATGCTCAGGAAAAGAGCGAAATCAAAAAGGCCCGTCGCAAGGCTGTGAAGGATTACGTGAACAGGAAGATACAGGACGCCGCAGCCAGGAAGGCGGAGCTAGAAGAGAAGCTGCATCTTTTCGACGGAATCGACATAGACGCCCAGATCGAAGAAGCGACAAACGCGCTTGACGAGACACGACGGAAAATCGACCGGGCACTGGAAGAGAGCCAACGGATACTCTCGTCCATATCATCCGAAGAGCAGCGGATCGCCGAATGCAATGTGCTGCTGAACAGATACAACCGGCTATCCGATCAATACAAGGCAGATATCCAGAGACTATCGCTCATAGCGGAGGGCGAGGAATCATACGAAGGCATAAACCCGCCCCTGCTCTGCCCATACTGCGATAATCCGATCACTCCCCGCAAGAGACAGACATACATGGAGTCCGCTCGCGTCACCATGGAAAGGACAATGGATCAGCTCAACGGACTCGTTGATACCGAAAAGGATGTGGAAGAGCAAAAGAAGGAATCGGAAAACAACCTGGAGAAACTGAAATCCGAACGGGATTCCTTGGAAGCCAAAATCAAGATGGAGCTAAGGCCGCAGGAATCGAAGCAGATAGACATCGTGCGCTCCTACAAAGCTTATCTGCAAGTCACGGCGGAGATTGGCGTCATCGAGTCGTATTCCGCCGACTTCGGCCGGGACCTCGATGATATTGAGAACGAGCAAAAGAACGACAAACCCGCTGAGTACCATCCGAAAGAGTACTTTCCGGATGACTTCGTCCCAGCAATGTCCGGATACGCTCAGGAGATTCTCGAGGAGTGCCATTACTCAGGGTTGCTCAAGGCGAACTTCGATCTTACAAAATTCGATATCGTGGTCAACGGTGAAGACAAGGGAACAAGCCATGGCAAGGGTTATCGGTCCTATCTGAATACCGTTATGATTCTGATGCTAAGGAAGTACCTGGCGAATCACGCGAAGTTCAATCCAGGGTCATTCATAATTGATACCCCTCTTCACGGCTTTGATGACGGCGTGGGCGAAGACATTCCGGACAGCATGCGCGCCGGACTCTATCGGTATTTCATGGCTCACCAAGACGAGGGGCAACTCATAATCATCGAGAACCTAGACCACATCCCGCACCTCGACTATGAGGCCAGTGATGCGACGGTCACCACGTTTGAAAAAACAAACGAACCTGGCAAACGATACGGATTCCTGAACGGTGTTAAATAAGAAACACATGCGAATAAAGGCACGGAGGCCTGCAAATGCACTTCAGTTACAACAAGCTGTTCAAGCTTATGATCGACCGCAACATCAAGAAAAAAGAGCTGAGCAAGATGAGCGATGTCAGCGCCACTTCGATAGCGAAACTGGGCAAAGGCGGAAACGTGAACACGGGCGTTCTGCTTCGCATATGCAACGCCTTGAACTGTGATGTCGGTGACATCATGGAGTTCGTACCCGATAAGAAGCAAGAGTCGGTAGCTGATGACGGGAAGACATCAGCTACCTCCCAATAATGAGAAAGCCATGATATGAATGTGTATATGGAAAGCAAAGGAGGGACGCCTCTCAAGTGGAAAAGCTAATAGATATAGGAAGCGATCCCGTGACATCCCTTCTGGATCTGCTACTCGCCGATAAGTCGACGAAAAGGAACATTATATGGGCGACGGATACCTACGAGGAACTTGGCCACGGTTTCACGGACAAGGAGCAAATCGATGCAAAGCTGCTTCTGCAACACGCCGACATCATCAAGCCGAGAATCCAGAAATCGCAGGAGGAGCAAGTCGCCCGAACCCGCAAGAAAGCCGAGGTCTTCACTCCGGCATGGCTCTGCAATCTCATGAACAATTACTGCGATGAGGATTGGTTCGGCAGGAAAAATGTTTTTAACACAGAAAACGACGATCATACCTGGACGGTGACAGAAGCTCAAATTGAGTTTCCGAAACGAAAGACGTGGAAACATTACGTTTTATTGGTGTTATGTACTTTGCGCCGATATTCATCGAGTCCGGACGATCGACATGACGCCGATTAGCGTAGTCTGGGAAAGATTGTCGATGAATAAACTGCCGGCTCGATGGACATTGGAAACCATGCTTGATGTTCATCGAACCGGCAGTTTCTATTTACTTTCAGTGCTTTACCGACAGTGTTTGCTGCAAGGTATGTGAGTCGTGTGGAGGCACGACGACCGCGCAATCGCGATTGTTGACGGCTTCCACGCAGACGAAGCCGCGCCATTCGCCCTCATCCAAATCGCCGATGGCGTTTCCGGCTTGTTCTCCCGGATTCCACACCACGGTCTGCGCCGCACCCTGTTTGGAAACAACGACGGTGCGTTTCAGCACAGGATCGCGCAGCTCAAGCGTGTTAGCCGAATAGTAGATGCGGTCAACCATGCCTTGGAAGGTCACAGGTTCATCACCTTGGCTGCAACGCGGATCGCCATCCAATACGGTATCGAGATAGTCCGCGCCCTCAAGCCCGCACACCTGCGACTGTTCGGCGTCGCCAACCTGCAGATACGTATGCAGTGCCTCTTCGTAAGACAATGGCTCGTCGCCATCGTTACATACGGTAAGCGACATCGTCAACTCTCGACCGACTTCAATGGTGTAAACGGCATGAAATTGAGGATTCGGGCCAGAAACAAACTGGGAAAGTATGTCTGCGTCGATCTCACTCGAATCCAACGTGTAGCGCAAACGAGCTCCGGTGGACCCTTCCTCGTCATAATGCCAGAAACTGTTGCGGGCAAAACCATGCTTAGGTGTCTTCGAAGCCACATGGCCGCCTTCAAAACCGGAATTGAACCAAGGGAAAATAATGGGAACGCCGCCACGGATGGCAGTGCCTTCCTTAAGGTAAATCGCCTTGGGGCGCCAGACAACAGGCTGTTCGCCGACGGGTGCCCAGGAAAGCACATGCGCACCGTAATCGCTGACTGATGCCGTTGCGTTTTCGTTGACAATATCTCTGATAGTGAAAGTGCTACTCATACGCCCAGTATAAACAAGGTGACATTGAAACATGATTCCCGGAAAGATACTTTGCAAGATTGTGATATTTCCTGAATTTTCCAGCTTGATATGCAAGGCAGAAATGAGGATTGCGACAACACGCGCTTGTAGGCTTCTGCTAGTATCATCCATGAAAGTACAAGGAAGATAGCCGGTTCGTTTCAACTTGCGTTATGGAAGGTGAATTAAGGCTGTGAAAAGCTGAGAATTCCCAGAATCTGAACGATTGCAAGTAACTGCATCGAATCATTCCGGAAGCGAGTTGGGGCGTGCAAGGCCGGCTTTGGGTGTGACAGTGGAAAGAGACCGACATGTCTGCAGAAAAGACCACGGAACCGGACGAAGTGCTCACCGACGATGAACTTCAGGCTGCCGCAGCGCCTGAGCGACCCCTCGAAGAGGAGAAGCCTCGCAAGCGTACCGTCGTCGTGGCCGAAGACGAATCCGTGAACCGTATGGATTTGGTTGCCATGCTGGAAGATAACGGCTACGAGGTTGTAGGCGAAGCCGCTAACGGTGAAGAGGCAGTTGATCTGACTCGCAAGTTCCGTCCGAGTGTAGTGTGCATGGACGTCAAGATGCCTCGTATGGACGGCATCGAAGCGGCCGGCATCATCTGCGACGAGAACATCGCCCCGGTTGTTATGCTTACGGCATTCTCCCAGTCCGATCTGGTGAAGAAGGCCACCGGCGCCGGTGCCATGGCGTATGTTACCAAGCCGTATGAGGAGTCCAAGCTGCTGCCGGCTTTGGAAGTGGCCATGGGCCGTTTCGCCGAGATCAACGATCTGCTCGACAATGTGGAGCGCAGCGAATCCAAACTGCATGAAGCCGAAGAGCGGCTTAAGAAGGCGGAAGAGCAGCTGAAGAAGGCTGAGGAAACCCTCGAGGAGCGTAAGCTCGTCGACCGTGCCAAGGGTCTGCTTATGGACAAGGCCGATTTCTCCGAGCAAGGCGCATTCCGTTGGATTCAGAAGACCTCCATGGACCAGCGTATTCCGAAGAAACGCTTGGCCATGGCCATCATTGCCAAGTATGGTGATCAGAAGTCGGAAGCAGAGGATGAGCGCTAACACAGCAACTGTGGAAGGCACTTCACGCGGGACGCTATTGGTCGTTGACGGCCATTCCTTGGCGTTCCGCGCTTTTTTTGCCTTGCCCGTAGAGAATTTCAGTACATCCGCAGGTCAGGCAACCAATGCCGTCTGGGGTTTCGCTACCATGCTGTCGCAAGTGATCGATGCCGAGCATCCCGATCATCTTGCCGTCGCTTTCGACGTCAAAGGCGGCACGTTCCGCAATACGATGCTGCCGCAGTATAAAGGCACGCGAGATGCGGCTCCGGAAGATCTGCTCACGCAGTTGCCTCTGATTCAACAGATGCTTGATGCGTTGGGCGTCACGTTCATCGAAAAACCCGGATATGAGGGTGATGACGTGATCGGCACGTTGGCGAGCATGGGAGACGAAGCTGGCTATCGCACGCTGGTATTGTCTGGTGACCGTGACGCGTTCCAGCTCATCAACAACAACATCACCGTGCTGTATCCGGGGCATCATTTCAAAGACCTGAAACACATGACTCCCGATGCGGTGGTGGAGAAATACCATGTCACCCCGGAACAGTACCCGGATTTGGCGGCGCTCCGCGGCGAAACCGCTGACAACATTCCAGGCGTTCCAGGCGTGGGCGATGGCTTTGCAGCCAAGTGGATCAACCTGTATGGCGGGCTTGACCAAATCATCGAGCACGCCGACGAGATCGGCGGCAAAAAAGGCGAGGCACTGCGGGCCAACATCGACCAGGTCAAGCTGAACCGTTCCGTGAACGCCCTGGTGCGTGACCTTGACCTTGGCGTGTCCATCGAAGACCTGACCTTCGGTCAGGTGGATGCCAACCAGTTGAACGAACTGTTCACCAAGCTTGAATTCGGAATTCGCACCAAAAACCGTGTGCTAAGAACATTCAATGCAGGCAAGCCTACGAACAATCTCGTGCCTCAAGACGAGTCCAGCAAACTGGAAATACCCGAATACGAAACGATTGATTCGCCGGAAGCGCTGGAATCATGGGCGCAATCCAATCTGCAGGCGACGAACAAGCATCTGCATGATGAGCGAGAAATCGCGCCGAAAACCACTCCTTCCGGTTTCGCCATTGATCATACGAAGAAATGCGCGCAATCCGTGGCCCGTTCATGGGTGTTGCAGGTGGAAGGCGAAAGCAAGCCGGGGAACGCGGACTATTCGTCGCTGATGATCGCATCGCAAGGCAAAGCGATTCGCATCAATCATATTGATCGCGATATGGCGTCACAACTGCAAACGCTACTTGACGAATACCACCAATCCATGGTGGTGCATGGCTATAAGGAACAGTCCCATCTGTTGGGAAGCACCGGCGTGAAACTGCCGGAACCGCTGTTCGATACCAAACTTGCCGGGTATCTGGTCCATCCCGATTTTCATGCAGACACTTTGGAACAGGCGGCGGCTCATTTTTTGGATCTGCATATCGAGGAGCAGTCCGAAAGCGCGACGCAAGGAACGCTTGATTTCGACGAGCCTGAAGAATCCGTGCAGCAGAAAGACGACCAGCTTCCGCGCCATACGGCGATTGTGGGGTTGTTGGCACGAAATCTGGCGAATTCGCTGGATCAGCGTGAACAGTTCGCCTTGTTGGAATCCGTGGAGATTCCAGTATCTCGTGTGCTTTATGGCATGGAGCATGCCGGCGCGCAAGTCGACATGAACAGGCTAATGAACATGCGCGAACAGCTTGCCTCCGATGCGAATCATGCGCAGGAAACGGCATGGCAGTATGCGGGCGAACGTGTGAATCTGCAAAGTCCTAAACAGTTGCAGAAAATTCTGTTTGAAAATATGGGTTTGAAACCCACGAAGAAGACCAAAACCGGTTCGTATACCACGAATGCGGCGGCTTTGCAGGCGTTGCGCGATCGTTCGTATGAGAATGACAGCGCATGCCAGTTCCTTGACGCATTGTTGCTGCATCGCGAGAAGAACAAGCTCAAGCAGATCGTGCAGACGTTGATCGATGCGACCAACGGGTCTGACGGACGCATTCATACGACGTTTGAGCAGACTGTGGCTGCGACCGGTCGATTAAGCTCGGTCGATCCGAATTTGCAGAACATCCCGAATCGTGATCCGGCTGGACGTGAGATTCGTTCGGCTTTTGTGCCCGGTGAGGGTTTTGAATCGTTGCTGAGTTCGGATTATTCTCAGGTCGAGTTACGTATTATGGCCGACCTTTCCGGCGATGAGGCGTTGATTGAGGCATTCCGTTCCGGCAGGGACTTCCATAAGTATGTGGCGAGCTTGGTGTATGGCGTCCCTGTTGACGAGATTACGTCTGGTCAGCGCAGTCATGTTAAGGCGATGAGCTATGGCTTGGCTTATGGATTGAGCACGTATGGGCTTTCGCAGCAGCTTGGCATTAAGCCGGGTGAGGCCGAGTCATTGAAGCAGCAATATTTTGCGACGTTCGGCAAGGTCCATGAGTATTTGGAGTCGTTGGTTTCCACGGCCCGTGAAAAGGGGTATACGGAGACGATTTATGGTCGTCGTAGGTATTTCCCGGGGTTGAAGTCGTCGAATCGTGCGGTACGTGACGCTGCTGAGCGTGCTGCGCTGAATGCGCCTATTCAGGGTTCCGCCGCGGACATTATGAAGATTGCCATGATTCGGGCTGATGATGCGTTGCGTGAGGCTGGTCTTGCCAGCCGGATCATTCTGCAGATTCATGACGAACTTGTGGTGGAGATTGCGCCGGGCGAGGCACAGCAGGCCACCGCGTTGGTGAAGGATTCCATGGAGCATGCGGTTGACATGGCGGTTCCGTTGGATGTTTCCACGGGTATTGGTTCAGATTGGCAGCTTGCCGCGCACTGATACGGTACTGGGTTTCGTGTGTGCTGTGGATGTGCGTGATGCGAGCAATGGCATAAGGAGGAACGATGGCAACGCTGAAGCAAGTTGTGGATGTGCTGGAAACGCTGTATCCGCTTCGCTATGCGGAACAGTGGGATGAGCCTGGTCTCATCGTGGGTGATTTGCGTCGGCCTGTGCGCAGTATCGCTTTTGCGGCTGATCCTTCCATGGCGGTGGTTGATCAGGCGATTGCCGTGGGCATTGATTTGCTGGTTTGCCATCATCCGTTGTTCTTCCGTTCCGTTCATGCGGTATCGGGATTGGGTTTCCGCGGTGAGATCGTGCGCAAGCTCAATCGTGCCGGATGCGCGCTGTGGGTGGGGCATACGAATGCCGATGCGGCATATCGTGGTGTCGGTATGGCTGCGGCTGACATGTTTGGTCTGGTGGACCAGCGTCCGCTCGTACCCATCGACGATCCGAACGCCGAGCATCCGGTCGGCCTAGGACGTGTCGGGCGGCTTGCCGAACCTGTGATGCTGCGTGAATTCGCCCGCCGTGTGGCCGACGTGCTGCCGTATACCGAACTTGGCGTGCAGGTTTGCGGTGATCTGGACGCTCCCATCAATACGGTGGCGATATTGCCGGGATCCGGTGATTCGCTGTTCGATGAGGTGCGTGCGACCGGAGCTGACGTATATGTGACCAGCGATCTGAGGCATCATCCCGTAACGGACGCCATTGAACAGGCCCGCTATGAGGCTACCATGCGCGCTTCCGGCATCGCCCTGGGTCATGGCGATGAACATGTGCGTCCTGCGTTCATCAACACTCCGCATAGCGCCATCGAATCCATGTGGTTCCAGTATGCGATGAAAGACGTTCCTCGGGCGGTTGCGTCCGTGACCGACGACACCCCCGACGTGCGTTGGATTTCCATGAACACCGATCCATGGAACATGGTGATTCCCTCAAGCGGACAGGAACGATGACACGTCATGAATAACGAAGCGGCAGACGAAACCCAAGTTGATGCATTGCTGGACGAGTCCAGCGACGGAGTGGACATGTCCGGCACGGTAACGGTGCTTGACAGCAAGCACGTGTACCAAGGCGCTATCTTCGGTGTCGACGACATGCGGATCGCATTGCCGATGCGTGGTGGCGGGCGAACGGTGATTCGTCGGCAGGTGATGCGCCACGCGCCTTGCGTGGTCATGCTGGTGCATGATTGCGCGAACGACCGGTACCTGATCGAACGCGAATATCGTATCGGTTGCGACGCTTTCGCCTACGGTCTGCCGGCCGGACTCATCGACGGGGGAGAGGACGTTGAAGAGGCCGCGCTGCGCGAACTTCGCGAGGAGACCGGTGTGGAACCCACCGGGCATGACGGCATTGAATTCGACCATGTGGGGCAGTTCTACTCGTCCGAAGGCATGACCGATGAGCTCGCCAACATCATGGTGCTTCACCTGCGCGCGTGGCATCCCGTCGAACGTCACTTCGACGGCGATGAGCATGTCGAATCGGCGTGGATTTCCTGGCAGCGGCTACGCGACACTCGCATCACCGCATCCAATTCCATGATCGCCATTCTTCACGAGCAAATTCGGAGAAACCGGCAAAATACAGCCAAAAGTTCTTTCGAATCGTAAAAATAATCGCCGAACAACACGAAATTACGATTTGGGGGCTAAAACGTGAGATACTTGAATCATGCAAATCAGACCCGGATCGATGTATCCGCTCGGCGCAAGCTATGACGGCGCCGGCGTGAATTTTGCCCTCTTTTCCCAAGTGGCACAAAAGGTCGAGCTTTGTCTTTTCGATGAGGAAGACAACGAAACTCGAATCGAAATGACCGAGCAGAACTCGTATGTCTGGCACAACTATCTGCCCGGAATCCAACCGGGGCAGCGTTACGGCTACCGTGTGTACGGCCCGTACGACCCGATGCAGGGCTTGCGCTGCAACCCGAACAAGCTGCTGCTTGACCCCTACGCGAAAGCCATCGAAGGCAACATCGACGGCGATGAAAGCCTCTACTCGTATTGGTTCAAAAGCCCTGACGATGTTACCAGCATGAACACGCTCGACTCGGCCCCACACACCATGAAAGCAGCCGTGGTGAACCCCTATTTCGACTGGGGCAACGACCAGCATCCGAACATCTCATACCACGATTCGGTAATTTACGAAGCCCACGTACGCGGCATGACCAACCTCAACATGGACGTGCCGCCGGACATTCGCGGAACCTACGCGGGACTGGCCTACCCCTCCGTAATCGAATACCTGAAGAAACTGGGCGTCACGGCCATCGAACTCATGCCTATTCACCAGTTCGTCAACGACAGCTTCCTGCAGGAAAAAGGCTTAAGCAACTACTGGGGATACAACACTATCGGCTTCTTCGCCCCGCACAACGCCTACTCCAGCTCCGGGCAGCGCGGCGAACAGGTCAACGAGTTCAAATCCATGGTCAAGGCATACCATCGTGCCGGCATGGAAGTCATCCTCGACGTGGTATACAACCATACTGCCGAAGGCAACAACCTCGGACCGACCCTCAGCTTCAGAGGCATCGACAACGGCGCCTACTACCGTCTGGTAGACAACGACCGCAGGCACTATTTCGACACCACAGGCACCGGAAACTCGCTGCTCATGCGCTCGCCGCACGCGTTGCAGCTCATTACCGACAGCCTGCGCTATTGGGTCACTGAAATGCACATCGACGGATTCCGATTCGATCTTGCGGCCACATTGGCGCGTCAGTTCCAGGAAGTCGACAAACTGTCGGCATTCTTCGATATCGTCGAGCAGGATCCGGTCATCTCTCGCGTCAAGCTGATCGCCGAGCCATGGGATTTGGGTTCCGGCGGATACCAGGTGGGCGGCTTCCCATCCAGCTGGTCCGAATGGAATGGCCGCTATCGTGATTGTGTGCGCGACTTCTGGCGTTCGCAGCCGTCTACCTTGCCGGAATTCGCCAGCCGACTTATGGGCAGTTCCGACTTGTATCAGGTCAACGGCCGCCGACCGGTCGCATCCGTGAACTTCATCACTGCGCATGACGGCTTCACCATGAACGATCTGGTGAGCTACAACGAGAAGCATAATGAGGCCAACGGCGAAGGCAATCGCGATGGCGAAAGCAACAACCGTTCTTGGAACTGCGGTGTCGAAGGTCCTACGACCATCAAGGATGTTAACGAGCTTCGTCAACAGCAGATGCGCAACATGTTCGCCACACTGCTGCTTAGTCAAGGCATTCCGATGATTTGCGGCGGCGACGAAGTGGCGCGCACCCAGCAGGGCAATAACAACGCCTACTGCCAGGACAATGCGATCTCCTGGACGAACTGGGATTTGGACGAGGATCAGAAGGACCTGCTCGAATTCGTATCGAAGCTGATTCATTTGAGGCTTGAGCATCCTGTGCTGCATCGCCGCCGCTTCTTCTCCGGTCGCGAGCAGGGAGACGACAGCACTGCGATTCCGCAGGTCGAATGGATGGATCACACCGGCTCCATTATGGATATGGACGACTGGTCGAACACACACGCTTTCACCGTGATGATCTATCTGAACGGTTCCGATATTCCGGAAACCGACTGGTACGGCAATCAGATGGTCGACAATGATTTCATTCTGATTTTCAACGCGCATTACGAGCCGATCATGTTCACCCTGCCCGATGAGCAATATGGCAAGAAATGGCGTCTAATTGTCGACACGCATAATCCAAAGGGGCCAGAACTCAATTATGAGGCCGGTTTTGCGATTACTGCGCAATCAAGAAGCTTCCTGCTGTTGATGAGCGACAAGAAGCCGTCCAACGGACATTACAATTTCTGATTGTTTTTCCGACACTGTTTTCCAGCTACGTTTTTTAGACTTCCGAAGCAAGCCGGGAAACAGTGTCGGGAACAGTTTCGCTGACTTCCGCAAGATCCTCGACGGAGTGGGGTCTCTCGGATTGCGCCAGTATCAGCTGCGTCTGCACGCGATCCGCTTCGATGGCGGCAATCTGACGCGAGAAAATGATGAACCAGCCAAGGAACATCATGCCGGCCAACGCCTCCACGTTCGTCAGCGTGTTATGCCCGCTCAGCCATTGGAATCCGGCATAAGCGCCAATCACAATCGCAAGATCGGAAACCACGTATACGATCTTTGAAAGTTGCGGGGCAAGCCAAGGCAGGGCAATCATCAGCATGCTCATCAAACATGGCAGGCCGCGGGCGAACACGTTGTGCAAAATCGGATGCGGCGTGTAACGGAACATGCCGATGCCTATGAAGGCGATGCCGGCCAACGCCAACATGATCGACAGCAGCAGAATCCTCGTACGGAAATGCTTCGGCGTTTCATTGGTGGAGTTGGAATCCAGATACTGCAATTGCAGACGATACGTGGTGATGAGCTCGGAAACGGCGAAATAGCTGATGATCACAATGCAGATGCCCGCGAGCATCAGCGTCGAATTGAACATACGTGCGGCGAACGTCGTACGGTCACCCAGTTGGGAGAAATTATTGTTGTACCAGTATGGATCGTCGGACGTCAATCCTGCGATGCTCACGCCAGACACCACGAAAAACGGCAGTAGGGAAGCGATCGTTTTGGCGTTCATAAGTTCCGCCTGTACGAAAGTTATATAGCCTACAACGCCTGCGATGGCCGCGCATAGGATTGGCAGATAGCCTTTCAGCGTGCGGATACCCATCATGTTGTTGATGATGGACAACATCATGAACGACATGACGAAAATGGTCGAGGCATACACCACGGAAAGCGCGAGAATCTCGAAAATACGACGGACAGGAATAGCCCAACCATGTTTGAGCGTCAGCGATCGTGATTTTCGTGCATAACCCAGACTGAATGATATAACGCCGCATCCTGCCACGATTCCCGAGCAGACGGTGAACAGTCGTTGCGTGACACGCCAGATGGCGGGAGCGAACTGCGTGTAAGCGTTCATAACAAACCAAGCGATGATGGCGCATATTACAAAGGAGATAATGCCCGATGATTCAGCCTGCTGATGACGTCCCATGCCACTCTCCCTTCCGAAACGCTATTGTAAGCCTGTCGTTGTCCAACCATACGCTATAATAGAAACTCGTGTTCACATGATGCGATTCCGCGACGCGGGTTCGCTGAAAGCGAGCAGGAACGGGCTGTAGCGCAGTTTGGTAGCGCGTCTGCTTTGGGAGCAGAATGTCGCAGGTTCAAATCCTGTCAGCCCGACGAAAATCGTTGGAAACAAAGGCGTTTCAGACGGTTTGAAAAACCTTTTCCAGTTTCGGTACAAAACGGTATAAACATGGCAACGCAGAAAAACCTCGTGACCTTTTGCGATGTTCACATGGTTTCGTCCGTCTGGGTTTTCAAACGGAAATGGTATGGACGGAGTCCAATTGCCGAGATCGAGCAAGATACGCACGCTACATGGCGAGATTGAAGCGTTGTTTGCCACGGGTTTTGGATACGATAAACCCTATGAACGCATCTCAAGAGAATCTTTGGCCGGCGCCGTTTGCCAGCAAGTCGCTTGACGCCACCGTTGTGGTGCCGGGCAGCAAATCCCTGTCGAACCGTTATCTCATTCTTGCGGCTCTCGGGCATCGTCCTGTGCGATTGGTCGGGCTGTTGCGCTCGCGTGATACCGAGCTGATGATGGACGCGCTGCGTTCGTTGGGAGTGCGCTGCGAAATCGATGAGCAGGTTGACACCACGGTGACGGTGGTGCCGCCGTCCGACGGCCGGTTCCACGGTGGTACGAAGGTGCTCTGCGGTCTTGCGGGAACGGTGATGCGCTTCGTGCCCGGTCTTGCCATGTTCGCGGACGGTCCTGTGGATTTCGACGGTGACGAGCAGGCGTACGCACGTCCGATGAAGCCCGTGTTGGACGGTCTTGAACAGTTGGGGGCATGTATCGAATACCACGGCGAGGAAGGTCGCCTGCCATTTACAATCACTCCACCTCAAACGGTGAGCCAGTGCGTCAAGCCGAGTGTGGTCAGCATTGATTCTTCGGGATCATCGCAGTTCATTTCAGGACTATTGCTCATCGGCTCTCGAGTGCCAGGCGGTTTGGAACTGCATCACACGGGGGAGAAGACGCCGAGTTTGCCTCATATTCGCATGACCGTGGCCGATCTGCATGGTTCCGGTGTGCGTGCCAACGCAGACGAACACGCCCGCGTGTGGACCGTGCAGCCGGGAGCCGTGCAGTTGCCCGAAACCGTGACGGTCGAGCCTGACCTGTCGAATGCCGCCCCGTTCCTCGGCGCCGCACTGATCGCCGGCGGAACCGTTCGCGTGCCTCACTGGCCGGAATCCACCACCCAGCCGGGCGGCCTGCTTCCCGGATACTTGGAACATATGGGCGCTGAAATCAGCTTCCCCGTGATCGACGGCGTCCGGTACTGCGAAGTGACCGGCAGCAGCCATATCAACGGCTTGGGTGATTTCGACCTGACTGCGGCCGGCGAGATTGCGCCATCGCTGGCCGCAATCCTGGTCTTCGCCGACAAGCCTACGCGCATGCTGGGCATCGGCCACTTGCGCGGCCACGAGACGAACCGTCTGGAAGCATTGGTCAACGAAATCACCAGAGTCGGGGGAGATGCCCGTGAGCTTCCCGACGGGCTGGAGATCGCGCCAGTGCCGGCAATGAATCTCAAGCCGGCTGAAATGGAAACCTATGCGGACCATCGCATGGCGACGTTCGCTGCGATGCTGGGGCTGAAAATCAACGGCATCCTAATCAAGAACATCGCCACCACTGCAAAAACGCTTCCCGATTTCGTAAACATGTGGACCAACATGCTGGCCTAGCAAGGATTGTCAGAGATAATCCGCAAATAATCCACGATATTGAAAACGGTATGAAAATGTCCTTCCTCCGCAAAAACGGAGGAAGGACATTTTACATTTGCACAGGGTCGTAATCATTCTGCGGATGCCGCTATGTCAAGCCACGATGGTTCTTAGCTTTCTTCCTGACACGGCCTGGGCCTTGTCAGGCCCCAACACGGCAAAGGTAGTGGCGCTCGCAAACGTCATAATGCCTACGAAAAACACGGAACCAATGGAAACCTGACACCGTACGTAAAGAGGTAAGCGGCGACGAGGCGTCCGACACCTTGAGAGGTGTTATCTGGCTCGAGCCTAGAAGGCGGAAAGCATGATGAAGCCCCCGGAAGTTTCGCACTTTCGGGGGCCTCATCATATTGATTGTGATTTTGCGTTCAGCAACGAATCAGCTTGGAATCACTCCCACTCGATGGTTGCCGGCGGCTTGGAAGTGCAGTCGAGCACCACACGGTTGATCTGACGGCATTCGTTGGTGATACGCGTCGAAATCGTGGCAAGCACATCGTACGGAATGCGAGACCAGTCCGCGGTCATGGCATCTTCGGAGGAAACCGGACGCAACACGATCGGCGAACCATACGTGCGCTCATCGCCCTGTACGCCCACGGAATGCACGTCGGCCAGCAGCACCACCGGGCACTGCCAGATATCGCGGTCAAGACCAGCCTTGGAAAGCTCCTCGCGAGCGATGGCATCGGCCTCACGAAGCAGATCCAGACGTTCCTTGGTGATCTCGCCGATGATGCGAATGCCGAGGCCCGGGCCAGGGAACGGCTGACGCCATACGATTTCGTCCGGCAATCCAAGCTCGGTACCGATGGCACGAACCTCATCCTTGAACAGGGTGCGCAGTGGCTCGACGAGCTGGAACTTGATGTCGTCAGGCAGACCGCCCACATTGTGGTGCGACTTGATGTTGGCCGCGCCGTCGCCGCCGCCGGATTCCACGACATCCGGGTAGAGGGTGCCCTGAACGAGGAACTTGACTTCCTTGCCGGAAGCGCCCGCCTCTTCGATGACCTGACGCTGGGCCTTCTCGAACGTGCGAATGAACTTTTCGCCGATGATCTTGCGCTTCTTCTCCGGTTCGCTCACACCCTTCAGAGCGGTGAGGAAGTCTTCGGAGGCGTCCACGGCGATGAGCTTGATGCCGGTCGCCTCAACGAAATCATGCTTGACCTGCTCGGCCTCGCCCTTGCGCAGCAGACCGTGGTCCACGAACACGCAGGTGAGCTGGTCGCCGATGGCCTTGTGCACGAGAGCTGCCGCTACTGCGGAATCAACGCCGCCGGACAGGCCGCAGATCACCTGTGCGTCACCGACCTTCTCGCGGATCTTCGCAACCTGATCCTCGATGATGCTGGAGGCATCCCAGTTGTTGCCAAGACCTGCACACTTGTGCAGGAACGTCTCGATAAGCTGCTGGCCCATCGGGGTGTGCTTGACTTCAGGATGCCACTGCACGCCATACAGCTTGCGGGATTCATCCTGCATGGCGGCAACGGGGGCGCCCTCGGTGTGTGCCAGCACTTCGAAGCCTTCCGGCGCGGTCTTAACGGCCACGCCATGGCTCATCCACGTGTTCTGATCGGCGGGGGAGCCTTCGAGCAGACCCTTCGACTCGTCGATGAAGGTCTCGGTCTTGCCGTACTCGCCAAGAGCGGCCTTGTCGACATCCGCACCCAAGGCATAGGCCATGGCCTGGAAGCCGTAGCAGATGCCCAACACGGGAACTCCGGCCTCGAACAGTTTCTTATCCACGCGCGGCGCGCCCGGTTCAAACACCGAAGCCGGACCACCGGAAAGGATGATGGCCTGCGGATCCTTGGCCAGCATCTCGTCGACCGGCATGGAATGCGGCACAAGCTCCGAATAAACATTGGCTTCACGCACGCGACGTGCGATCAGCTGGGCGTACTGGGCTCCGAAATCAACAACGAGCACAGGACCTGCGGCCATAACACTCTCCCTTTTGATATGAGGTATGAAGAAGCAACAATATTAACTGTTCTATTGTGGCGACGCTAGCAGACATTGGAAACGCTGTGAACAGGAAGTGAACAAACCTCACAATTGCTTACTACGCATGGTTCAACACGCCGCATGCAAGTATTGCAAAACGAACGTGAAAAAGGTGCGAGGATGGCTTGAAATCGTTGATATTGAGCCGTTTATCAATCTTTTTGATAGCATGTGAAGTATTCACAAATCTCCCGATAAAAGCTCTCATTTTCTAACAGAAACGACACACTTACGCACACAGTCGCAAAAAAACAGCAAAAAGTCGCACCTCGCTCGTAATATGCTCAAGTGATTGGGAATGAATCGTTCCGCGGAACCGCAAGGTTTTGCAAGATTCAGGACCGAATGAAAATAAACAATCGCACAACACAGTGCAGGAGTACAGGAGTACACATGACGAGTCCTGTTATTGGCACCCCTTGGAAGAAGCTGAACGCTCCGGTTTCCGAGGAAGCTATCGAAGGCGTGGATAAGTACTGGCGTGCAGCCAACTACCTCTCCATCGGCCAGATCTATCTGCGTAGCAACCCGCTGATGAAGGAGCCTTTCACCCGCGAAGACGTCAAGCACCGTCTGGTCGGTCACTGGGGCACCACCCCGGGCCTGAACTTCCTCATCGGCCACATCAACCGTCTCATCGCTGATCACAAGCAGAACACTGTGATCATCATGGGCCCGGGCCACGGCGGCCCGGCTGGTACCGCTCAGTCCTACTTGGACGGCACCTACACTGAGACCTTCCCGAAGATCACCAAGGACGAAGCTGGTCTGCAGAAGTTCTTCCGCCAGTTCTCCTACCCGGGCGGCATCCCGTCTCACTACGCTCCGGAGACTCCGGGCTCCATCCACGAAGGTGGTGAGCTGGGTTACGCCCTGTCCCACGCCTACGGCGCTGTGATGAACAACCCGAGCCTGTTCGTTCCGGCCATCGTCGGCGACGGCGAAGCTGAGACCGGCCCGCTGGCTACCGGCTGGCAGTCCAACAAGCTCATCAACCCGCGCACCGACGGTATCGTGCTGCCGATCCTGCACCTCAACGGCTACAAGATCGCCAACCCGACCATCCTGTCCCGCATCTCCGACGAAGAGCTCCACGAGTTCTTCCACGGCATGGGCTATGAGCCGTACGAGTTCGTCGCTGGCTTCGACAACGAGGATCACCTGTCGATCCATCGTCGTTTCGCCGAGCTGTTCGAGACCGTCTTCGACGAGATCTGCGACATCAAGGCCGCAGCTCAGACCGACGACATGACTCGTCCGTTCTACCCGATGATCATCTTCCGCACCCCGAAGGGCTGGACCTGCCCGAAGTTCATCGACGGCAAGAAGACCGAAGGCTCCTGGCGTTCTCACCAGGTCCCGCTGGCTTCCGCCCGCGATACCGAGGCTCACTTCGAAGTCCTCAAGAACTGGCTCGAGTCCTACAACCCGGAAGAGCTGTTCGACGAGAACGGTGCTGTGAAGCCGGAAGTCACCGCCTTCATGCCGACTGGCGAACTGCGCATCGGTGCTAACCCGAACGCTAACGGTGGTGTGATCCGCGAAGAGCTGAACCTGCCGGCCCTCGAAGACTACGAGGTCAAGGAAGTCGCCGAGTACGGCCACGGCTGGGGCCAGCTCGAGGCAACCCGTCGTCTGGGCGTCTACACCCGCGACATCATCAAGAACAACCCGGACTCCTTCCGCATCTTCGGACCGGACGAGACCGCTTCCAACCGTCTGCAGGCCGCTTACGACGTCACCAACAAGCAGTGGGATGCCGGCTACCTGTCCTCCCAGGTTGACGAGCACATGGCTGTCACCGGCCAGGTCACCGAGCAGCTCTCCGAGCACCAGATGGAAGGCTTCCTCGAGGCCTACCTGCTCACCGGCCGTCACGGCATCTGGAGCTCCTACGAGTCCTTCGTGCACGTGATCGACTCCATGCTGAACCAGCACGCCAAGTGGCTCGAGGCTACCGTCCGCGAGATCCCGTGGCGCAAGCCGATCTCCTCCATGAACCTGCTCGTCTCCTCCCACGTGTGGCGTCAGGATCACAACGGCTTCTCCCACCAGGATCCGGGTGTCACCTCCGTCCTGCTGAACAAGTGCTTCAACAACGATCACGTGATCGGCATCTACTTCCCGGTGGATTCCAACATGCTGCTCGCTGTGGCTGAGAAGTGCTACAAGTCCACCAACATGATCAACGCGATCATCGCTGGTAAGCAGCCGGCCGCTACCTGGCTGACTCTGGACGAAGCTCGCGCTGAGCTCGAGAAGGGTGCTGCTGAGTGGGAGTGGGCTTCCACCGCCAAGTCCAACGACGAAGCCCAGATCGTTCTCGCCTCCGCTGGCGACGTTCCGGCTCAGGAGATCATGGCTGCTGCCGACAAGCTCAACGAGCTCGGCATCAAGTTCAAGGTCGTCAACGTTGTGGATCTGGTCAAGCTGCAGTCCACCAAGGAGAACGATCAGGCTATCTCCGACGCTGACTTCGCTGACCTGTTCACCGAAGACAAGCCGGTCCTGTTCGCTTACCACTCCTACGCCCGCGACGTGCGTGGTCTGATCTACGATCGCCCGAACCACGACAACTTCAACGTCCACGGCTACGAGGAGCAGGGCTCCACCACCACCCCGTACGACATGGTTCGCGTGAACAACATCGACCGCTACGAGCTCGTTGCCGAAGCTCTGCGCATGATCGATGCTGACAAGTACGCCGACAAGATCAACGAGCTCGAAGCCTTCCGTCAGGAAGCCTTCCAGTTCGCAGTCGACAACGGCTACGATCACCCGGATTACACCGACTGGGTCTACTCCGGCGTCAACACCACCAAGCAGGGTGCTGTCTCCGCTACCGCCGCAACCGCTGGCGATAACGAGTGAGTCTAGCCTTTATAGGCTGATTGCTTGAAGAAAACCCCAGAGGATTCGTCCTCTGGGGTTTTTCTGTCTTCTCTTCACCGTCTGTCCGCAACACCGTTTCTGAAATGCGTGTCTGTTACTGCTTACGCATTAGAATTGCACGTGGTGCGAAACAACGCAGTCACACACCTGAACAACGAATAGGAGCAGACATCGTGAGTCTAACCAGCGTCACCATCATCAGCCCTGAAGCCGCAAACGGCCGCAACGTCGTGGCCCTTGGCGTCACCAAGGCATTCTCGGCTGCCAAGAAAACGGCCGTGTTCCGCCCGGCGGTTTGCCGAAAGGAAACCTTCACCGACGTTCTTCTTGAAGCAAGCAACGCGGGGCTGGGGCGTGAACAATCCGTAGGTGTTTGCCCGAAGCGCGCACGCACCGACAAGGAAGGTGCCCGGGCCGATATCGTGGCCGCCTACACAGAAGCCATCGAAACCGCCCAGCCCGAAGCCGTGGTTATTGTCGGAACGGACAAATCCGCCATCAACGACCCGTCCATCTTTGCGTTCAACGCTGACGTAGCTGCAGATCTTAAGTCCGTCGTGCTTCTTGCCGTATGCACCATCAACCGCACTCCGGAACAGGTCCTGGGCACCGTCGAGGCGTCGAAGGCCATCATTGAGAATGCAGGAAGCACGGTCGCCGGTGTGTTCGTCACCGGATGCAAAGATGAGCAGGTGGAACCCCTCAAGGAGGAGTTCGCAAGTTACGAGGTGCCGGTGTGGACACTACCCGCCGTTGATTTCGACGAGGAAGACGCCGTGGCCAAGGCCACGAAAGCATTCGAGGCGAATGTCAACGCAGAAGAGCTTATTTCCGCTGTCGAGGCTCCGTTCGCGGCTCCGACCACGCCATACGCATTCCAGTACAGCCTGCTGGGCAAGGCCAAGGCAGACAAGAGAACCATCGTGCTTCCGGAAGGAACCGAAGACCGCATCATCAAGGCAGCCGACTATCTGCTCGAGCGTGATATCGTCGATCTGATCATCGTCGGAGACAAGGAAAGCATTCTCGCCCGCGGTGAGGAGCTTGGACTCAAATCCCTTGAAAAGGCGCAGTTCCAGGCCAAGGATGACGAGGAAGTACTCGCTCCGATGGTCGCCAAACTGTGCGAGCTGCGTGCCAAGAAGGGCATGACCGAGGAACAGGCACGCAAGCAGCTCACCGATGACAGCTACTTTGGCACCATGCTCGTGGTGCTCGGTAAAGCAGACGGTCTCGTTTCCGGATCCATCAACTCCACGGCCAACACCGTACGTCCGGCATTGCAGGTCATCAAGACCAAGCCGGGATCTTCCCTCGTGTCCGGCGCGTTCCTCATGTGCTTCAAGGATCATGTCGCCGTATTCTCGGATTGCGCCATCAATCTGAACCCGTCCGCGGAACAGCTGGCGGAAATCGCCATCCAGTCCGCCGAAACGGCGAAGGCGTTCGGCCTCGATCCGAAGGTCGGCATGTTGTCGTATTCCACGCTGGGATCCGGCAAGGGACCGGATGTCGACCTCGTGGAAGCAGCAACCGCACTCGTGAAGGAGAAGGCTCCGGATCTCGCGGTTGTCGGCTCCATCCAGTTCGACGCGGCTTGGTCGCCGACCGTCGCAGCCACCAAGGCCAAGGGCAACGATGTGGCGGGCCACGTCAACGTGTTCGTGTTCCCGGATCTGTGCGCGGGCAACATCGGGTACAAGGCCGTCCAGCGTTCCTCCGGCGCAGTGGCCGTCGGTCCGGTACTGCAGGGCCTGAACCGACCGGTCAACGACCTGAGCCGAGGCGCGACCGTGCAAGACATCATCAACACTGTTGCCCTGACCGCCATCGAAGCCCAGTAAAACGCTATTTTGTAGCAAGCAAAGAGTAATCTAAAGTTTGGAAAGTCGCGCAAGCGGCACATCGATTAACACATGGAGGATGCACACAATGGCGAAAACCGTCCTTGTCATCAATTCCGGTTCTAGCTCTATCAAGTATCAGCTGGTTGATCTTGAAACCGGTGAAGGTATTGCTTCCGGCCTGGTCGAGAAGATCGGCGAGCCGGTTGACGGCCACTACAAGCATGAGTTCAACGGCGAAAAGCATGAGCTTGAAGAGCCGATTCACGACCACGAGCAGGGTCTGAAGCGCGTGCTCGGCTTCTTCAACGAGTTCGGCCCGAAGCTGGACGAAGCCGGCATCGTGGCAGTCGGCCACCGCGTGGTGCAGGGCGGTTCCATCTTCCCGAACCCGGCTCTGGTTACCGACAAGACCATCAACCAGGTCAAGGATCTCGCCGTGCTCGCTCCGCTGCACAACGGCCCGGAAGCCAAGGGCGCCGAAGTCATGCGTGCGCTCCTGTCGGATGTTCCGCAGATCTTCGTGTTCGATTCCTCCTTCTTCTTCCAGCTGCCGAAGGCCGCCAGCACCTACGCGCTGAACAAGGAAATCGCCGACCAGTACCACATCCGCCGTTACGGCGCCCACGGCACCTCCCACGAGTTCATCTCCTCCGTGGTGCCGAGCGTCATCGGCAAGCCGGCCGAAGGTCTCAAGCAGATCGTGCTGCACATCGGTAACGGCGCTTCCGCTTCCGCCGAGGTTTCCGGCAAGCCGGTCGAGACCTCCATGGGTCTGACCCCGCTCGAAGGCCTCATGATGGGTGGTCGTACCGGCGATATCGATCCGGCAGTCGTCTTCCACCTGATTCGCAACGCCCACATGAACGTGGACGAGCTCGACGCTCTGTTCAACAAGCGTTCCGGCATGATGGGCATGACCGGCTTCGGCGATCTCCGTGAGGTTCACCGTCTGGTCGCCGAAGGCAACGAGGACGCCAAGCTGGCTCTCGACGTCTACGTGCACCGTATCGTCGGCTACATCGGCAACTACACCGCTCAGATGGGTGGCGTAGACGTGATTACCTTCACCGCAGGTGTTGGCGAGAACGATGACGTGGTCCGCAAGATGGTTTGCGACAAGCTCGCACCGTTCGGCGTCAAGCTGGATGAAGAGAAGAACGCGACCCGTTCCAAGGAACCGCGCATCATCTCCACTCCGGACTCGAAGATCACCATCTGCGTCATTCCGACCAACGAGGAGCTGGCAATCGCCCGCAAGTCCGCGGCAATCGCAGAAGCAGGCGAAGACACCTACGGCAACGTCTTCTCCAAGTGATGCTGAGGTCTCGCAGTCATGCTGACTGACGGGACAGCGTAAAAGGGACCGCATGTCCATTGGTATCGGCATTGATACCGATGGACATGCGGTCTTTTCCGTCTGAATATTTCTTTCGCCGTTTCCGAGGTTTCGTCGTCCATCAAACGGATTCCACCCATTCCAGACAACAGCGTTCCATGCCTGTTCATAATCCGCATAATGGGGGAGGGGCTGGTAGTACGATACGAGACGTTGTGACTATTACGCGCATACGTCGCATGTTAAGAGAAGCGGTTGGTTGTTGTGGTAAGACGTCGTTTTGTCGGTCTGAACGGTCTCAAAGGCATTGCCTTGATCGCAATAGTGTTGTATCACTGCGACCAGGGCGCATTGCGGGGCGGATTCCTAGGTGTTGACATATTCTTCACCATTTCCGGTTTCCTGATTTTCTCGTCGTTGCTGAACCATATTGATTCCGGTAAGGGAATAGGTTTCAAGGAATACTGCCTCAAGCGTCTGCGCAGAATATATCCGGCGTTGATTCTGATGGTTCCCGTCACCGTATCGTTGGCATGGTTTATCAACCAAGACATGTTGGTGGGCATTAAAAACCAGATAGTGACGGCCATGTTGGGCTGTTACAACTGGTATGCCATCGGCAGCGGCGACAGCTATTTCTCGCAGATGAATCCAGACATGTTCCGTCATCTGTGGTTCATGTCAGTGCTGATGCAGTTCTATCTGCTGGCTCCTCTGCTGATCTACCTGCTTCGGAAAATTCTGGTACGTTGGGTGCCGGTGGCGGTACTTGCTGGACTTGCCTTGTGCAGTGCGCTTTCCATGGGATTGCAGTATCACCCGGGAACAGATCCAACCAGAGTGTATTTCGGTTCGGATACGCATGCCATGGGACTTTGGCTAGGTGCCATGCTGGCATGGCTGCTGATGATCATACGGCGTAGCAACGGTCGTTCGGAAGAAACTGCGATCATGGAATGCGTTCGTCTGGTCTGGAGAAAGATTGGCCCTACGGCGGCTTTTGTGGCATTGCTGATTCTGTTATGGATGATGCATCACGTTGAGCAGGGGCCTGTTGCCTTCCGTGGAGGGATTTTCGCGGCTTCGCTGCTTTCAGTGGTTCTGGTCGCCGGTTCCATTCCTTTCGGATCTTGGATGCAGGATCTGCTGGTGTTCAAACCATTTGATGTGGTCGGCCGGCATTCATACGGCATTTATCTGTGGCATTGGCCTTTGTGGTTGTTCACCAAGGCGATGTTTCCACAGTGGGGTGCGCGGCATTTGGGATGGATGCTGCTAATCACATTCGCTCTTACCGCATGTTGTACCGCCATGTCGTGGAAGTTGGTGGAACAGCCTGTTGCGCGAGGCGGATTCATCGCCATGATTCGTCCTCTTCCGGAAAACGGCATGTGGGATGCTGCCAGATGCTGGATAACGATCGTAGTGGTGCTGAGCACATGCATGATGTCTGGGTACGCTGTGACTCATGCCCCGCAGCAGACCAGTGTGGAACGCGTATTGTCTGAAAACGCCCGAATACTGAAAGAACAGCAGAAACAGCAAGTGCGGCAGGAGAGCCATGCCGATATCAGCAGAAACGAGGCACCCAAGCCCAGAAAGCCAATTCATACCATGCCTGATGGCGGGCAGATGGTCGCGTTCGGTGATTCGGTGATGTTGGCTTCCAGCCAAGGTCTACAGTCGGTGTTTCCCGGAATCACCGTCGATGCGGAGACCTCACGTTCGATGGTCAAGGCTTTGGGCTTGGTGAATCAGGCCAAAACCCAGCGGGGTGGATTGCGCCAGTGGGTGCTGGTCGGTCTTGCCACAAACTCCACGGTGACCGATGAACAGCTGAATGATTTGCTGAACAGTGTGGGACCGAATCATGTGCTGGTGCTGGTTAACGCGCATGCACCGGTATCGTGGGTTCCGGGAACGAACGACGCGTTGCAAAGGTTTGCGGACGCTCATGCCGACAATGTGGTGCTGGTAGATTGGGATACGGTGATTTCCGCACATCCTGACGAACTTGCAGGTGACGGTATTCATCCGGGAATGACGAATACCCTATATGCACAGGCCGTCAAAGACGCTATTGCCAATTGGATCAAGCGGGGGCACTGAAAGAAAAAACAGTCCTTTCCGCAAGACATCGATTATGAAAAATCCCCCTGACTCGTTTGAGCAGGGGGATTTCATGTCACTTTAAGACTGAATAGTCTCAGTTTTCCTGATGCTGCGGAGCCGACAGGAAATGCTCTTCACTCGGCAGCAACGCATTCAACAGCACAGCCACAACGAACGACACAGCGATGCAGTTGGATGCGAAGATGGACTGGAACAGCGACGGGAAGTTGACGAAAATGTCACCGACCTGCGTGAAACCGATGCCGATGGTGAGGCTCAACGCTGCAATGGTGATGTTGCGCTGCGTGTAGCCGGCCTCGGAAATCATCTGGAAGCCAGACAGGATGATGTTACCGAACATCATGATGGTGCAACCGCCAAGCACGGCCTGCGGCAGGGAATTGAACACTTCCGCCACGGCAGGAACGAAGCTTGCGATCACCAGAATCAGACCACCGGAAAGAATCACCTTACGGTTGACGACCTTGGTCATGGCGACCAAGCCGATATTCTGTGCGAACGACGTCAACGGAAGGCAGCCGAACAGACCGGAGACGGAGGAGATGAGACCGTCGCCTGCGATGGCGCCCGCAGTCTCCTTATCGGTAGGCTGACGGTCGAGACCAACCTTGGTGAGCGCCGCGGTATCGCCGAGCACCTCTACGGAAGACACGACGTACAGCAAGGCGAAGGAGATAATCGCACCCGGATCGAATTCAAGCTGGAAAGGCATGAAATGCGGCACGGACACGACCTGCAGATTCGAGAATCCAGAGAAATCAACCTTGCCCATGAAAATCGCGACAATATAGCCGACAACCAAGCCGAACAGCACGGAAAGCTGCTTGGCGGTACCCTTCATCAGCAGCTGGAAAGCCAGGCAGGCGACCAGCGAAATCAGACCGAGCGTGAGATTCTGCCAGCTTCCGAAATCCTTAGCACCGGAACCGCCGCCGAAACTGGTGGCACCAACGGAAAGCAGTGAAAAGCCAATCGACGTAACCACGATCGCGGATACGATCGGCGGCACGAAGCGACGCCAATACTTGGCGGTCAAACCAAGCACTACCTCCAACAGACCGCCAAGCACGACCGCGCCGGCAACCGCGCCATAGCCTTGATTCTGGGAGATCGACATGGCGGCGGCCACATATGTGAAGGAAATGCCCGTGACCATTGGCAGTCGGGAGCCGATCAGCCACACGCCGTACAGCTGCAGGCAGGTGCCCAGACCTGCCACCAGCAGACCGGCCTGAATGATCGTGGCAGACTGTTCGGCACTCATGTTGGCGGCGGAAGCCACTAGGAAAATCGGAGCCAGATTGGCCACGAACATCGCCATGACATGCTGCAGACCGAACGGGATGCCCTTCCAGAACGAAACAGGTGCGTCCAAGCTGCTTAGCGCTTCAAAGGAAACGCCCTTCTTTTCGTTCGTATTGTCTTTCTTCTCTTCGCTCACAATGAATCCTCTCTTATTCATACTGTGATGAGCAACAGGTTGTAATGGTTTCTGATGCGCGTCCGTGAGATGCGACAATCAGGAGCGGAACTCGATGGTACCGGTTTCCGGATCCATCGACTCCACGATTGCCAGGGAATCAACGTCGTAGCCCGCTGCACGCAGCTCATCGCCGCCGCCCTGGAAACCCTTTTCCACCGCGATGCCGATGCCTTCGACCGTTGCTCCGGCATCATGGCACAGATCGATCAGGCCCTTCAGAGCCTTGCCGTTGGCCAGGAAGTCATCAAGCAGCAGCACATGGTCGCCTTCGTTGAGATACCTCTTGGACACGATGACGGGGAATTCTTTCTGCTTGGTGAAGGAGTAGACGGTGGTGGTGTACTGGTCGCCATCGAGATTGATGGACTGCGCCTTCTTGGCGAACACCACAGGTGCATTGCCGAAATGACGCGCGGCAACACAGGCAATACCAATGCCGGAAGCTTCAATGGTCAGGATCTTATTGATGGTCTTACCGGCAAAATGCTCCGCCCAAGCGGCACCCATGTGGTCGAACAATTCGACATCGCACTGATGGTTAAGGAAAGCGTCCACTTTCAGCACATTACCCGGCTTGACGGTACCCTGCAGGCGAATGCGCTCTTCGAGCTCCTTCATGAATCCCCTTAGATTGTTGGCCGCATAAGGCGGCGTTGATGTTGACATACGGCGAACCGCATATAAACGTTCAGCATACGCGCGTCAATTGACCATGCGAGTGTTGCGCTGACCTGCATGTGTGATAGACATGAACTTCGCAATAATCGACTTCGAATCTTCATGGAAAGAGGAACCGTTGGAGCAGAATATGGAGCCAGGCCTGTGCGATCCGCAAAATCTGATCAAGGACCTCAATCCGCAACAGATGGAAGCGGTGAAGTACTACGGCCAGGCCCTGCTCATCGGCGCCGGCGCCGGATCCGGCAAGACCCGCGTACTCACCAGACGCATCGCATGGCTGCTGGCACACGGTTTTTGGGCGAGCAGCATTCTCGCCATCACCTTCACCAACAAGGCCGCGGCGGAAATGCGTGAACGCCTTACAGCCCTCGTAGGGCCCGAAGCCGAACATATGTGGATCTCCACCTTCCATTCCGCATGCGTGCGCATCCTCCGACGCGACGGCAAGGAAATCGGTCTTACCTCAGGATTCTCCATTTACGACACGGCTGATTGCGAACGTTTGATCAAGCTCATCAGCGGCGATCTGAACATCGATACGAAGCGGTATACGCCGCGCATGCTGCTCGGCAAAATCTCCGACTGCAAGAACTCATTGACTTCATGGCAGGATCAGTTGAAAAGCGTGAACTGCGACTACAAGCCAGGCCAGCGCGGATATCAGGTCTCGGCCGGCGACGTCGACGAGCTGGTCGCCGTGGTATATGCGGAATACCAGCATCGTCTGGCCATGGCGAATGCCGTGGATTTTGACGATCTGATCATGCGCACCGTCGAATTGTTCCAGAGTTGCCCACAGGTAAGCGAATACTATCGGCATAAGTTCCGTTATATTTTCGTGGACGAGTATCAGGACACCAACCATGCGCAATATGTGCTCGTACGCGAGCTTTCCGGCATTGACTCGGGAGAAGAGCCCGATCAACATATGCGTGGCGCGGGCCGTGTCGGACCATCTTGGATTACGGTGGTAGGCGATTCCGACCAGTCGATTTACGCGTTCCGAGGTGCGGACATTCGCAATATTCAGGATTTCGAGCAAGATTTCCCTAACGCGAAAACCATCATGCTCGAACAGAATTATCGTTCGACGCAGACCATTCTCGACGCCGCCAATGCGGTGATTGCAAGAAATGAAAATCGCAAGCCGAAAAAACTGTGGACGGCACTTGGCGAAGGCGACAAGATCGTCGGATACGCGGCCGACAACGCACAACAGGAAGCAGGATGGATCGCCAACGAAATCGCGCAAATCCACGAAGAGGAAGGTGTTGCATACCGCGACATCGCCATCATGTACCGTGCCAACGCGCAATCACGTTCGCTTGAAGAGGCCATGATCAACGCCAATCTTCCATATCAGCTGGTCGGTGGCACCAAATTCTACGAGCGTAGGGAAATCAAGGATGCGCTCGCATATCTGCAGGCCATTGTGAATCCCGCGGACAATGTGAACGTCCGCCGTATTCTCAACGTGCCGAAGCGTGGATTGGGCGTTCGTGCCGAAGGCCTCATTGCCTCGTATGCGGATGCTCACGACACTACGTTCTTTGGTGCGATTGAGCATATGGAGCAGATTGAAGGTATGTCCGCGCGTACGTCGAAGCCGTTGGGTGTGTTCCGCGACATGATGCATGGGCTTGCGGATTTCGCGAAGGAACATGATACGAAACCATCCGAAGTGGTTGCCGAAGTGCTTTCCAAGAGTGGGATTTTGGAGGAGTTGCAGCGTTCCGAGGACCCGCAGGACGCTTCCCGCGTCGACAATCTTTCCCAGCTGCAGTCGGTGGCTGCGGAATTCGAGCAGAACACGCCTGATGCCACGTTGGCGGGATTCTTGGAAACCACGGCTTTGGTGGCCGATTCCGACCAGTTGCCGGGGGAGAACGAGGACTCCGGCAAAGTGACGATGATGACCCTGCATACGGCTAAGGGTCTGGAATATCCGTACGTGTTCCTGACCGGCATGGAGCAGGGAACATTCCCGCACCAGCGGGCCATGGAGGACACCAGCGAGCTTGCAGAGGAGCGTCGCCTTGCCTATGTGGGCATCACCCGCGCGAAGCGTCGCCTGTATGTGACGCGTGCGGCCGTGCGCGCGCAATGGGGGCAAGCCAACGATATGATGCCCAGCCAGTTCCTTGACGAGATTCCCGACGAGCTGATCGATTGGAAAAGACGTGAGGCCGGAGTCGAACGCATGCGTGCCAGCTGGCGGAATGATGACGACGAGTTCGGCGGCTGGGACGATGACGACGATTTCGGATCAGTGACGTTCGGTGGTTCCTCATATGGAAAGACGAGTTACGGTGGTTCCCCATATGGTTCCAGCACGTATGGATCGCGGTCCTCGTACGGGTCGTCCTCGTACGGGTCGTCCTCGTACGGGTCGTCCTCGTACGGGTCGTCTTCGTATGGGTCGGGGCGTGCGCAATACGGTGGCTCGTCCACGCGCGGCGCATCATCCTCACACGGCTCCAGCTCGCGGCGTTCGTATGCAGGATCGGGATCGAGCTCCTCATACGGTTCTTCATACAGCTCATACGGCTCCGGCAAGTCCAGCGGAAAATCCGGCAAGGTCACTACTAGGCGTGTCAAGCCGAAAACCAAACCCGTGGACCTGACTAAATCCTCACAGGCAAGCCAAACCGACAATCGGAGCGGCCTGAGCATCTCGGACGTGCATGTCGGAGACAGGATCACGCATGACCATTTCGGCATGGGCACGGTCATCGAAACACAGGACAAAGGCGCTAATTCGGTCATTACCGTTGATTTCGGCAACGGTGAGGTCAAACGTCTGCTGCTGCGTATTGCACCCATCGAAATGCTGTGATGAAGCCGGAAAGCGGACGAAGCCTTTCCTCATAGCACGAAGTTGAAGAAAAAACAAGGCTTTCTTTTTCAAAAGGACCCTGCGATAATCGGCGATGTTGTCTTTTTTGAGAGGAAGATCATGAATAAGAAACTGTATGCCGGTATTTCGCAGATTCTGCTTGGTGCTTTGGTGGCCGTCGCGCCACAGACCTTCGCC
Organism: Bifidobacterium hominis; assembly: GCF_040095915.1. NCBI lineage: Bacteria > Bacillati > Actinomycetota > Actinomycetes > Bifidobacteriales > Bifidobacteriaceae > Bifidobacterium > Bifidobacterium hominis. The sequence continues at coordinate 52,211 of NZ_JBBMFR010000005.1, read as the reverse complement.
CACGTGTGCGCGGTCAAAGAAATGCCGATGGCATGCCATTACACGGCTCAGGCTGCGCTCGGCATCGGCATTGTGATTGCGGTGCTTGGCGTCGCAGGGCTGTTCGTTTCCGATCAGACCCGTGCCGGCCTTGACATTGCCAATGCCGTGCTTGGCGTGCTGACCATCACTGTGCCGACCGTGCTTATCGGCGTGTGCAAGGGTGCCATGATGCACTGCCATATGGTCACCTTGCCGACGCTGATAGTGCTTGGCGTGCTGTTGGCCGTGCTCGCGGCAATCGCTGCGTATCTTGATCTCAAGCCGGCAAAGCGCGCCTGATCCTACGATGCCGAATCACATCACCCTCGCCGGTTTGCCGCTGGTCAACCTCAAGCGCAAACCGTTCCGCACGGCAGCGCTTGCCATCGTCGTCACCATGCTTACCGTGGCCTTTTATGGAGGTTCGCTGCTGTCCATGAACCTCGAAGCTGGTTTGAACAGCATGCAGGAACGTATGGGCGCCGATCTTATGGTCACGCCGCAAAATACCAAAAACGAGGCCGAGGCGTTGCTGACCAATGGATCAGCAAGCACGTTCTACTTCACCAAAGACATCACCGATGAAGTGGCGAAAGCCGACGGCATCGACGAAATCACGGAACAAACCTATATCTCATCGCTGGCCGCCGCATGCTGCGACGAAAAAGTGCAGATCATCGGATTCAATCCCGATACCGACTTCGTGATCACCCCTTGGATCGCATCGCAGTTCGACGGCACGCTCCAGCGCGGTCAGATCGTTGCCGGATCCAGCATCAGCGTGTCGGGCAATAACACGGTCAAACTGTACGGGCACGAATTCCCAGTGGCGGCGCAACTTGCCAACACGGGTACGTCACTCGACAATTCCGTATTCGTGAACATGCAGACCGTTCCCGACGTGGTCGGCTATTCCGCCAAGGTGGGTCATGCCGCCATTCCGGAAGAATACGCCGACAAAGCCGTTTCCGCAGTGCTCATCAAGGTCAAAGACGGTTATTCCGCTCAGCAGGTCGCTTCGAGCATTACCAAAACGACCGGAATCAAAAGCCTCGGATACGTGTATCCGGGCGGTATTACGGCTACCACGAAATCCAATCTGAACGTGATTATTCGCTACGTGACCCTTTTCGTCGCGGTGTTCTGGATCATGGGTCTGATTGTGCTGCTTGCGGTGTTCTCGTCCGCCATGAACGAACGTAAGCGTGAATTCGCCGCGTATCGCATTCTTGGCGCCAATCGTTCCACTTTGGTCGGCATCATTGTGAAGGAATCGGCCATGATTGGAGCTTTGGGCGGAGTCGTTGGCATTGCGGTCGCATCGCTTGCGATTTTCCCGTTCAGCACGCTTATCGGACAGCAGTTGCAGTTGCCGTATCTGCAAACCAACATATGGAATGTGTTGGCATTGATCGCAGTGAGTTTCGTGTTCGCAGTGCTTACCGGACTACTCGCCTCCGCGGCGACGGCGGTGAAACTCTCCGCTCCCGAAACCTATCTGACTTTGAGAGAAGGTGAATGATGACGGAAAACACGGTTCTCGAAGTAAAAGAGCTCACTCGCGAGTTCACACGTCGCGGCAAACCGTTCGCGGCTGTGGATCATGTCGATTTCACCTTAAGTCAAGGCGAATTCGTAGCGATCGTCGGACGTTCCGGCAATGGTAAAAGCACATTGCTGAATCTTATAACCGGCCTGCTCAAACCCACGTCCGGATCCATCGATTTGGACGGTAACGACGTGACGCGGCTGAATGACAGGCAAATGTCGATCGTGCGCAATCGCACCATCGGTTTCGTCACGCAAAGCCAGACGCTGCTGCAGAATCTTACGGCACTTGACAATGTGATTCTTCCTTCCGTACTGCAGAACGGCAAAACAGAGCAGTGCGATACCCGGATGCTTGCAGATCCTCACTATTTACAAGTGACGGAAGAGAACGCTTCTGATTCGTCTTCCGAACAGACGGTCGATGACGGACTCCCGGATGTCATTGCGGCAGTTCCGGCGGCAAAAGCGCAAAACAATCTCGTTCAGGATCATGCCGTGGAACGTGCGCACGCGTTGTTGCGCCGGCTACAGGTCGATGACTTGGCGGAATGCTATCCGAAAGAACTTTCCGGTGGCGAAATGAGACGTGTCAGCATAGCACGAGCTTTGATGAACGGTCCGAAACTATTGATTGCCGATGAGCCCACCGGCGATTTGGACGCCGAAAGCACCGCCATCGTTATGAGGCTACTGCAGAAAGTTGCCAAAGACGGTACGGCCGTACTCATGGTCACCCATGATCCGGACGCACTCGCATACGTGGATCGAACTTACCGCATGGACAGGGGCGTACTGGTCGAAGCATAGCGTCGCAATGGCGGCGTGACATGCCGAAGAGGGCGGAACGGCAAGCTCGTCCCGCCCTCATGTGTATTATTAACGATTGGTGTGCGCCCACAAGGGAACATGCCGTCTGGAGTCTTAGCCCATCAGTGGGTCGGCGGCCGATACGAGCTGTACTACGGCACGTGTTCAAGCCGTTCGTGTTCTGCACGAAGAAGCACTGGAGAGGCTGGCTCAGCGCATATCGGGAAACCGGTTTGCGTTCCGTTCAGACAACGACAGAACAAACAAAGGATTAAACCAATGACGAACGTTCAGCGTTCTCGCCGCCAGGTGCGTCTTTCCCGCGCCCTCGGCATCGCACTGACCCCTAAGGCTCAGCGCATTTTCGAAAAGCGTCCGTATGCTCCGGGTGAGCACGGTCGCACCCGCCGTCGCACTGAGTCCGATTACGCAGTGCGTCTGCGCGAAAAGCAGCGTCTTCGCGCTCAGTATGGCATCTCCGAGAAGCAGCTTCGCGCCGCTTACGAGAAGGGCACCCACACCGCCGGCCAGACCGGTAACGCCATGCTGACCGACCTCGAGACCCGTCTTGACGCTCTGGTTCTGCGTGCAGGCTTCGCCCGCACCACCGCCCAGGCTCGTCAGTTCGTGGTCCACCGCCACATCCTCGTTGACGGCAACATCGTCGACCGCCCGTCCTACCGCGTCAAGCCTGGCCAGACCATTCAGGTCAAGGCCAAGAGCCAGACCATGGTTCCGTTCCAGACCGCTGCCGAAGGCGTGCACCGCGATGTGCTGCCGGCGGTTCCGGGCTACCTGGACGTCAACCTGCCTTCTCTGAAGGCCACCCTGACTCGCAAGCCTGAAGCCGAGGAGATCCCGGTGCAGGTCAACATCCAGTACGTGGTCGAATTCTACGCCCGCTGATCTGGATCTACATACTGTAAGAACATACAGTATAAGGACATACAGCAAGAGCCTCGCAATCCTGACGATTGCGAGGCTCTTCGCTATCTAGTGAACGTAACTGTCAACACCTAGTCGCCGATGATGCCGCCTACAATGCCACTGACAATCGTCATGACAAGAGAGCCGAGTACAGACCATACGAATCCGTCAATAGTGACGCCCACAGAGAAGAACGACAGCGCCAACCATGATGCGAGCTGCATGAACAGCCAGTTGATCACCAATGCGACCAATCCGAACGAAACGATCGACAACGGCAATGCGATGATATGGATGATCGGCTTGATGGAAGCGTTGATCAGCGCCATGAACAAAGCGAACGCAGCAATGCCAAGCACAGGAGGCTCTCCGATGGCATGCATGCCGGGGAGAACCGCGACCATAATGCCTGCCGCGACGGTAAGAATTAGCCAACGAGAAATAAAACGACCCATAACAACATCGTATAGCACGAATTTGCTCAAACCGTGAGGGTAACATGGAGCCTATGTTGCTTCATCTTCATCTCGTCCGACATGGGCAGACGTTTTTCAACCGATATAACAGGCTGCAGGGTTGGTCGAATTCTCCATTGACGAAATCCGGCATCGCCGACGCAGACAAAGCCGCAAACAAATTGAAGGATTTCGATTTTGCCGCGGCATATTGCTCCGACACCACGCGTGCGCAGATGACTGCCCAGCGTATTCTCGATGTGAACGAAGCGTCCGGCCACGTTCGCCCTCAATTGATGAGCGACATGCATTTCCGTGAACAGTTCTACGGCTATTTCGAAGGGCAGGATATGGGCGTGGCGTGGACCGCCGCTGGAGGCCCTCACGGTGCGAAGAACTACAATGACATCGTTGAAAAGTACGGCCTTGGTGCGACGCGTGACTTCCTCAAAGAGGCTGATCCGTTCCACGACGCCGAATCCGATGCCGAGTATTGGGCGAGGGTCGAAGACGGTTTTGCTTTGATCGCCTCCAATCCCATGCTGAAGGACGGCGATGATGTGCTGCAGATCTCCCACGGCAATACGCTGCTGAGCCTTATGCACCGTTTTGCTCCGGAAGGATACGATTTGAGTGAACGTCCGGCCAATGGATCGGTGACCGTTCTTGACTTCGACACGACGAAACCCATCGAAGAAGCGGTAAGCGTCGTTTCATACAACCAGTGAACATAACTTGCCTTAGGTCGGGGCTTTTTACTACTGTTATGCGGGTATTGTGTTCGCGGGCAACCGTGGGACTGAAAAGAGGTTCAAGATGGGTGTTGGAGAAATAGCCGGTCTGATTGCGGCAATCGCTTTTGCGATTCTTGCCGGTTTCATGATCTACCCGTTGATTCGTCTCGGTAAGCTGTTCGACCAGATCGCCAAGACCGTCAAAGATACGGGGGATCATGCGATTCCTGCGCTTGACGAAAGTGTGACCACCGTCCAACAAGTCAACAAATCGTTGGAAGACGTCAACAAAATCTCCGCCGCGGCTTCCACGACGGCCAATAATGTCGGTGCGCTGACCGATCTGTATGGATCGTTCCTCGGCAAGCCGGTCATCAAGATCGCTTCTGCGGTATATGCCCTGAAAACCACTGCGCAGTCCTTCGTGAACAAGAAGAACATCAACAGTGCAGCAAGCAACAAGGGGGAGTGATGTTCAAGCGTCTCTTCTGGATTTCCATCGGTGTGGGCATTGGTGCTGTGGCCGTGACCAAGGCGCAGGCATATGTTAAGGCCAACACTCCTGACGCGGCCAGGCAGTTCCTGTTTGGGCCAGACCAAGATCATGTGGCCGTACGTACCCTTGAAGCCTTGTTCAATGAGTTCGACGAAGCACGCCGAGCCCGCGAAGCTGAACTTAACACCAAATATGCGAGCAAGATCAGCTGATTCTTCAGCGTGATACAAGTTCAGACAACAATCACGAATTCTTTGGAAGGCATTAGGCCTTCCAGCAAAAAAGGAGCTCAATCTCAAATGCGCACTTCTGAAATCGCGAAGCGCTATCTTGATTATTTCGAAAAGCACGGTCATCTTATCGTGCCTTCGGCGTCGCTGATCTCTCCGAACCCGACCACCCTGTTCACCATTGCAGGCATGGTCCCGTTCATTCCTTACCTCATGGGCGAGCAGACTCCGCCGAAGAGCCGCATGGCTTCCAATCAGAAGTGCGTGCGTACTTTGGATATCGACGAGGTCGGCAAAACCACCCGCCACGGTACCTTCTTCCAGATGCTGGGCAATTTCTCCTTTGGCGATTACTTCAAGGAAGAAGCCATCCACTATGCGTATGAGTTGCTGACCACCCCGCAAGACAAGGGCGGCTACGGTTTCGATCCGGAGAAACTGTGGATGACCACCTTCACCGACGATGAGGAAGCCCGCTCGATGTGGAAGAACGAGGGTGTTGACCCCGAACACATCCAGATCATGGGCATGGAAGACAACTTCTGGACGACCGGTGGCCCTGGCCCCGGCGGCCCGTGCTCCGAAATCTACGTGGACCGTGGGCCGGAATACGGTGTGGAAGGCGGCCCGATCGCCGACGAGAACCGCTACATTGAAATTTGGGATCTCGTGTTCGAAAACTACGAGGTCGATAATGTCAAATCCAAAACCGACCTGCATATCGTGGGCGAACTTGAGAACAAGAATATCGATACCGGCGCTGGTCTGGAACGTCTTGCCTATCTGATGCAGGGCAAGCAGAACATTTATGAGACCGACGAGGTCTTCCCGGTCATTGAAGCAGCCCAGAAGCTGTCTGGCCGTACGTATGGCGATGACGAAGCCATGGACGTGCGCTTCCGCATCGTGGCCGACCACGTGCGCTCCGCCTTGATGATCATGTCTGACGGCGTGCGCCCATCCAACAACGGTCGTGGCTATGTGCTGCGCCGACTGCTGCGCCGTACCGTCAAGGCCATGCGCGAACTCGGTGTGACCGGTCCGGTCATGCCGACCCTGTTGCCGACTTCCAAGGCGGCTATGGAGCCGAGCTATCCGGAACTTAATAACACTTTCCACGATGTGTCCGAGGCGGCTTACGGCGAGGAGGATGCTTTCCGCCGCACGTTGGAATCCGGTACCGAAATCTTTGATCTCGCTGTGGCAAAGGCCAAGGAATCCGGATCCGACGCCGTTTCCGGCGAAGATGCGTTCAAGCTGCACGACACCTATGGCTTCCCGATCGAGATCACCCTCGAAATGGCCGCAGATCAGGGCGTCAAGGTCGATGAGGCCAAGTTCCGCGAGCTTATGGCCGAGCAGAAGAGCCGCGCACGTGCCGATGCTCTTAAGAAGCGCCACAACGTGGATCTTTCCGTCTACGACGATTTCAAGAAGACGCTGGTTCAGCCCATCGACTTCCTCGGTTACACCGACATGTCCGCGCGCGCCAAGGTGCTGGGCATCATGCAGGAAGGCAAGGGCTCCGTTCCCGCAGTCACCGGTCCGGCCAATGTCGAAGTCATTCTCGACCGTACCCCGTTCTACGCGCAGGCCGGTGGCCAGCTCGCCGATCAGGGTGAGATTCTCTCCGATGATGGCGCTGTGCTCGAGGTCGACGACGTGCAGAAGCCGATCAAGGATCTCATCGTGCACCAGTGCCGTCTGACCGAAGGCACGCTGGTTGTCGGTGCCGAGGTCAACGCCAACATCGATCTTGATCGCCGTGGTGCCATCGCCCGCTCGCATACCGCCACCCACATGGTGCACAAGGCGCTGCGTGAAGAGCTTGGCCCTCAGGCCACCCAGCGCGGTTCCGAAGATGCGCCGAACCGTCTGCGCTTCGACTTCCAGTGGTCCAGCGCTCCGAGCAAGGATGCGATGAACTCCGTGGAAGCTCGTGTCAACGAGAAGCTGCGCGAAAACCTCGCCGTCACCACTCAGGAAATGAAGTTCGATGATGCCATCGCCCTGGGTGCCATGCACCTGTTCGGAGAGAAGTATGGCGACGTCGTGCGTGTGGTTTCCATTGGCGAAGATGGCTGGAGCCGTGAGCTCTGCGGCGGTACCCACGTTGATCATGTAGGTAAGATCGGCGCGGTCAACATCATGTCCGAAGCTTCCATCGGTTCCGGAGTGCGCCGTGTCGATGCGGTCGTAGGCGAAAGCGCTTACGAGTTCAACGCTCGCGAGCATGCGTTGGTGTCACAGCTTTCCGACATGGTTAACGCCCGTCCGGATGAGCTGGCAGACCGCGTGAACGCGTTGCTTGCCAAGCTTAAGGAATCCGATCGTCGTCTTGCAGCTATGTATGAATCCCAGCTTTCGGCTTCCGTTCCGGCTCTGGTTGCTGAGGCCAAGGCTTCTCAGACTCCGGTCAAGGTGGCCGCGAAGAACGTCGAGCATTTCGGTTCCTTCGATGCGCTGCGCAAGACCGTGCTTGACGTCCGTGGCCAGCTCGGTGAGGAAACCCCGGTCGTGGTGGCCCTCGCCGGCGTGAATGAGGAAGGCAAGCCTATGGTTGCCGTGGCCACCAATGAGGCCGCACGCAAGCAGGGTATCAAGGCGGGAGATCTCGTTCGAGGCGCATCCAAGATTCTCGGCGGCGGTGGCGGCGGCAAGCCGGACTTCGCTCAGGGTGGCGGCGCGGACGCCACCAAGATTGACGAGGCTCTCGAAGCTTTGGCCCACCAGGCCATGAAGGGCTGAGCCACCAAGCATGGTTTGGCTTGGCATTGATTTGGGTGATGCTAGGGTCGGACTCGCATTGTCTGACCCCGGCATCACCCTCGCACACCCTGCAGGCAACATTCAAGTCTACGGGGATTCATTTCGCGCATTGGATGAGGTCGTTGACGTCATCGAAGACGAATCAGTCGACCATGTGGTAGTCGGGTTGCCGTTGCTGCTAAGCGGAGAAGAAGGCAGAAGCGCGAAGAAGGCACGTCGGTGGACTGTTAACCTTGAGAGAAGACTGCGCGCCGCGGTGGAGGATGATGAATACTCGTTGACGCAAGTTCCAACTATCGAATTGGTTGACGAGCGACTGACCACGGTGACTGCGCATCATCAGCTGTTCGATGCGCAAATCGGTGGACGTGGGCATCGTCCGATGGTCGATCAACAGTCAGCGGTGGTGATACTGCAGACAGCAATCGATAGAAGAGAGAGGCAAGAGGAGAGAGACCTGTGACCGATAATCTCGATGATTTTTTCTCCGATAACGCGCAATGGGTGGATTCGTCGGATAGCACATCCTTCAACTCGGCAATGCCTCCGCAGCCGCCGAAATCGCGTAGGGACATGCGTCGTCGCAGAAAACAAAAGCGTCGTCGTCTGTACCTCACGATTATTGCCTCACTTGTGGTAGTTGTTCTGATCGGTGTCGGCGTATTCTTCGGAGTACGTGCGTTGAAACATTGGAAGGCCGCGAACGAAGCGAATTCGCAGAGCCAAATCGAGGATTACACGGGATCAGGCGATAAGGAAGTGACCTTTACCGTAGAATCCGGCCAAGGCCCCGCTGAAATCGCTGAGAACCTTGTCAAAGCGAAGATCGTCAAGTCCGCTGCCGCGTTTACTTCTGCGGTAAGCGGGGCCTCGGCCACGTTGTATCCGGGATCGTACGCTTTGAAGACACATATGAAGGCATCCGACGTGGTCAAGATTTTGTCTGACCAAAGCAAGGCCGGAGGCTTCGCCGAAGTCAAGGCCGGTGAGCGCGTGTCTGATGTCATCGCGAATGCGGCACAGGCATCGGGCATAGATGTTTCGGAATTCCAAGCCATCATAGATGGTGGGGGATCGGGAATCCTTCCTGAAGAAGCCGGTGGCAAATTCGAAGGCTGGCTTGAGCCTGGCGCCTACAATGCGCAGAACAAGTCCGCTAAGGATATTATCAAGAGCATGGTCGATGCGCGCATCGCCAAGTTGGATGATTTGGGTGTGCCAACCGGCAGCGAACGTGAAAGCATTTTGATCATCGCGTCCATTGCTGAATCTGAAGTGGGCAGTGACAGATACTACGGGCAGGTCGCAAGGGTTATTCTCAACCGTATCGACAGTGACATGGCACTCGGTATGGACACGACTGTCGCCTATGGTCTAGGCATTTCCGCGAGCCGTCTTACCGATGACCAGCTGAACGATGACAGCAATCCGTACAATACCCGCATTCACAAGGGGCTGACGCCTACGCCAATCAGCAATCCGGGAGACGACGCCATCAAGGCATCCATCAATCCTCCGGAAGGCAAGTGGATGTATTTCGTCACCACCAATCTGCAAACCGGCGAAACAAAATTCGTCGAAACGGAAGACGAGTTCTGGAAGATTCGCGACGAGTATAAGAACAACAACGAAAACGCGAACTGATCAGAACATAACGCCAACTGCAATGCCTATCGCCCCGGTCGCCACAATCGCCGGGGCGAATGGCGTTCTACCGGCGTAAGAAGTATGCTTTTGCGGATCAAAACGTGTCCATAGGGCAATCCAGCACAAGCCGACCACGCCGACGGCAAGCCACCAAGACACTACGGCGAACAGACCGAACATGCCGACGGCCAAACCCATAAGCAACGTGGTCGTGACGTCGCCAAATCCCAACGAGCCGGGTTTCACTAAAGCAAGAGCGCATTGCAGCGCCGCCGACAGCGCGGCGAAGAGCAGTGCCTGCAGCGCCAAGAATAGTGCGTTGGCATAGAGCGCGTATATGAGGTTTACGATAATCTGCACTACGCATCCTGCGGCGACCCATGTGCGCGGGATGCGACGTGAACGGATGTCTTCAACGCTGACGGCTAGTCCACAGAGCAGACTCGGCAGGCAAATCATGTACCACATACCGTTAAGATAGTCCACTAGTTGCATTCGGAAGAAAAGGAGTTGGCATGTTGCGCTGGCAGACAGCAGGTGAATCGCACGGCGAGGCGCTTGTCGCCATGATCGAGGGGCTGCCTGCGGGCGTCCACGTCACTACGGAGGATATTGTCGGCGCGTTGGCGCGTCGTCGTCTTGGATATGGCCGTGGCGCACGTATGAAGTTCGAGCAGGACAAGGTTCGTATGCTTACCGGCGTGCGTTTCGGTGAGACCATCGGCTCTCCGGTGGCCATTGAGATCGCCAACACCGAGTGGCCGAAGTGGACCGAAGTGATGAGCGCCGATCCGCTTGATCATGAGATTGCTCGTGAGGGGCGCAATGCCCCGCTGTCCCGCCCGCGCCCGGGGCATGCTGACCTGACTGGCATGCGCAAATACGGTTTTGATGACGCTCGTCCGGTGCTGGAACGTTCTTCCGCACGCGAGACGGCTTCTCGTGTGGCGCTGGGCGAGGTTGCCAAGCAGTTCCTGGAGCAGACATTCGGCATCCGCACCGTTTCACATGTGCTCTCCATCGGCGGCGCGGGCATTACCGATCCGCAGCAGGTCACGCTTCCTAAGCCGGAGGACCTTGAAGCATTGGATGCCTCTCCGGTACGTACGCTTGACAAGGAAGCGGAAAAGCAGATGATCGCCCGCATCGATGAGGCGAAAGAGAACGCCGACACGTTGGGCGGTGTGATTGAGGTCGTGGTGTACGGCGTTCCTGCGGGCGTCGGTACCTATGTCGAGTCGGATCGCCGTCTTGATGCGGCTTTGGCAAGCGCCGTGATGGGCATTCAGGCCATCAAGGGTGTGGAAATCGGTGACGGTTTCCTTGAAGCCATGCGTCCTGGTTCTCAGGCCCATGATGAGATGGTGGTGGGCGAGGACGGTCGTATCTCCCGTCTGAGTAACCGTGCCGGTGGTATCGAGGGTGGCATGTCGAATGGCCAGCCGATCGTGGTGCGTGCGGCCATGAAGCCAATTCCGTCCATTCCGAAGGCGTTGCGAACCGTTGATGTGACTACAGGCGAACCGGCGCAGGCCATCAACCAGCGTTCCGACAACACCGCGGTTCCGGCGGCCGCGGTTGTGGCCGAGGCAATGGTGCGTCTGACCATCGCGCAGTATGTGCTTGAGAAGTTCGGCGGCGACTGCGTTGCCGAGACCAAGCGCAATGCCGAACAGTACATTGCCTCCTGGCCTGAGCATATGAGGTGATTCGTTTCATGGCTGGTATGCGCAGGCCTGTCGCCGTGATCATCGGCATGATGGGCGCGGGCAAAACACGTGTCGGCAAGGAAGTGGCGCGGATGATGAATCTGCCGTTTGCCGATGCCGATAATGAGATCGAACATGATGCGGGAATGCGAATCCCCGAATATTTCGAAAAGTACGGCGAGCCGGAATTTCGTGAGCTGGAAAGCGATGTTGTGCTTGACATGCTTGAGGATTTCGATGGCATCTTTTCCTTGGGCGGGGGCGCGCCGATGACACCTTCCATCCAGGAGGGATTGGCGAGATACGTTGCGTCTGGTGGCAAGGTCGTGTATTTGATGGCTGATCCGGAAGAGGCCATGGAGCGCGCGAATCGTGGTGGAGGTCGTCCGATGCTCAACGGCGATGCCAATATGCGTTGGAAGAAACTTTATAAGGAACGTGATCCGGTGTTCAGGCGCGTGGCGAACGTGCATGTGGGCACACGCGGCCAGTCTCCGCAGGCGGCTGCGAGAAAGCTGATGGAAATGATTGATCAACGTATAGTACATGTCACCGGTTCCACCATCGAACCGTACGATGTTCGTATCGGCGAGGGTGTGATGGGACAGCTTGCACAGGTTTTGGGCAGCAAGCCCGTCAAGGTGGCGCTTATCCACACACAGCCGGTGCAGCGTCATTCGGATCGTGCGCGCACGCTGCTTCGGCAGGCGGGCTATGATGCGTACGACATTATCATTCCCGATGCGGAGGCTGGAAAGACCATCGAGGTAGCCAACGGTATTTGGCAGCGTTTGGGCGATGAGGGTTTCACCCGTTCCGATGCGATCGTCGGCCTTGGCGGTGGAGCGGCAACCGATTTGGCTGGTTTTGTGGCAGCCACATGGATGCGTGGCATTCGCTATGTGAACTGCCCGACATCGCTGCTTGCCATGGTTGACGCTTCGACCGGTGGCAAAACTGGCATCAATACGCCGCAGGGAAAGAATCTGGTCGGTTCGTTCTACACTCCGGCCGGAGTGCTCGCCGACCTGAAGTCGCTCACATCGTTGCCGAACGACATTTTCATCGAGGGTTTGGGTGAGGTCGTCAAGTCCGGTTTCATCATGGATCCGGAAATTCTGCAGATTCTCGAGGATTATGCCGATGAACTGCGTGCCTTCGACGGGTCGACGTTCCTGGATTCCGATTTGAAGGATGTGGTCGCGGAGCTGATCGAACATACCGTGAGCGTGAAGGCCTACCATGTGTCCGCCGATCTTAAGGAGGCGGGACTGCGAGAATTCCTGAACTATGGGCATACTCTCGGCCATGCCATCGAAAAGCTTGAGCATTTCCGTTGGCGTCATGGCAACGCGGTGGCGGTCGGATGCGTGTATGCGGCCGAACTGTCGCATCTTCTGGGATACATCGATCAGGATCTTGTGGACTACCATCGTTCGCTGCTGGGCTCGCTGGGCTTGCCCACGTCTTGGAACAACGGTACGTGGGACGATGTGCTCGCTTTAATGCATCGAGACAAGAAGGCCCGCGGCAACAAACTTCGTTTTGTGGTGCTTGACAGGATTGGGCATCCGATTCATCTTGAGGATCCACCCGCGGATGCCGTCGAAGAGGCGTTCCGCCGCATTCAGCAGTAATAACAGGGGAGTTTGAACATGACTAAAGTAGTAGTCGTCAATGGACCGAATCTCGGTCGTCTTGGCGTGCGACAGCCCGACGTGTACGGCAAGCAGGATCTTGAGACCCTGCGCGAGTTGTGCACGCAGTGGGGTTCGGAACTCGGGCTTGACGTGGAGGTCCGCCAGAGCGATGACGAGGCCGAGATGATCGGCTGGATGCATCAGGCCGCCGACGAGAAGACGCCCATCGTGATGAACCCCGCCGCATTCACCCATTACTCCTACGGTCTTGCGGACGCCGCCCACATGGTGATTGACGAGGGTCTGCCGCTGATGGAGGTGCATATATCCAATCCGTCCGCGCGCGACGAGTTTCGCAAACGCTCCGTGATTTCACCGGTCGCCACCGGCACTATCACTGGCATGGGCTTCTACGGATACAAGCTCGCTTTGGACGCCGTCGCGCACCTGCTGGAAGCTAAGTAACGTTTTTCGAGTTCTGATTGGGACTGCCCAAGCAACGCAATACATGCCGGATGCTTTCCGGTAGGCATCCGGCATCCACCGGGGCCACCGATCCGTCCGATCCTGATGCGAACCAGAAAGATGACGAGACACTACCGGATGATAGAAGCGTCACCATCTACTGCAAGCCTGCCGACTCCAGCTGGAAGAGCCCGAAGACAGGTCCGCCATCACGGGTTTCGTATTGGCCACGGTGACTTTTGACATAGCATTCGCATTCGCGGCTTCCCACAGAAAGAAGAACTGAATCTGATTGACTGACTGTATTTCCTACTTTTGCTAGGCGGGATCATCGAAGAGACGATGGTCCCGCATTTTCGCATTGAAGAAACACGCCGCGTCTTATGCCGCTGATAGACTGAAGTTCCATGGTTAGAAGAACACATGGCAATTCTCAAGAGCACGTTACCAAGCATATTTTTGTCACCGGTGGCGTTGTTTCCTCTCTCGGCAAAGGCCTGACCGCATCCTCCCTTGGTCGCCTACTTCGTAGCCGTGGCATCAAGGTTTTGCAGCAGAAGCTCGATCCGTACATCAACGTTGATCCGGGCACTATGAATCCGTTCCAGCATGGTGAAGTCTATGTCACCGAGGACGGCGCCGAAACCGATCTCGACATCGGCCACTATGAGCGTTTCCTTGACGTGTATCTGAGCCAAAAGGCGAACGTCACCACCGGCCAGATCTACCAGGAAGTGCTGCGCAAGGAACGCGCCGGCGAATACCTTGGACAGTGCGTGCAGGTCATCCCGCACATCACCAACGAAATCAAGTCCCGCATGCGTGCGCAGGCGTCCGATGACGTCGACGTGATCATCACCGAAATCGGTGGCACCGTCGGCGACATCGAATCCCAGCCGTTCCTGGAGGCCGCGCGTGAGGTCCGCCGCGATCTGGGCGCCGAAAACTGCATGTTCGTGCACGTCTCCTTGGTGCCGTACATTGCTGCTGCCCATGAGCTCAAGACCAAGCCGACCCAGCACTCCGTCATGATGCTGCGTCAGCTCGGCATCTCCCCGGATGCCCTGGTGTTGCGTTCCGACCGTCCGCTGAACCAGTCCATCAAGGACAAGATCTCCCTGATGTGCGACGTGGATTCCGAAGGCGTGGTCAACTGTGTGGACGCCCCGAGCATCTACGACGTGCCGAAGACCCTGTTCGACGAAGGCCTCGATGCCTATGTCGTGCGCGAACTCGGCCTGCCGTTCCACGATGTCGATTGGGACGAGTGGGAGGACCTGCTGGAGCGTGTGCACCACCCGAAGCATGAGGTGAACATCGCCATCGTCGGCAAGTACATCGATCTGCCGGATGCCTACCTGTCTGTTACCGAAGCCATCAAGGCCGGTGGTTTCGCCAACTATGCCAAGGTGAACGTCAAGTGGGTCGCCGCCGATAAGTGCGAGACCGAGGAGGGTGCGGCCGCCGCGCTCGACCAAGTCGACGGCATTGTCGTTCCCGGAGGCTTCGGCATCCGCGGCATCGACGGCAAGATCGGCGCCCTGAAGTTCGCCCGTGAGAACAAGCTGCCGGCTCTCGGCCTGTGCCTCGGCCTGCAGTCCATGGTCATCGAATACGCCCGCCACGTCCTCGGCTTGGAGGACGCGAACTCCACCGAGTTCGAGCCCGATTGTGCGACCCCGGTCATCGCAACCATGGAGGAGCAGAAAGACATCGTCGCTGGCAATGGTGACATGGGACACACCATGCGTCTTGGCTCCTATCCTGCTGAGCTTGAAGAAGGTTCCATCGTTGCGGAACTGTACGGCACCACGCATGTCACTGAGCGCCATCGTCACCGTTACGAAGTGAACGTGGCATATAAGGACCGTCTGCGTGAAGCGGGTCTGCGCATTTCCGGCCAGAGCCCGGACGGCGAACTCACCGAGTTCGTCGAACTTCCTCGCGAAGTGCACCCGTTCTATGTGGCCACTCAGGCTCATCCTGAGTTCAAGTCCCGCCCGACCAAGCCGCACCCGCTGTTCGCAGGTCTAGTCAAGGCTGCTCTGGACCACCAGCAGGAGCGCTAAATCGACGAATTGTGATTAACGTCGGATAACCCGATATGCAACATGGTCATGAGTCCAAAGGAGTTCATGACCATGTTGCATAATAGGGGCCTGGCCTTGAATTACCAACAAGACGTATTCGTAATGAAAAACCTTTACGAGGGAGCATGAGCTTGAACGATATGGATTCTCCGGAAAGCGGCAACGGTAAGTTCGCCTTCCCAAACATGGGCGATGACCCAAAAGTCATCTCGCAGGTGAGCTTGGATTCGTTTGCCGAAACGGCCGATCCCATTGATGATGGCGCAGCGTTGACTGTGAATGCCAGCAAGAAGCGCCACCTGTTGTGGCTGTGGATTGTTCTCGCGGTGATGCTTCTTCTCGGTGTCGTGTCCGGCGGCGGATACTGGTTCTTCCAGTCACATGCGTTGCCAGGTGTCACGCTCTGGGGCAAGTCCATGACAGGACAATCCCGAGATCATATCATCCAAGAGATTTCCGATACGGCGGAATCATTGACGGTTCCCGTTTCCTATGAGGGAACGAGTAAGAAAGTCACGTTGAAGGATCTTGGCGTCGCCATTGACGCGGAGTCCATCGCCGAAAATGTGATGAACGCGAAACGTAACGATTCCTTTTTCCAGAAGTATGCATTCTGGACCCGTGAGGATGTCGACGTCGAGTCTTTCGACGATTCTCGAGTCAGTGCCCAGACGGTAGGTGACATGTTGGGAGTGCAGTCCGTGTCCGCCACCAACCCGTCGCTACAGCTCAACGCGGATGGTACCGCCTTCGATGTGACGCCAGGCCAACAGGGGACTGGTATCGATGTGACGGATATCGTCAAAGAAGCCAAGAACGTGCTTGAGTCCTTCGGCAAGCAGACCGCTCAAATGGTGACTCTTAAAAATAAGGTTACTGATCCCGTCATCACGGATGACCAAGCCAACGAGGCCAAGGCTTCTGCTGACGCGTGGATAGCGAAGCCGGTGGCTATCAAAATCGGCGACCATAAAGTGGCGGAATTCGGCGCGCAGTCCATCGCATCGGCCATCACGCTTGGACCGGATAGTGAGAAGCTCGGCAATAATCAAACCCGAAATGGCTCTTTGATCATCGACGGGGACAAATTGCAGCAATACTATAATGATTCCATCAAATCGAACTTCCATGCGGATCGAGTTGACGGTGATGTCATCGTTAATAGTGTCGGTGATGTGCTGCAAACCAATGTAGCTGGGCATGATGGCATAACTGTTTCTGATGGTGGTGACACCAATGTTGGCCGTGATGCCGCTGAGGCGTTTGCCAAAGGCTCTGATTCAGTAAATATCCAAGGCACTTGCGACCCACAGAATGAGAAAAAAACCACACGTACCGTGGTGGTCAGCTTGTCTTCGCATACCGTTACAGCCATTGAAAATGGGCAGACCGTCCGTGTCATGCATATGTCTGCCGGTCAGGGCAACGATTATCAGACGGGCCAGTGCCAGCCGAGCGGCGACTTGTGTACGCCAACCTACTGCGATCCGAACTCCTACGACAACTGTACGCCTGACGGCGACTTCAAAGTGTGGCTCAAATACCAATCTCAGAACATGAGTGGCTCGCTTACCCTATCGAACGGAAGCACCGAGAAGTGGGATGTCAAGGATGTTGGATTCGTCAACTACTTCTCAAAGACCGGATGTGCGATTCACCGCATCGCCACCCAGAGCGCGTTCAACGACAGCAGCATTCAAGCTATGGGGAAGAACACATCCCATGGTTGCGTCGGCGTCGGCTGGGATCAGGCCGAATGGTTCTACAATTGGTGCCTAATGGGAACGACGGTTCACGTTCAGGCCTGATTCGCGGGCTATCGACAGAAAGACGCAAAGGCGGAAGACTGATGTTCGGCTTCCGCCTTTGCGCTATGTAAGATAAATCACGACAAATCATTGCCGAATAGCGAAAGGGGTGCTAGTGTTTCACCCCACGTTCTGTTAGGTTGTCATAAGTACAAACGAGTGATTGGAGGCAGCGTACGGTGGCAGAGAACCAAGCGCCCAATGCCGCAGCTGACGTGGAGATGAGCCAATATGTGGCTGATCGCACGCGAGTGAACGAAGATAAAATCAAGCAGGATGACGAAATCATCCAGCAGTTCGGCGACTATACGTACGGATGGCATGACACGGATTTCGCCGGAGAAGCGGCAAAAAAAGGCATTGACGAGAACGTCGTGCGCGCCATTTCCGCAGATAAGAACGAGCCGGAATGGATGCTGGAAAAGCGATTGGAAGGCTATCGCGATTTCATCAACCGTCCGATGCCTCAATGGGGTGTCGATCTGAAGGATTTTGACGCCGACGATTTCAAGTATTACGTCAAGCCGATCGACAAGCAGGCCACGACCTGGGAGGAATTGCCTGATGAGATCCGCACGACGTATGACAAGCTTGGCATTCCGGAAGCGGAAAAAAGCCGTCTTGTCTCCGGCGTCGCGGCACAGTATGAATCCGAAGTCATCTACAACTCGATCCAGAAGGATCTCGAAGACCAAGGCGTGATTTTCGTCGACACCGACACTGCGGTGCAGAAATATCCGGAAATCGTCAAGAAGTATTTCGGCAAGTGCATTCCAAGCAACGACAACAAATTCTCGGCATTGAACACCGCCGCATGGTCCGGTGGATCGTTCGTCTACGTGCCGAAAGGTGTGCATGTCGATATTCCGCTGCAGGCATACTTCCGTATCAACACGCCGAACATGGGTCAGTTCGAACGCACGTTGATTATTGCCGATGAGGGATCGTACGTGCATTATGTGGAAGGCTGCACCGCGCCGATCTACTCGACCGATTCGCTGCATTCCGGCGTAGTGGAGATTTTCGTTGAGCCACATGCCCGCGTGCGCTACACCACCGTGCAGAACTGGTCGAACAACGTCTACAATCTGGTGACGCAGCGTGCCTACGTGCGTGAAGGCGGCACTATGGAATGGGTCGATGGCAACATTGGTTCTAAGGCAACCATGAAGTATCCGGCCTGCATTCTTGCCGAGCCGTATGCGAAGGCCAGCACCATGTCGCTTGGCTTCGCAGGTAAGGGCCAGTATCAGGATACCGGTGCGAAGATGATCCACCTTGCACCGCACACCAGCTCCACCATTGTGGCGAAGTCGATTTCCCGCGGCGGTGGACGTTCCGCGTATCGTGGTCTCGTCAAAATCGTCAAGGGTGCCGAAGGATCGTCCAACTCGACGGTATGCGATGCACTGCTTGTCGATGAGTTCAGTCGCTCCGACACCTACCCGCATGTGGACGTGCGCGAAGACGATGTTTCCATGGCACATGAGGCTACGGTTTCCAAGGTTTCCGAAGACCAGCTGTTCTACCTGATGAGCCGCGGTCTTTCCGAAGACGAGGCCATGGGCATGATCGTGCGAGGCTTCGTGGAGCCTATCAGCCGTGAGCTGCCGATGGAATACGCGCTTGAACTGAACCGACTGGTTGAACTGCAGATGGAAGGATCGGTGGGCTGATTACCATGGCACAAACTCAGGAAATCAACATTCCCGTCGCGGATCCGAACGATCCGTATGCGAATCCGGCAGCCATGCCATCTTCGGCGGATCGCTCGCCGCGTTCATTCGATGTGGACGCATTCGAAGTGCCCGACCGCAAGCAGGATGATTGGCGTTATACCCCTGTGGAACGCGTCGAAGAGTTCTTTGAACCGTTTACGCCGTCGAACGAAACCCAGATTGCCGTCACTATGATCGACGGCACGGCTCTCACTGAAGGCGTGACCTATAGCGAAGGCAAGCCGGGAGACGCCGATACAGGCATTGTTTCCAAGCCTTGCGATCGCGTGTCCGCGGTGCAATGGAATTCCACATCCCGTGCTGGAATTCTGCGCATTGAGGGTGAAATCGAGCAACCAGTACTTGTCAAGGTGCATGGTGCCGGAACCGACTTGGATGCTTTCCATTTGGTGATCATCGCAGCTGACCGCGCCCACGCTGATGTTGTTGTGGAGCATGACGGCGATGCACGTATCGCCGAAGGCGTGGAGATCCTCACAGGTAAGGACTCCCATGTGTCCACCACATTCATTCAGGAGTGGAACAAGGGATCCAAGCATGTGGGCAACCAGCGCATCCACATGGGAGAGGGCGCGTCCCTGCGTCATTCCGTGGTCACGCTCGGCGGCGACGTTGTTCGAATCCGTATGGATCAGGATTTCGGCGGCGGCCAAGGCGATCTCAATATGCTGGGTATCTACTTCGTGGATCCGGGCGAGCATATCGAACATCGCACCATGGTTGTGCACAACTATCCCGAATGTAAGAGTCGTGTGGTATATAAAGGCGCTCTTGACGGCAAGGACGCGCACTCCACATGGGTCGGCAACGCGCTGATCGCTCCGACCGCGCCGGGTACTGACTCGTATGAGCTCAACCGCAATCTGGTACTTACTCCGGGCGCGATCGCCGATTCCGAACCGAATCTAGAAATCGAAAACGGCAACATCATCGGAGCTGGACATGCCTCTTCCGTCGGTCGTTTCGACGATGAGGAGCTGTTCTATCTGCAGTCCCGTGGCATTCCGGAAACCGAAGCCCGCAAACTTGTGGTGCGAGGCTTCTTCGGCGAACTCGTCGAGGAAATCGGCATTCCCGCAATCAGCGAACATCTCATGAACGTTATCGATATGCGCCTGGCACGCGGCGAGAATGACGCAATCGCCCAGGTGTTGGAAGAGAAGTAGAACGTAGGAGCGAAAACCATGTCAACTCTTGAAATCAAAGATCTGTACGCCCACGTCGAAACCAAGGACGGCATCAAGCCGATCCTCAAAGGCGTGAACCTGACCGTCAACTCCGGCGAAACCCATGCCATCATGGGACCGAACGGATCCGGCAAATCCACGCTGGCATACACGCTGGCGGGCCATCCCAAGTACGTGGTCGATTCCGGACAGGTGCTGCTCGACGGCGAAGACATCCTCAAGATGACTCCGGACGAGCGAGCCAAGGCGGGTATCTTTCTGGCCATGCAGTATCCGGTCGAAGTGCCGGGTGTGTCGATGACCAACTTCCTGCGCACCGCAAAAACCGAAGTCGACGGCAAGGCTCCAGCCATCCGTACCTGGACCAAGGAACTGTCTGAAGCGATGAAACGCCTGAAGATGGATCCGAAGTTCGCCACCCGTTCCGTGAACGAGGGTTTCTCCGGCGGTGAGAAGAAGCGTGCCGAAGTGCTGCAGCTCGAGCTTCTCAAGCCGAAGTTCGCCATCCTTGACGAAACCGACTCCGGTCTGGATGTCGACGCGTTGCGTATCGTCTCCGAGGGTGTGAACCGCGCCAAGGAAGCCAGCCAGTTCGGCATCCTCATGGTCACGCATTACACCCGAATCCTCAAGTACATCAAGCCGGATATCGTGCATGTGTTTGCGGCCGGCCACTTCGTCAAGACTGGTGGTCCTGAACTGGCCGACGAGCTTGAGGAATCCGGCTATGACGCATACCTGCCGGAAGGTGCCGATTCCGAAAGCGCGCTGGCATGACCGGTTTCGCGGCGATCCGTAGGGAATTTCCGATTCTCAATCAGAAGATTCACGGCCATCAGCTCGTTTATTTGGATTCCGCGGCGACTTCTCAGAAGCCGCAATGCGTGATCGACGCCGAAAGCGATTTCTATCGCACCATCAACGCCGGTGTGCATCGTGGAGCGCATGAACTTGCCGCACGCAGCACCATGGCGTTCGAGGAGGCGCGTGCCAAGGTGGCGCGTCTTGTCGGTGCCAATGCGGTTGAAGGCGAGGAGGAAATCGTCGTCACTTCCGGCGCCACGGCAGGATTGAATCTGTTGGCGACCGCCTTCGGTAACGCATCCCAGGGGCGTGGGGGAGAAGCGGCACGACGTTTCGCTGTGAAGCCGGGAGACGAGATCGTCGTATCCAAAGCTGAACATCATTCTGTGTTGCTGCCATTCCAGGAACTTGCCGCACGTACCGGAGCGACATTGAAATGGTTTGATCTGGACGATGAGGGACGAATCCTTGCCAACACCGCAGATGAGGTAATCACCGAGCGCACGAAGATCGTGGCCGTCACCCATGTAGGCAACACCACTGGTGCCATCACCGATATTGCGCCGATTGTGAAGCGTGCGCACGAGGTGGGCGCAGTGGTTGTGCTTGACGCATGTCAGTCCGTGCCGCACCTGAAGATCGATTTGCACGCATTGGACGTGGATTTCGCCGCATGGAGCGCGCATAAGATGTACGGTCCAACGGGCGTCGGCTTCCTATATGGCAAGCGTGAGATGCTCGAAGCGTTGCCTCCGGCGAATTTCGGCGGATCCATGGTGGAACTTGCCTGGATGGATCAGGAAGCGCAATACATGGCACCCCCGGCACGTTTCGAGGCGGGCACACAGCCAGTTGCCCAAGTCGTCGCAGCAGGCGTTGCAGCCGAGTGGCTAATGAACATTGGCATGGAAAACCTTGAAGCCCACGAACGCGTTATCGCAGGAGAACTGCTCAAGATGGGGCAGATCGAGGGTGTACGCATTCTTGGACCGCATGCCAACGAGCAACGTATCGGTACGGTTGCTTTCGAAATCGAAGGCGTTCACCCGCATGACGTCGGCCAGTTCATCGATGCGCAAGGCATCGCCATCCGTGTCGGTCACCATTGTGCGCAGCCGGTGCACCGCCATTTCGGTGTATATGCGTCCAACCGTGCATCCAGTGGCATCTACAACTGCGTCGAAGACGCACAGGCGTTGGTTGAGGCGTTGAAGAAGGTCCGTCCGTTCTTTGGAGTTAAGTAGCACATATGAGTGATTTTGCATTGTCTGGCGACGATCTCGAGCAGATGTATCAGGAGGTCATTCTCGAAGCCTCAAAGAATCCGCATGGCAGGGAGCATTTCGCTCCGGATCTGGCTTCTGAACATGCTTCCCAATCGGGAAACGCTACGGTTCAGGCGGTTCACGAGTATTGCACTCCTGGCGAGTCCCATCAGTTCAATCCGACCTGTGGAGACGAGGCCACCGTGCACGTGGAGGTTTCCGACCAGGAGCCGCATGTTATCGAACGATTGGTGTGGGACGGTCATGGTTGTTCCATTTCACAAGCCAGCCTTTCGGTGATGGTCGACCTTGTGGAAGGCAAAACCGTGGATGAGGCCATGAACTTGGCTAATACCTTCCATAAGCTCATGGAATCGCGTGGCAAGGGACTGGATGATGAATCCGCGGAAGAATCCCTTGAGGACGGCATCGTTTTCCAAGGAGTTTCCAAGTATCCGATGCGTATCAAATGCGCATTGCTTGGTTGGGAAGGCATGAAGGATTCCGTGGCTAAGGCGTTGTCTGCGAAGGCGTGACAAGCATCTTTCCGCAAGTGGATCGGTGTTTCGTGCATTGTGCCTACAGTGAACGAAACACCGTCGACAAACTCCAGCCAACACGATAGGCTACTCAACAGGATATACTCAAATCAAATATGGAGCGACAATGAGCGATACCTTGGTCCCAGAACCGCAGGCCTCGATTTTCGATTCCGTTGCCAAGGCATTGGGCAATGATGAAGCCGCTGCGCGTCGCGTCATGCTTAACCCTAATCTCGCCAAAGGATTCAAGGACGGCAAACCAGTGGAAATCGAACACGAGAACATCAAGCAGGATGCTTGTGGCTGTGGCAATCAGGCCGGAGCATGCGGCTGTTCCGAGGAGCAGGATGACGGCATCGCATTGAAGGCCGTCGATGATATCGGACGTGCGACCGCCGCTGATGTGAAGGAAGCACTACATCAGGTCATTGATCCGGAACTCGGCATTGACGTGATTGATTTGGGCTTAGTATACGGCATTGAAATCGATGAGCTTGGCCGTGTCATCATTACGATGACGCTGACCACTCCGGCATGCCCGCTGACCGATTTGATTGAAGACGAGTGCGCAAGCACCCTTGCAGGCCTCGTTGAGGAATTCCGTATCGATTGGACATGGCAGCCGCGTTGGAGCATGGAAAAGATTACTCCGGAAGGACGCGAACAGTTGGCTGCGCTTGGCTTCAACTTCGATAATCTTCCGAAATACTGACAGTATAGCGACATAAAAACGACATAAAAAAGCGTGCTCCCGACGCTGGGAAGCACGCTTTTGTTCTGTGTGCGGCAGAACGTCAGTCGTCGACCACAGTACCCTTCGGCACCACAGTGATGCCTTCCGGCGTGACGGTGAAGCCACGAGCCAGATCATGTTCGGTATCGATACCGACGGTCGAATTCTCGGTAAGCACAACATTCTTGTCGAGAATCGCCTTGTAGACGCGTGCTCGACGATTGATGGTCACGCCGTCGAACAGAATCGAATCGACGACCTGCGACCACGAGTGGATACGTACGTTCGGTGAAAGCACGGAATGGTGCACTTCGCCGCCCGACACGATGACGCCGGGGGAGACGATCGAATCGGTGGCGTGTCCAAGACGGTCACGCCCGGCATGCACGAACTTTGCAGGCGGCAGATTGCCGGACAGTGTGTAGATCGGCCATTCGGTGTTATACAGGTTGAACTCCGGCACATAGGAGATCAGATCCATATGTGCATCGTAGAACTGCTTCAGAGTACCCACGTCGCGCCAGTAGGCATGATCGGTCGGCGTCGCTCCCGGAATCTCGTTGGAATTGAAGTCGTAGACGCCGGCCTCATTGCGAGCCGCGAAGTACGGAGCGATGTCGCCACCCATATCATGCTTGGTGTCTTCGGCCTTTTCGTCGAGCGCCAGAGCCTCGAACAGGGCGTCCGTGTTGGCAACGTAATTACCCATGGAAGCGAGGATGGAGTTCGGATCATCCGGCAGACCAGTCGTGGTCTGCGGCTTCTCCTGGAAGCTTTTGATCATGCTCGGGTGTTCCGGATCAACCTCGATCACGCCAAACTGGTTGGACTGGCTGATCGGCTGGCGAATACCCGCCACCGTGAACTCCGCGCCGGATGCGATGTGCTGCTGCACCATCTGCTGGAAGTCCATACGGTAAACGTGGTCGGCGCCGACGATCACCACAATATCCGGCTGCACGTCTTCGATGATGTTGATGGTCTGATAGACGGCGTCGGCGGAACCGAGATACCAGTGCTTGCCGAGACGCTGCTGGGCGGGAACAGGGGAGACATAGTTGCCGAGCAACGGCGAGAAACGCCACACTGTGGAAATATGGCGATCAAGCGAATGGGACTTGTACTGGGTGAGCACCACGGTCTGCATGTAGCCGGAATTGACCAGATTGCTCAACGGGAAGTCAATCAGTCGGAACACGCCGCCGAATGGAACAGCCGGCTTTGCTCGGTCCCTAGTCAAAGGCATCAGACGGGTGCCTTCACCACCTGCAAGCACGATGGAAAGAATTTTCGGATTCTTCGCCATGAGAACTCCTCTCCTAGAGCGTCGTTATGACACCGCACACATTGGTGGTCTGCATCATCGCAAACCGCTTACGCACTCAATAATTGCATATTTTTTGCAACATGCAAGGAGTTTGCACCGCGAGTCTTGAAAATTTGCGGATTGTTTTAGCGAACAGCAGTTGAATAGAAGGCTACGGCGCTCGAAGCGGCAACGTTAAGACTGTCCACTCCGTGGCTCATGGGAATCTTCACCGTCAGGTCGGCACGGGAGATGGTGTGATGCGACAGGCCATCGCCTTCAGTGCCGAAAATCAGCGCCAACTTATCGATATGGTCTTTTTCGTCGTCGGCATTGTTCAAGCGGCGAACGAGTTCTTCCAACGAAATGGAGTCGTCCTCAAGAGCCATCGCAACGGTCGTGAATCCAAGATCGTGCAATTCCTGCATGCCGGCGAACGGCCAGTAATGCTTATCATCTCCGCCGATGCGTGTCCACGGAATCTGAAACACCGTGCCCATCGACACGCGGGCGGCGCGCCGATACAGCGGATCGCCGCAAGAAGGCGTTACCAACACGGCATCGACATCCAACGCGGCCGCGGAGCGCATAAGCGCGCCGACATTGGTGTGGTCAACGATATTCTCCATGACCGCGACGCGGCGTGCCCCTTGGCAAACTTCTTCGACGCTGGGCAAAGGCCAACGTTTCATCGCAGCCAACGCGCCTCGGTGCAGACGATAGCCGGTCAGCTGCTTGAGCTGTTCGGGGGAGGCCACGTACACGGGAATGTCGGTGCCCCATCGGTTGTCGATGAGCGCGAAGGTTCCGGCCATGCCTTCAATCCACGGTTCTTCGACCAGCAGCGATATCGGCTCTCGGTTGGCGGCAAGCGCCCTGTCAATGACTTTCGGCGATTCCGCGATGAACAGGCCTTTGCTGGGTTCAAGCTTGTTGCGAAGCTGGATTTCCGTGAGATTTGTGTATGCCGCCACGCGCTCGTCGTCAATGGAATCAAGATGGATGAACTGCATGTGACCGATCTTTCACCGAATAGCTTTTCAGATACAAGAAAACCCCTTGTCTCCAAGGGGTTTTGCTGGTGTCCGGAGCGGGACTTGAACCCGCACGCCTGTATAAATAGGCACTAGCACCTCAAGCTAGCGCGTCTACCATTCCGCCACCCGGACAGGTGCGTTGCTCAACGGCAACGAAAGAAAACTATAGCAGATGCTTGGCGTGATGCAAGTCTCGGCGTGTCGCGCGGAATTCCGCCATTGGTATCCGAGGTGCTGGTAGTCTCTGAAACTATGACTGATGCCCTTTTTCTGCTTGATACGGAACATGATGATGTGCCTGTGAACAGCGATGAGCTGAACGCCGGATGGAAATTGACGTTGCCTCAATCGGTGCGTCGCCACGCCATTCAGGCCATGCGCCTGAAAGACGGTGATGAGCTGCAACTTTCCGATGGTAGGGGATTGCGCATCCATGCAGTGCTGTGCGACGCGCAGCAGGGAATCGCGCAAGTGTCGAGCTTCGGCAAGGAACCGCAACCCATCACCAAACTCGCTTTGATTCAGGCGTTGGCCAAAACAGGGCATGATGAACAGGCCATCGACACGGCAACGCAGATCGGTGTGGACGAGGTAATTCCATGGCAGGCCGATCGTTCCATCGCCAAATGGAAGGTGGGGCGTACCGACAAGAAGTGGAGGCAAGTGCTTGAGGCGGCCACCGAACAATCGCGACGTTCCTGGACGCCTGAATTGGGTGAGTGCGTGACCAGCAAGCAGCTGGTCGCCATATGCAAACGTGCCTGCGTGCACGGCGATATGGTAATCGTGCTGCACCAGGATGCCACCAAGACCTGGAGCCAGTTGGAGGAGTCGATCGCGGCGCTTTCCGACAAGTGTCTGCAAGACGGGCGCCAGCGTACCGTGTACGTGGTGGTCGGGCCGGAAGGCGGTATCGGCGATGCGGGAATTGAGTCTTTCACCAACGCCGGAGCCGAAGTATGCGTGCTCGGAAGCAACATTCTGCGGGCGTCCACGGCCGGTCCGGTCGCATTATCGTTGCTCGCACGGGCGTTGGGACGTTTCGTTTGATGCCACACGTCGGCGATTTGCCGTGGATTATCCCGGTTGCGCAATAGCATGGTCATGGAGGTTTCCCAGCATTAAGGAGCATTATGAGCGACAAGGATTGCCTGTTCTGCAAGATCATCACAGGAGAGATTCCAAGCGAAAAGGTGTATGAGGACGATACCACCTACGCGTTCAAGGACATCAATCCGAAGGCCAAAGTCCACGTGCTTGTGGTGCCTCGCGAGCATTATGCGAACGTGGCCGAGCTTGCGGCGGCCGATCCGCAGCAGCTTGCCCACATGGCTCAAGTTGCGCAGAACATCGCCGATAAGGAATTCCATGGCGCCTTCCGGCTGATCTTCAACACCGGGATTGATGCGGGGCAAACCGTATTCCATGTGCATGCTCATGTGCTGACCGGTGAAAAACTCGACGAGTAACTTTCTTTTCCCCATATATCAACGTTAGAAGAGGTTTTGTGGCCACCACTACACGTACCATCGCGATTCCCCAACAGCTTGATCCGGTAACCGTGCTTGGTCCGGTCGACGAGGTTCTCCGGGAAGTGGAACGAGCGTTCCCTGACCTGACCATCATCGTCAGAGGCAACCGTATCGCGATCATGTCACATTCCAACAAATCCGAATCCCAAGCCGCGCAGGCCGAACATGTGATTGAAAACATCATTCAAGCCGCATATACGGCTCCGATGGATGCCGACACGGTGCGACGCATGCTCGACCAGAATGTGTTGAAAAACCCCGTTCGCGCCGCGCGCCCGGGGCATGGGCGTGTAGTGGAGGGACTACGTTTGGCTGATAGGCAGCAGGGGCGTGCCGCACAACGTGAGCATGCCGCAGACCGCCGCAAGCCGCATGTGCCGGGAGTGATCACCTTTGCGCTTGGCAAGCCGGTCCGCGCGAAAACCGCTGGTCAGGTCGCCTATGTCAATGCCATCGAGTCACATACCATCACGTTTGCCATCGGCCCCGCCGGTACAGGCAAGACGTATCTTGCAGTAGCCAAGGCGGTTCGCGCCTTCCAAGATCGGCAGGTGCGCCGCATCATTCTGACCAGACCTGCAGTGGAGGCCGGAGAGAACCTCGGTTTCCTGCCGGGCACACTGAACGAAAAAGTCGATCCGTATCTTCGCCCGCTGTACGATGCGCTTTCCGACATGCTCGGAGCGGACCAGCTCAAACGTTACATGGACGACGGCACCATTGAAGTCGCGCCGCTTGCGTACATGCGTGGACGCACGCTCAACGACGCGTTCGTGATTCTCGACGAAGCGCAGAATACCACCGAACAGCAGATGAAGATGTTCCTGACGCGACTGGGTTTCAACACGAAAATGATCATCACGGGTGACGTGACGCAGGTCGATCTGACAGTGCCGAAATCCGGCCTTGCCACCATCGAACGCATCCTTGACGGCATCGACGACATAGCATTCGCCCACCTCAAGCCGGAAGACGTGGTGCGACACGCGCTGGTCGGCAAAATCGTCGCGGCCTATGATCGACACGCGGCCATCGCCGGCGACCATAGCCGTCGCGTCGCAAGCAGAATCACATCTAGGAAAACGGACGAGCAAATCGAAAGGAACGCTGAATGAGCGTCGAGGTAACCAACGAAACCGTCTGGCAGATCGACGGCAAGGTGTTCTCCGATCTCGGCATATGGGTGATGGACCAGATGCGCGTCAGCACGCAATCCGACCTGACCATCATGTTTGTCGACCCCGATCCGATCGCCCAATTGCACATGCGTTGGATGAATCTTGAAGGACCGACTGACGTAATGAGCTTCCCCATGGACGAGTTACGCCCAGGAGACGGCAGAACCGTGATGGAAGGCGTGCTTGGGGACATCGTGATCTGCCCATGGGTGGCCGCCCAGCAGGCGCTTGCGGCCGGACACAGCACCATGGAGGAAATGATGCTTCTGACAATCCACGGCATTCTCCACCTGCTTGGATACGATCATGCGACACCGGAACAGGAGCGCCAGATGTTCGGTCTGCAGCGTCAACTGCTGCTCACTTTCTTTGCTCTCCGCCAAGGATCGGGAGCGCAGGCGATTCTTCCGTCAGGAGCGCCGGATGCGCTTGCCGAATGGGATCGGGAGCATGGTACCGGGCGACAGATCGCCAAATAGTGATTACGTTGCCGGCAACATATCGTCCGGCATGATGGGGGCTGAATTATGGTGCAGGAGACAATGATTGCGGTGGTCGCGGTACTTGCCGTGGTAGCGTTGCTGCTGGTCTGGCTGTCTCTTTCGATGGCTGCCACCGAAGGCGCTGTGGGACGTGTGACCCGGGCGAGCCTGAACAACCTGATTCTTGAAGTTCAGACGGATGCGGAACTTTCGCAGTTCATTCGCGACAAGAAGATCAAGCGTATCCATAAGGTCCAGCGGCTGGTGGCCGACCGGTATGCCACCGCAGGATCGTGCGCGTTCTTCCGTATTTGCTGCAATGTGCTTGACGGTGTGCTTGTAACTGTGATCGCAGGCATGCTGGACGCTCCACTATGGGCCGAATTGCTTGCCGGATTTGTTTTTGCCATCGTCGTGGCGGTGATTTCGCTGCTGGTGCGTCCGCGTAGTGCTGGAGCATCCAAGCCCGTCGACATCATGCTGCAGCATGCGGATACCGTCTCCATTGCGGTGCTGTTGACCCCATTCGCGAAAATCGGCGGACAAAAGGGCACGAAGCGTCGTGGCAACGATCTTTCCGACGACGAGGAACTCGAGAAGATCCAGATCGAGCAGGGGCGCGCGACCATCGACCGTTTGGTTGAGGCCAACGATTTCGACCCCGAAGTTTCCGAAATGCTACGAAATGTACTCACGCTTTCCGAAACACTGACCCGTGAGATCATGGTGCCGCGCACCGACATGATCTGCATCGAGCGAGGCGAGACGTTGGAAAACATGTTGAAGCTTTGCTCCCGTTCCGGATTCTCGCGCGTGCCGGTCATTGGCGACGATGTGGACGATCTGGTCGGCGTGGCCTATCTGAAGGACGCCGTGCGCGCGACGGCTTTCAACCATGCGGCGATGACGCGCGAAGTCGAATCGATAGTCCGTGATCCGATGCTGGTACCCGAATCCAAACCGGTTGACGACCTGTTCCATCAAATGCAACGCACACGCCAACATGTCGCCATCGTCGTGGACGAATACGGCGGCATCGCAGGCATGGTCACCATTGAAGACGCCATAGAACAAATCGTGGGCGAGCTGGAAGACGAACATGATCGCACGCAACATGCCGATCCAGAACAAATCGGCGACAAAAAATGGAGCATGCCAGCCCGCACGCCGATCGCCGATTTGGAAGAGATTTTCGAAATCGACATTGACGAGGATGACGTCGACACCGTTTACGGATTGTTGACCAAATTGTTGGGACGCGTGCCAATCGTCGGTTCTTCCGCAGTCACCCGAGGATTGCGTATGACCGCAGTCGATTCCGCGGGACGACGCAAGAAGGTGTCGACCATTGTGGTGGAACCGGTCCACGTCGAGGGCGTGGACGAAACTGAAACACGTAACGAAGAACATGCGGATGATACCGAAGAGGCATCCGACAACGATAAGGATTCCAAAGACGAGCATGACTGACGCAGCAATGACTGAGACGCCCTCCAACCATTCCGATTCCACCACGCCCGTTCCATATCGTTCCGGTTTCGTTGCCGTGGTAGGACGTCCGAACGTAGGTAAGTCGACGTTGATCAACGCGTTGATCGGCACGCAGATCGCCATCGCATCATCTCGACCGGAAACCACACGTAAGGCCATTCGTGGCATTCTTACCACAGATAATGCGCAGATCGTTTTGGTTGACACGCCCGGTATCCATCGCCCGCGCACATTGTTGGGGCAGCGCCTGAATGATGTTGTGGATGAGTCTCTTGCCGACGTGGACGCCATTGCTTTCCTGCTGCCCGGTGATCAGGAGATCGGTCCAGGCGACAAGCGCATTTTGAGTCGTCTGCGTTCCGATTTTGCAGTGAAGCGCGATGACGGCACGTTCAAATGGAAAGTGCCGCTGATTGCCATCGTCACTAAAATCGACGAATTGAGCCGTGAAGGACTGATCAGCAAGCTTATCGAAATCAACGAGTTCGCCGATTTCACCGATATCGTGCCAGTCAGCGCACTCAAGCACGACAATCTTGCCGAGGTCAAGAACGTGCTTATCGAAAACATGCCTGAAGGTCCGCAAATGTATCCGGCCGAACAGATCACCGAAGAACGTCCGGAAGAAACCATTGCGGAACTGGTACGCGGTGCCTTCCTGGAAGAGTTGGATGATGAGCTGCCGCACTCGCTGGCCGTGGTCGTGGACTCCATTGAATATCCAGAAGACAACGATAGCGGAGAATCATACGATGGCAAAGCTCAAGTGATTGTATCGATTTATGTGGAGCGAGATTCCCAAAAGCCGATCATCATCGGCAGGGGAGCGGAACATCTTGTGCGCGTCAAAAAGAAGCTGCGCACGCCGGTCAACCGCATCGTCGGTCAGAAAGCGAAACTCGATTTGCATGTCAAGGTTGCCAAGGGATGGCAGTCGGATCCTAAACAGCTCGAGAAGCTAGGCTTCTGATCTGCTTAGGATCCGCTTCGCAGCGAAGCTGCTCACTTCACCTAAGGACAGTCCACTGGACTGTCCTTTTGACGGTTCAGCCAAACAGCTCGAGAAGCTAGGCTTCTGATCTGCTTAGGATCCGCTTCGCAGCGGGTTTATTACAATGAAATGAGGTCTGACTCCTGTGGGAGTCAGACCTCATTTCATTGCTGTTCGAAGGTTACTTCTTCTTGGTGTACATCTGCGTGTTCAGCAAAGTGGCATAACGCTGAATGACCTTCGGACGAATCACCTTCATGGAGGAGGTCATTAAACCATTCTCCTGGGTGAACTCCTCCGGCAGAATGATGAACTTGCGTACGGATTCCGCACGGGAAACGCCTTCGTTGGCCTGATCGACCCACTTCTGCACTTCGGCGCGGACCGCTGCATTATTGGCGGCATCCTCCATTGGCATATCGCGGTCAAGTCCCTTGCTTTCCAACCACGGACGCAAGGATTCCTCATCAAGCGTGACCAGAGCGGAAATGAATGGTCGCTTGTCGCCGAGCACCAGCGCCTGGGAAACGAATTCGCAGCGTTTGATAACCTCTTCAATCGGGCCGGGAGAAACGTTCTTGCCGCCCGCGGTGATGATCAGATCCTTCTTACGTCCGATAATGTACAGGAAGCCATCATCATCGATACGTCCCAAATCGCCGGTACGATACCAGCCATCCTCGGTGAACGAATCTTCAGTAGCCTCTTCGTTCTTGTGATACTTCGGGAACACCGCCGTACCCTTGACCTGAATCTCCTCGTCCTCGGCAATACGAAGCTCGAAACCGGGGAAGGCGACACCAACGGAACCTTGATGATATGGCACACCAAGCGGGTTGAACGCGCACGGAGCGGTGGTTTCGGTCAAACCATAGCCCTCATACACGGGCACGCCGGCGCCACGGAAGAACGCCATCAGTTCCGGATCGAGAGGAGCGCCGCCCGCCACAATCCACTGGGCACGTCCGCCGAGTACCTCACGCAGCGAAGCGTAGACCATCGGATCGAACGCCATACGGCGAGCCTTGGCCAGAGCGCTAGCCTTGCCCTTTGCACTGATTTCCTTCATATAATTCTGAGCTGCCACAACCGCCGCGGCGAAAGCCACGCCTTTGGCGCCATGTCCGGCTTTTTGCGAAGCCGCGTTGTATACCTTCTCGAGCACACGCGGAACAACGATCATAACGGACGGTTTGGCGACCTGCAGATCGGCGATCAGCGTCTTGATGCCCTGCGCGATGTAAATATGCAGCTCGCTGGCCACGCAGATGTAGTTGATGGCGCGCGCGAAGGAGTGAGCCTGAGGAAGGAACAACAGCACGCTGTTCTTCTTCTCGTGCAGCAGCTGCGGCATGTATGCCGGAAGATTCAACGCGGTGGTGCAGTAATGCTCATGAGTCATCTCCACGCCCTTCGGTGCGGCGGTGGAACCGGACGTGTATACGATGGAGCACGGGTCGGTTTTCTTGATGGAATCAATGCGTGCGTCGAGCTCTTCGTCGCTCACGCCCGAACCATAGGCCATGATTTCGTCAAGACCGCCGTTTTCGAAGCAAATGATATGTTCAAGCGTCGGGCATTCCTTTTCGGCGCCGTCGGCCTTGGTGCGCATATCGGTGGTTTCGACCACCAGCAGACGCGAATCGGAATTATTGACGATGTTGCGAATCTGTTCCGCGGAATCCGTGTCATAGATCGTGGCAAGCACGCCGCCGCACGCCATAACGGCCGCGTCGAACACATCCCACGCGTAAGAGGTGCGGCACATGAACGCCACGCCATCGCCCTTCTTCAGGCCGTAATGCATCAGGCCCTTGGCGATCTGGCGAATATCGGCAAGCACCTCATTGCCGGTTTTGGTTACCCATTCGCTATCCGATTTATAGGTGTAGAGCGGTTCGTCACCCATACGTTCGGCACGATTGGCGTAGATGTCGTAAATTGTGGTGCCCTCGTCCAGCGGCGGCTGTCCCTCGGTTTTGGTGGTCAGTAAACCGGTTTCCGGGTCAAGGAACGTGGTGGATGGGAATCCTTCGCCCCACTCGACGGTGTGCGGAAGATCGATATGACCGTCGGGGGAGATGATGTTGTTCGGATCGTTGTAGTCCGGATTGTTACCGGAATCGTCGCTGACGGGGTGAACGAAGTCACCGCCCAGACGCAGTGCCTTCTGCGCGAGATTTGCAGCTCGCTTGTTCAAAGAGGTGATGACGGACACGTGACTCTCCTACACATCTAAATCCAATATCTGTAGGAATGATAGACCCTTGAACGCGACACGTCACCTTACGGTAGCGTAGGGAAAGCGTATGCGCTAACAAAGCGCTGCATGAAGAAATCGTCATGGAATGCCATTCAATAGGATTCAATAGGTGAACTTTTCTTCATGCGAAGGTGTGACCTACGTTACACTGGTGCGCTGTACCTGTTCATTTTGATTTCTTTAACGAGGAAGAAAGGGCACCTATGGCTGAAAAAGCTGAAGCCACTGTGGTCTTCGGAGTTCTCAATGAGACTTCCGAACACGAGTCTCGCGTTGCTCTGACACCGGATATCGTAGCGAGGTTGCGTAAATCGGGTGTTAATTGCCTGATTGAAACCGGTGCGGGAGTCGCGTCGCATTATGTTGATGAGGATTATACTAAAGCCGGAGCGCAGGTCGTCTCCGCTGATGAAGTGATTGCGCGTGCTGATGCGCTTGGTTTTGTCGATCGTCCGAGCGATGCGTTGATCGCTCGCATCAAGCAGGGTACTTGGATTATCGGTATGCTTGGCTCGTTCACCGATGCCGGTTATATCGCTGCGATTGAGAAGGCCGGCTTGGTCGGTGTCGCCATGGAGAAGCTGCCGCGTCAGTTGAGCTCTGCTCAGTCCATGGATGAAATGACCTCCCAGAACTCCGTGATGGGTTACAAGGCCGCCATTGTGGCAGCCAACGCTTATGGTTCGTTCCTGCCGATGATGACCACTGCCGCTGGCACGATCCGCCCGGCCAAAGTGCTCATTCTTGGCGCCGGTATCGCCGGCCTGCAGGCCATCGGCACTGCCAAGCGTCTTGGTGCGGTCGTCACCGCATACGACGTGCGCCCGGCCTCCAAGGGTGAAGTCGAATCCTTGGGTGCCAAGTTCCTGGATCTGGGTCTTGATTTCTCCAAGGGGCAGGGTGAGGGCGGCTATGCCCGCGCGCTGAGCGCCGAAGAGCAGGCCCAGCAGCAGGCTGCCGTCGACCAGAAGGCTGCCGGTTTCGACATCGTCATCACCACCGCCAAGGTTCCCGGCCGCAAGCCTCCGGTTCTGCTGACCAAGGCTGGCGTGGCCGGACTGCACCGTGGCGCTGTGATCGTCGACTGCGCGGCAAGCGACCTCGGCGGCAACGTCGAAGGTTCCACCGTCGGTACTCAGGTTACCGAGAACGGTGTGACCATCATTGGCGCTCCGTACCTGTCAAGCGGCGTTTCCACTACCGCATCCAACCTGCTGAGCCGCAATGTGGCTGACGTGTTCGCGCATTTCGTGCGTGACGGCAAGCTGGCCATCGATCTGAACGAAGAGCTTGACAACGCCATGGTCGTGGCCGGCCGCGGCGAGGAAGCCAAGAAGGAAGGGGAGTAAGCAATGGATATCGTTGTTGCGATCACTCTGTTCGTCCTCGCGCTGCTCATCGGCGTTGAGGTTATCGGTAAGGTGCCGGCCACCTTGCACACTCCGTTGATGTCGGGCGCGAACTCGATCCACGGCATCGTCATCGCCGGTGTCGTCATCGTCGCCGCGCATGCCACCAGCCCGCTCGCCTGGGTGTTCATCTTCCTGGCCGCAGTGCTGGGCACGATGAACGTGGTCGGCGGTTACGTCGTCACCGACCGCATGCTGGAAATGTTCAAGTCCGACAAGGGCAAGAAGAAGGAAGAGGAGGCCAAGTAAATGGGTACCATGGCTGAAATGCTGAGCACGCCGCTCGGCGTCATCGAATGGTTCGTCTATCTGCTGGCCGCCGTGATGTTCGTTATCGGCCTGCACTTGATGAACTCTCCGAAGACCGCCCGCAAGGGCAATATGGTCTCCGCTGTCGGCATGATTCTCGCCGTGGTCATGGCGTTCATCGTGCTGTTCGCAGGTGAGATCTCCAACGGATTCCAGCATGGCGTTGCCGTTGTGCTGCTGATCGCCGGCATCATCATCGGTGCCATCGCCGGTGTGGTTTCCGCCAAGAAGGTCAAGATGACCGACATGCCGCAGCTTGTTTCCGTATTCAACACCGTGGGTGGTGGCGCCGCCGCGCTTGTGGCTTTGAACGACATTCTGACCTCCGAAGGCACTCCGTCCATCGTGGTGCTGATCACCGCTGGTTTGGGCATCATGATCGGTTCCGTCACGTTCTCCGGCTCTCTGATCGCAGCCGGCAAGCTGCAGGGCATCAAGTGGGTGAAGAAGCTGAACTTGCCGGGCAAGGGCTTCTGGAACATTCTGTTCGCCGTACTGACCGTCGCATCCTTTATCATGCTGTGCGTGCAGCCGGGCCAGCGTCTGCTGTGGTCCGTACTCACCACCGTGTTCGCGCTGTGCTACGGTCTCGTGTTCGTCATCCCGATCGGCGGCGCCGATATGCCGGTAGTCATTTCCGTACTCAACGCCTGCACTGGCACTGCAGTGGCCATGTCTGGCTTGGCCATCAACAACATCGCTCTGATCGTGGCCGGCGCACTGGTTGGTGCAGCCGGTGTGACCCTGTCCATCGCCATGTCCAAGGCCATGAACCGTCCGCTGCTGTCCGTGCTCGCAGGCGGTTTCGGTGGTGCCAATGCCGCCGCTGGCGCCGGTGAAGGTCCGGAAGGCACAATGAAGGAAACTTCCGCAGACGATTTGGCCGTGCAGCTCGTGTATGCCGAGAAGGTCATCTTTGTACCGGGCTTCGGCTTGGCCCAGGCCCAGGCCCAGCGCGAGCTCGCCGATCTTGGTGTGCTTCTTAAGGACCATGGCGTCGAAGTCTCCTACGCCATCCACCCGGTGGCAGGCCGTATGCCTGGCCACATGAACGTGCTGCTCGCCGAAGCCAACGTGCCGTACGAGGAGCTCGTCGACCTGGACGACATCAACCCGCAGTTCCCGCAGGCCAACGTGGCTCTTGTAGTCGGCGCCAACGACGTGACCAACCCGGCCGCACGCAAGCCGGGCACCCCGGTCTCCGGCATGCCGATCCTCGACGTCGACAAGGCCCAGAACGTGGTGGTCATGAAGCGCGGTCGCGGTACCGGTTATGCCGGTATCCAGAACGAACTGTACTTCGAAGACAACACGCAGATGCTTTTCGGCGACGCCAAGGCAAGCCTGCAGGCCGTTATTGCGGCAGTCAAGGAGCTCATCAACTAACAGCTGAAACGTTGCGTTGATGTGTTCTGAAAGGTCCCTTCCAGTGATGGAAGGGACCTTTTTGCATATGGTGATTTTCGTAAGATCAGGTCTGTTGCATGCGAATTGTGAGTTATCCACAGTCGTTATTCGCCTGTGGATATGGGCGGAGTTTTCCACATATCCACAGATTTTCAAGGTCCGGTGGCGCAAGATGATTTGAATATGAGACAGTAGGTGCACCCTACAACAAAGGAGTTGCACATGGCGGAAATAATCACTGGCCCGTTCCATATGGATGAACAGGGATTTTTGGCAACGATCGAAGAACTTATCGAGCGGTTTGATGGATACAGTTCTGGCAAATATCTTGCGGAATTGGGAAAAATCCACGATGAATACGGTGAGATCGGATCTCTTTCGCTTTTTGACGAAAAAGTCTGTGAACTGGGAAAGGAATTATTCTGCAGCACATCATGGGTGGCGAATCTGGCGTGGGCCATGATTTCGTTCGATTATGATCTGGTTGAGCATGATGCGAATTTTCTTGATGGATGCCGTAACATCGTGCGTAAGTACGGTATGAGCGTTTGGCTCTATGAAATGATCAATGACGCTTCGATAGCGGTGGCTTTGCAAAGGCCCAGCAGCAGAATGCCATTCCAGATTGGATTGACTTACACCAAGGATGTGTTTCGGAGAAGCAAGAAAAAGGGTGGAAAATACGCTACCGGCAAAAAGAAGAGACTGGCCTGCATGGCTGAATATTTGCAGGAAGTATATTGGCTGGCCGCGTACAGTCTGCTGCGTTGGGGCGAGGAAGAGCCGCGTGCGGCCGATGTTGCGTTGATGGTGCTTGGATATGGCGGTATCGGCATGTGCATGCTGAGGGACGATCCGAAAGTGGTGGATTCCGGATGCGATGAAGACTTCTCCTATCGCAATCTGTGCGACCATCTGCGCGATCTTAGAATTCAAGCCGATCTGGACTATGCCTGCAATGCCGACCTGGCCGAATCCATGTTGCTTGAATATCCCGCGTGTATGGATGCGCGATATCTGTACGATGCCGAGAAAATCGTGGAAGCGTATCGTGCTTTGTGGAACAAGCAGACTGAGTCAGCTTCGCAAATCATGGAACGCGTTTACCAGAAGGGCGCATATCAGGTGGCGAGCATTTGGGAGGATCCGCTGTACCTGCATGATCTTGCCCTGTCGTTATTGGGGGCGGTGGGCTCGCGGCCACTTACTGAAGGGTTCCGGACCCGAGACGACAAGATGTTCCAGCAGGGAGTGGAAAGTCTGAAACGAACGACTGAATCCGTTAAAGGGATGGGGTTGGTGATGACATTGGGAGGGTATATCTGCTTCCCGGAGCCGGAAAGTAGGGATGATGCGCTTTTCGCACCGCGAAAGGAGAAGAAACAATTAATGGACACTTGTAACGGGCTTAGGGATCTGTCGACAATGGTTGCGCTGTACCGTTTTCCAAGAGATATCGAATCCCTACGTGCCACGCGTGCGCTTCTCGCTCATGACGCGAAGGAATATATCGATCTGATGGGTCCATACATGGGAAGCGTGGATGAGACGGGAGGCAACGAGGGGAGGCCGGTTTCAGTCGGCGACTGATCGACCTCTTAGATCGCGAACGTCTAAGCGTGTGTATCGTGGTTGTGCCGAGATTGAATGGCGGAACGTTCAGATGAACTCTGTCTCTTCGATCTCGGTGCATGCTATGCCGCGTTGCTCCAACAATTCGCGAAATGCTTTTACGTATCTATCTGTGGTGAACTTCTGCGTGAATGTCAGACAGAAGTTCTCGTTTACGCAATTCACTTCCACCAGCGTGGACGTCCAATCCGCATAGGCGCAACAATTTTGGACATGCCGTGCCAAAGAACCCCGATCGAACATTCCTATATAACTGATGTCAGCCGTTGAACGTCACATGCTGATAACTTGTCTGCACATCTGTTTCTGGGCTTCCAGATTCGGCAGGCTCTCAAGATAGTGATTCAGCCAAGTGGTTCCGGCTAGCTTGGGAATCAGTGTTTCAATATCGCACTCGTCTACCTGTTCATGGGGTATCTTCAGCTTGGTCCGGCAGATGCGGCTCTTGGCGCAATCCCTGCACAGGCCATCAGTGTGATCGTCGCGCTGGTGATGATTCGTTGTAAGCGGAAAGACATTCGTTTAAGAAAAGCTGATTTCAAGCCGAATCGCAATATGTTGGGCGACATTCTCAGCATACGGACATTCGTATATTGGCTTCATTCCCCTGCCTTACTTGGAAATCGTATCGTCAAGGTGCATAAACAGTGGGCGAGCCAGCCATGCCAAGGGCAGTGATGCCAGTGCTGAAATCAGCAGAATAAGCCAAACCGTGCAATGTGCGTGCAGCCATCCGTAAAGCATTTGCCCGAGTGGCTGGGCGCATATCGTCAACGATGAAATAATGGCCATGACCTTGCCTGTAATCGCGGTTGGCGTCCTCATCTGAATAGATGGCACGAGAATGAGGTTCAAGAAATCAACGGCGATTATGACTACCGCAGTGCAGAGCACCAGCATGATGAGCTTGGTTTGCGTTGAACATGGAAGCAGGAAGGCGATGGTCGGCGGAAGCAGCATAAGACTTTCCACAAACAACAACGAAGGGGCGTTTCGTGATTTCAAACAGTTGGCGAAACACCCAGCGATGAATGTTCCCGCTATGCCGGCAATGCCGATAATGCCATCGCATAGACCATATGTCGCCGCATCGTAGCCTAACGTAGTTCGAATAATGTAAGGAAAGCTTACTGAACTGAATCCAGTCAGTATCAGATTAATCCATGTGCAAACACCGGCTAATCGTGCTACGGTCGGCTCCTTGCGAAGCAGGAAAGCGGTCGCCGAATGCATATCGCCGATAATGACGCCGAGTAGGCAGATGCCGGCATCATCTTGATTCGATAGGGGCTTCGCGAGTCTGATGAAGCATTCAACCATGGCTGCCGACATAAGACATGCTGCGGTGATGAGCATCATCAGTCGAATGCCAATCAGCCCGTACATCACGCCACCTAGGAAACTCGGGAGTAATTGGCTGAGCTGCTGCACTTGGTTGATGATGGCCGTGCCTCGGCGAAGGTCAGTGGAGGACTCTCTTCCGATGATTTGTGGCAGTGCGGATTGTACGACGGGAGTTTCCATGGCATCGAGTACTGCCAATACTACCTGCATGATGGCGATGGCGAGAATGTTGAATCCGGATAGTGTGAAAAACACAGTCGCGAGCAGCGTGACGATTCCTGAGATGATATCGAGCGCCACCATCATGGCACGTTTGCTTACTCGGTCGGCCATAACACCTCCGAATGGGCTGATAAGTATGGTCGGAATGACGGATATGGCCAGCACAGTGGCGAAGGTCGTGGATGATGCGGTTTCGTCCAGTACCCACATGGACATGGCAAATCGGAGCATGGTATTGCCGAACAAGGAAATGCCTTGACCGAGTACAAGCAGGATGAAGTTTGCGGAGCGCAAGCTGGATTGGAGCGTCGTTTCTGACGAGTTTTTCATGATTATTCCTTTCGATACCGACTGACGGTATGTAAAAAAGTGCAAATAAAGATAGATTGATATTGCCGAGCTTTTATTGCGGATTGCTGGCGAGTAGGAAGAAGCCTTCCGCAAGCCGATCTTCCATATCACTGTCGTGATCGATAAGTGGAACTCCGAGCGAGTCCATAATCAATCCAAGACAGTGGATGCGATGCTTGAATTCACTAGGGGTAGTGATGGGGTAGAAGTTTGGGGCTAGCCAGTAATTGAATAGCAGTGAAAAAAGTTCCGCGGCTTCTTGAGGGTATTCGGTTGTGATCGAACCGTCCTTTAACCCCTCCTGGATGAAGTCGTATGCGATTTTGGTGCTGTCGGTTCGCCAGATGCGAAGATTTTCGGCGAGGATTTTCGGGTCGTTCAGCAGGGGAAATGCATCGCGCATGAGGGTCATATGTTCGGCGTCGGTAATCTGCATCATGAGCGAATTGCGTAGTTTTTGCAATCCGTTTCGCGAGCCATCCTCTTGATTTGCTTGGGGAAGAAGTCGTTCGTTGTCGGAATCTACCAGCGCATGCAGCATCGCTTCTTTGTTTTTGAAATGATGGTAGATAGCGCCTTTGCTGAGGTCTTCGAGCTCGTCGAGAATATCTTGAATCGTGGTGTGCTCATACCCCTTTTGCGCGAACAGCTTTTTCGCGGCGTCAAGGATTCGCTGTCGCGTCACCTCAGGGTGTGCATTGCGCGCCATATGCCTCTCCTTCAAAGGTGGAGTCGAATACACCAACATTATACATACCGTTGGTCGGTATGGTATGTCGGATGCCTCCCAGCTCGGTCGAAAAGTGTACCGAAAGAATCTCTGCAGATTTCTGCAAAGAAACCTGAATCCGCGTTGCCGGGGGTGCGGGATGTCTGTCTTTTCTGCGGTTAGTGCATGATTGGGCGTCCAAGGTCAACTTGAGTGAGTGACGGCTGGGTTCCCGAAAGGAAATAAGACCTTGGTTCCTATATGCCTTTTATGGCATGGGACTTTCGGTGAAGAACGATTGCATCCGATGTGAAAAATCCCACAAATCCGGTCCACGTCCTGCTTGAGGACTCCGAAACTGTTGCCAATGCTGGAAACACGCCGTATATAGTGTTTGAGAAGACAGCGAGACACTGTATGTTGTGGTCTTGATTTTTATTTTCGTTCGGATAATGTGTGCCACGTACCAACGACGTACGGTCGTGAAAGGACGTGGAACATGAACATTACGTTATACACCAAAGCAAACTGCCCACAATGCACGGCGACAAAACGCCAATTGGACA
This sequence comes from Bifidobacterium hominis, assembly GCF_040095915.1. Classification (NCBI taxonomy): domain Bacteria; kingdom Bacillati; phylum Actinomycetota; class Actinomycetes; order Bifidobacteriales; family Bifidobacteriaceae; genus Bifidobacterium; species Bifidobacterium hominis. Next base: position 10,363 of record NZ_JBBMFR010000005.1, on the reverse strand, counting down.
AACGGGGCCTTCCGTATAGGGCTGTCGACATTACGGCCGACGCACGTATCTCCGACAGATTGCGGAACGAAGGCTGGCGGCAGATGCCGGTCATCATCGCAGACGGCGAATCCTGGTCTGGGTATCGTCCCGACAAAATCCACGAGCTGGAGGCTCGCTGCAGGTGAGCGCGCTGGTGTACTTCTCGTCGGCATCGGGCAATACGACACGCTTCGTGGAGGGATGCCGATTGGATGAATTCGGCATCCATGCAATGCGCATCCCGCTGCGGCCGGACGAGCCGGAGCTGCATGTGGATGAGCCCTATGTCTTGCTGACACCTACATACGGCGGAGGAACAATCGGCAAAGCAGTGCCCGTGCAAGTCAAACGATTCCTCAATGATGAACGCAACCGCAGCGGCATCATCGGAGTCATCGCATCGGGTAACACCAACTTCGGCGAAGCCTACGGCATCGCAGGCGACATCATCGCGGCCAAATGCCGCGTACCGCTACTCTACCGGTTCGAACTGATGGGCACTCCAGAAGACACCGAGACCGTGCGCGAAGGACTGCGCAGATTTTTCGACGAATACACACAACAGGAACAACGATAACCATGCCAGAAGATTCAACGACACCACACGCAGCAACCGACGTTACAGCCTCCTACGATTGCGCCCATGACTGGCACTCGCTCAACGCGATGCTGAACCTCTACGACAAGCAGGGGCGCATCCAATTTGATAAAGACCTCCAAGCCGTACGCGAGTACGTCGAAAAGCACGTGCTGCCGAACACCGTCCACTTCAACTCCACGCAAGACAGACTCAGCCGGCTCATAGAAGACGGCTACTACGATGAATCCGTATTCGCCCAATACGATGCCGAATTCCTTGACAGGTTCTACCGCAACGTGGACGACTGCGGATTCGAATTCGATACATTCCTCGGAGCCTTTAAGTTCTACCGCTCATACGCATTGAAAACCTTCGACGGCAAACAATACCTGGAGAACTTCCCGCAACGCGCGGCCGCCGTCGCGCTCGCGCTTGCCGCCGGTGACCAGGCAGCCGCCGAATCGTATTTCGAAGAACTCGTATCAGGGCGTTTCCAACCGGCGACTCCCACTTTTCTCAACCTCGGTAAAGCGCAGCGCGGAGAAGCGGTCAGCTGTTTTCTCGTACGTATCGAAGACAACATGGAGTCCATATCGCGTGGCATCAACGCCGCACTGCAGCTGAGCAAGCGAGGCGGAGGCGTCGCGCTGTTGCTTAGCAATCTGCGCGAGGCCGGCGCGCCCATCAAGCGCATCAAACACCAGTCCAGCGGTGTTGTGCCTGTGATGAAACTGCTTGAGGACTCTTTCAGCTACGCCAACCAGTTGGGCGCTAGACAGGGTGCCGGTGCGGTGTACCTCAGCGCTCATCATCCGGACATCATGCGTTTTCTCGACACCAAGCGCGAGAATGCGGATGAGAAGATTCGCATCAAATCTTTGGCTCTTGGAGTAGTGATTCCCGACATTACATTCGAACTGGCGAAGAGACACGAACGTATGGCCCTGTTCAGCCCATATGACGTCGAACGCGTCATAGGCAGACCCTTCGCCGATGTTTCCATCAGTGAAAACTACCGGAATATGGTGGACGATGAACGCATCGGAAAAACCTACATTGACGCACGAGAGTTCTTCATGACTTTGGCCGAATTGCAATTCGAATCCGGATACCCGTATATGGTATTCGAAGATACTGTGAACCGAGCCAACCCGATCGACGGGCGAATCGCCATGAGCAACCTGTGCTCGGAAATCCTCCAAGTGCAGGAGCCAAGCACCTATCATGAGGATCTGTCCTACGATCACGTGGGACGTGACGTGTCCTGCAATCTTGGATCGCTCAACATCGCCAAAGCGATGGACGGTGATTTGGGACGAACTGTGGAACGTGCGATTCGCGCACTGACCTCAGTGTCGGAACATACGGACATAGCGTGTGTGCCATCCATCCGACGCGCCAACGACGAAGGCCATGCCATCGGATTGGGACAGATGAACCTCCATGGATTCCTTGCCAGAGAATCGATCATGTACGGTTCGCCGGAAGCCCTCGACTTCACCGACATGTACTTCATGACCGTTGCCTACCATGCCTACCGTGCCTCGCATGATCTCGCAGTCGAACGCGGGACACGGTTTAGAGGCTTCGAACGGTCTGCCTATGCGAAGCCTGCCGGCGCAGGCAACTATTTCGACAAATACACGGACGGCGAGCGATCGCTGGTGCCGAAGACCGGAAAAGTCGCGTCGCTGTTCGCACAACGTGGCATCCATATCCCCGACGAGGATGATTGGCGGCGTCTGCGTGACGACATCATGCGTGACGGTATCTTCAACCAATATCTACAGGCCGTGCCGCCCACGGGGTCAATTTCGTACATCAATCATTCCACGAGTTCCATCCATCCTATCGCCTCGAAGATTGAGATTCGCAAGGAAGGCAAGATTGGACGGATCTACTATCCGGCTCCCTATATGACCAACGACAATCTCCAGTATTTCGCGGATGCGTACGAAATCGGATGGAAGGCCATTGTCGATACGTATGCCGAGGCAACACGGCATGTCGATCAGGGTCTGTCGTTGACCTTGTTCTTTCCCGATACGGCGACTACCCGAGATTTGAACAAGGCGCAGATTTATGCGTGGCGCAAAGGCATCAAAACGCTGTATTACATCCGCATTCGTCAGCAGGCGTTGTCTGGCACCGAAGTGCAAGGCTGCGTCAGCTGCATGTTGTGAAACTCTTGGCTTGAAAGGAAAAGGCATGTCTCGTTTGGTTTACCGCGCGATGCTTCGTCTGACGGCTCCGGACGAATACAGGCGGCTATACGGCCGCGACAATAAGACGACGATCAGAAAGGACGACCATCATGGCACCGATATCCGTACCTCGGCAGAGAATTAAGCTCATTGACCGCGTGAGCGCCATCAACTGGAACAAACTCGAGGATGAAAAGGACCTTGAAGTATGGGACAGGCTGACCGGCAATTTTTGGCTGCCGGAAAAAGTGCCAGTCTCCAATGATCTGCCCGTTTGGCGCGGAATGAGCGAGGCCGAACATACGTTGACCATGCGCGTATTCACCGGCCTCACCTTGCTTGACACTATCCAGGGAACCGTTGGCGCGGTCAGCCTCATACCTGATGCGCTTACCCCGCATGAGGAAGCCGTTTATACGAACATCGCGTTCATGGAATCAGTGCACGCCAAAAGCTATTCCTCGATTTTTTCCACCTTGTGCTCCACCCGACAGATCGACGAAGCGTTCTCTTGGAGCGAAGAGAACGAGTATCTGCAAAGAAAAGCGCGCATCGTGCTCGACTATTACGAGGGGGACAGTCCACTCAAACGCAAAGTGGCCTCCACGCTGCTGGAATCGTTCCTGTTCTACTCAGGCTTCTATCTACCGATGTATTTCTCCGCGCACGCCAAACTCACCAACACCGCCGACGTGATCCGTTTGATCATCCGCGATGAAGCCGTGCATGGTTATTACATCGGATACAAATATCAAAAAGGGCTCGAGCGGGTCGGCGAGGACAAACGCAGTGAACTGCGCGACTACACCTACGACCTGCTCAACGAGTTGTATGACAACGAGGTGGAGTACACGCGCAGCCTCTACGAGCCTGTCGGATTGACGCAGGATGTCGAAAAGTTCCTGCGATACAACGGCAACAAGGCGTTAATGAACCTCGGATATCCAGCGCTTTTTCCACAAGAGATCTGCGACGTGAACCCGTCGATCCTTGCTGCGTTAAGTCCGAATGCCGACGAGAACCATGACTTCTTCTCCGGTTCGGGAAGCTCGTACGTGATGGGCAAATCAGTCGAGACCGACGACGATGACTGGGATTTCTGACTGTATCCCAGACAACCCCGAGGAAAGCAGCTATTGGAAACCGTCACGGGCGAGTTCGCGTCGGATCATCCACGCAGATATCTGCCCGTGACGCTGTCAGGACAGGCACGGATCGTTTCCGGTGTTCCCTCGCATACGATGCGACCGCCGGACATGCCTCCGCCCGGACCCATGTCGATGAGATAATCCGCATTCGCGATTACATCAAGATCATGTTCGATTACTACAACTGTCGCCCCAGAAGCCACCAACGAGTCGAACACGCGTAGTAATACCAGCACATCCAACGGGTGTAGCCCGATCGTAGGCTCGTCGAACACGAATACCGAACCGGACTGTCCGCGTCCCATTTCGCTGGCCAGCTTCAGCCGTTGCGCTTCGCCGCCTGATAACGCAGGAGTCGGCTCGCCAAGTGTCAGATACCCCAGGCCAAGCTCATGCAGTGTGGCCAGTTTCGATCGAACGGGACGTAGGAAATCCAATAGAGGCATCATCTCGTCGACGCTTAGCAACATCAATTCCGGCAGTGAACGGGCGACGCTGTCCGCGCAAACCAATCGAATGTCATCGGCGGTCTGTGCATACCGCGTCCCATGGCAATCGGGACACGTGACGTCAACATCGGGCAGGAACTGCACGTCCAACGAAATGGTACCGGTTCCATCGCAAGTGGAGCAGCGCAACTTGCCCGTGTTGTATGAGAATGCGCCAGGTTTGAGATTCTTCTTATGGGCATCGGAAGTCTTCGCAAACGCACGACGCAGATCATCGTGAACACCACAATACGTCGCCACGGTCGAACGGATGTTTGCTCCAATGGGCGTGGCATCGATCAGTTCCACTTTCGAAATGCCATCCGCGTCAATCAGACGAATCGAGCTTGGGAAAACGGTACCATCAACGGCCGAGCGCAACGCAGGGACCAGTGTCTCCAACACCATCGTCGTCTTACCGGAACCCGACACGCCAGACACCACAGTGAGACGCCCTCGCGGAATGTCCACCAATAACGGATGCACCGTATGCACGGTATTCGTCTCCAAATGAATCCGACCCTTGGCGAACATCGCATCTAAGTCAATCTGCGGCCGCACCCGCTCGTGTATTTTGCCACCATCACGCAGAAAAGGCGCTATCTGAGAACCAGGTGCCGTCACAACATCCACCACCGAACCCTGAGCGATCACATGACCGCCTTCGGCACCAGCCGTCGGACCCATCTCCACCAAATGATCCATCGCGGCAAGCACACGGGTATCATGATCGACCACAACCACCGAATTGCCGTCAGCCACCAAATCGCGCATCACGCCCAACAGTCCATCCACATTCGCCGGATGCAATCCGATAGACGGTTCATCCAGCACATACAGCACGCCTGTAGTGCGGTTACGCACCGAACGGGCCAACTGCACACGTTGGCGCTCGCCGGTGGACAGTGTCGCACCTGCGCGGTCAAGCGACAAATAGCATAATCCGAGTTCCACGAGCCGCTCGGCCGTATCCTCGAACGATTCGCAGATGGCTGTGGCCATCGCACGCATCTCCTGCGGCAATGACTTAGGTACTGAATGCACCCAACGTATCGTTTCGTCAAGTGTCATCGCCGTGGCTTGTGCCAGATCAATACCGAGAATCTGCGGTTGACGAGCCTGCTGTGAAAGCCTCGTACCGAAACAATCCGGACATGGTTTCTCGCTGAGGAATCTCGACACGCGTTTGATACCCTTCTCATCCTTGGCTTTGGCGAGCGCGTTCTCCACGGTATACACGGCGTTGAAGTACGTGAAGTCAAGTTCGGCGAAATCATTGCCTTTCTTCGGTTTGTATAGAATATGTTTCTTGACGGCCGGGCCGTTGAACACGATGTCCCGCTCGGCGTCGGTCAGCTGGTTGAATGGAATGTTCGTGCGCACTCCCATCGCGCCGCACACCTGCTTCATCAGATCCCACATCAACGATCCCCATGGTAATACTGCGCCGTCGTCGATGCTTTTGGTCTCGTCTGGCACCAGGGAAGCACGGTCGACGATTCGCACGATACCTGTTCCGGAGCAGGTCGGGCATGCGCCGGCGGAATTGAACGACAGCTGTTCGGCGGATGGTGGATGCATGAGTTGGTTGCAGGATGCGCATCGTATAGGCAACTCGGCCGCCACGTTCATTGTGGGACGGTTGCGTACGCCACAATGCTCGCAGACATGTGAGGCGCAACGGGAGAACAACAGACGCAGACTGTTGAGCAACTCCGTCATCGTGCCGAACGTGGATCGCACGCCGGGCACTGAAGGTCTTTGATGGAGGGCGAGAGCCGCAGGCACATGACGTATGTCGACTACCTGCGCTCGACTCGCTTGGGTGAGACGTCGCCTGGTATACGTCGACAAAGCCTCCAGATAGCGTCGGGATCCTTCAGCGTATAGCACACCTAAAGCGAGAGAGCTCTTTCCGGACCCGGAGATACCGGCGATACCGACTAATTCGTTCAACGGAATGTCGACGTCGACGCTCTTGAGATTATGTACGCAGGCACCGCGCACTTCGATGTGGGACGGTGGGAAAGCTCTAGATGATTGTTCCATACCTGCTACAGTACCTGTGTGACGGAAAAACACGTGGGCAGGGGAGCCTTATCCGTCATGGTATTGCGGCATGTGGTATTTGATCCATATATTCGACCGCAACGGAGGGGATGTCATTGTTTTCATGGCTGTCGTCAGTGTGCGTGAATCAGAAGGTGATGCGGTGGAATACGGAGAAATGGATTGGGAAAGGAAGAAATCATGTACATCGTATATACCAATGGAAAGAAGTTCGCCGAGGAACAGGACCGGAGTCTGTTCCTCGGCGTGGAGCGGGTTGCGGGCGAATGCCCAGAACATCCGCGTAAGGCGTTGATAGGCTTGTCCGCCGTGTCAGCGTGATGACAAGGCGTTGGCGCTCTTGCCTTTCGTGGCGAGCGTCACGGCGATGATAGACACGAGAGCGACAGCGTACAGTACGGTGATGATCGGAATCAGCGCGCTGTATCGGTGGGCCGCATCCGTCGTATGAGAGACGACGAAGGACGCCAGCTGGTTGCCGGACAATCCGGCGAACGCCCACGCGCTCAAAGCCAGGCCGTGCACGGTGGACACTGACTTCATACCAAAGTGCTGCTCAAGCAGCACCGGCAGCGTGGAGAAGCCGCCGCCATAGCCGGCGTTGATGAGGAACAGCATCGTCACAATCAGCCATAGGGTGCCGTTGTCAATCGAATGCGTGAAGATCTGCAACGCGCACACCGCGATGGACATGATGAAAATCACCAGATATGCGGTTTCACGGCGCTTGCAGTGGTCGGACAGTGCGGAGAACCCGATACGTCCGGCAGCATTGAACACGGCATCGACGGCCAGGATGACGCTGATGCTTCCCGCAATGGCCGTGGCCAGCTGTGTCGCGTTCAGCGACGCGTACTTTGGAAGGATGGACAGCGCATCATGCAGGATGTCCTTCTCTTGGGAGATCAATGCCAGACCGCAGGTGATGTTGAGGTAGAAGGCCAGCCAAATCGCCCAGAACACCGGTTTTCTCATGATGTCGCGACGGCGGATGCGGGCCTGTTCGGAATACACGTATCCGGCTGGACGCTTGATTAGTGCGAAGCCGATCAGCATCATTACCGCGTATACGACGGCAAGAACATAGAACATGGGCGCCAGACCAATCGTGGAGACCAGCCACTGCATGACCGGGCTTGCAATGGCCTTGGCCAGACCGAATCCCGCGACGGCGATGCCGGTGGCGAGACCCTTGTTGTCAGCGAACCACAGCATCAGGTTCTTCACCGGCGTCAGATAGCCGACGCCCAACCCGATACCCATGATCACGCCATAGAAGATGAACACGCCGGGGAGCCATCCCGCCGCAATACTGGCTCCGGTACCGGCGAACCCACAGACGAAGCAGACCGTCGAGATCAAAGCCGATTTCTTGATGTCCTTTTCGACGAAGGGTCCAAGGAAGGCGGCCGACATGCCAAGAAAGAAGATGGCAAGCGAGAATCCCCATTCCACAATGCCCGGGGCCACATGCATCTGATCGGCGATCAGCTGTTTGAACACGCTCCAGCAGTATACGGTGCCGATTGAGATATGAATGAGCAACGCCGGAATAACAGCGCTCACCCAACGGTTTCCCCCATGTTGTTGATTGACCATGTAATATTCGTTCCTCTCTGTTGTTTGTTCGCTCTGCGACGAACAAACAACAAGATAATGGTGGAGTATTCCATGGCCTTGAGCGTGCCGGGAGGTGACAGGAGTGGGTAAGCCGTTGATTTCATTGGTTTTCCAACAAATGAACATTGCGTATGTTCACTTTGGGGATAAACATGAGGAAAATCTCATGTGAGTCTTGACACAGTTTTCATGGCTCACAATTCGAATGCGCGTTTGATGAAGGCGTTGACGGTGTTCCAATACAGTTCGGGATCCACGACGGATGCTTCCATATGGCGTGCGTCGGGAACCATGAGCTTTTCCCGATCGATGCTCGAGCACGCTTCGTAATTGATCTTGAGGAAACGTGAGCTCACGATGTCGTCCTGTTCGCCATGAATGAACAGCATCGGAATGACGGTATGTCTGAGCGACTGCAGACAGGTGGCTTCCGAAAAATCGTACCCTGCATAATGTTTGCAGAACAATCCCGTGGCATCCACGCATGCCGCGGCAAGCGGTTTCAGCAGATGCGACGAATGCCGAAGGTTGTCGATGAACACCATGCGTGCAGACGTGTAGCCGCTATCGACGATCGCGGACACCACATTGCGCGGCAGACGCGGGTCTCCCGTCGTCATCATCACCGTTGCCGCGCCCATCGAACCGCCATACAGCAGGATACGGGCGTCGGCGTCACTCGACACGATAAGGTCGATCCAATTCAGTAGATCATTGCGTTCAAGCCAGCCCATGCCGACGTACCGTCCCTCGCTCAGGTCTTGGGCGCGCTGCGACGGAACCAATACGGTGAATCCCATGCGGGCGTAACGATGTGCCCATTTTGCGGTTTCCTCCGGCACGCCGGTATAGCCATGCATGCAGATCGCGTACAGGTGTGGTTTCGGCGCAGTGCAATCCGGATCGAACAGCCATCCATGCAGTCGAAGTCCATCATCGCTGGTAATCGTCACCGGCTGTTTGGCTTGCGAGAACCATTCTCCTGCTTCCTTTGCCTCACCCTGCTGAAGTTTCTCGATACGTTCCGGAGCAATCAGCGATTGATGGAAAACGGAACGTTTCCATTGCGTATCGATGCAGAAATGGAACAGGTATTTCGCAGTCGCAGCCAACGATGCGATACAGGCAGCCGCCACGGCTCCCGTGGCGATGCAAATATCACGAACGATTGTGCCATTGTCATGCTTCATTGCTGTCTCGATTCCTTGCGATTGACGGATTGTTCACAATTACTATCGATTGTACGTGCATACGGCGTTTTCGTGTGCTTTGACGGATTTTTCCATTTTTGATTTGTGACGTTTTCCGATGATGTCCGTCCCTGCCGTATACTGGTTGAATGTTGTCTTGGCGAGGGAAGCGTATGGCTTCCGTTATCGACTCGGCGTGTGATTCACAACTCCTTGCAGGAGCTCTTTCCACGGCTCGTTGATGCGCCGAAACAGAATGAACGAATACAACAAGGAGAAATAGCCCATGGCTACCACCATTACCCTCGAAGGTGCTGCCCGTACCGAGTTCGGCAAGGGCGCTGCCCGCCGCATGCGCGTTGCTAACCTCATTCCGGCCACTGTGTACGCAGGCGGCGAAGAGCCGGTCTTCGTGCAGCTGCCGATGAAGGAGACCACCCTGTCCCTGCGCCACACCAACGCTCTGTTCACCATCAAGTACGGTGAAGAGACCAAGATGGCCGTCGTCAAGGACGTTCAGCGCAACCCGGTGAAGCGCATCGTCGAGCACGTTGACTTCTATGAGGTCAAGGCCGGCGAGAAGATCGACGTCGAGGTGCCGGTGTTCGTTGAGGGCACCCCGAAGGGCGCTGCCGTCGCATTCGTCGACATTCAGGAGCTCAAGGTTCGCGCTGATGTCGCCAACCTGCCGGAGAAGATCGTGGTCAACGTTGACGGCCTGACCGACGGTTCCAAGGTCTTCGCCAAGGACGTCGTGCTGCCGGAAGGCGTTGTGCTCGACGTTGAGGATCCGGAAGAGTCCGTCGTCACCGTCGAGGTGCCGGAAGACGCTGCCGGTGAGGCTGCTCCGGTCGAAGCCGCTCCGGCTGCCGACGCTGAGTGAGCTCAGCTAGCTTAAGAAAGCAAACTTCCATCTTACGGTTTTGAAAAACCGTAAAAGATGATGAAAAGCCCATGTGCTCAGATGAACCGCACCCCGATTGTTGGACTGAAGAAATTCAGATTCGATGATCGGAGGTGCGGTTCTTTCGTATGCGTGAGG
>NZ_JBBMFR010000004.1:0-190904 GCF_040095915.1 Bifidobacterium hominis | reverse complement strand
AACCCGGAAGCTAAGGCCTGGCTGCGGCGATGGTACTGCACTCGAGAGGGTGTGGGAGAGTAGCGCGCCGCCGCATTCTACTTGAGGGGGTTCCCGTCGAGCGTCACGCTCCGGGAACCCCCATTTTTTTATCTATCTTTCAAACGCAGACTCAAGTTGCGTACTCTTCCTTACTGCAGTCGTACTTTGTATCACCTGCTGTGTGATGGCGGCCTGCACATTGAACTTTCCTATGCGTTGATGACCGCGCGAATTCTGCAAGGCACGGGAACGGGAGTCGCACTGCCGCTGATGTTCAATATCATTCTTGAATAGTCGCCGAAAAGCAAAATCGGCATGCTGATGGTTGCGTAGGCTGGGCACGGTTCGGCCGGAGACACACAATTCGTGACTGCCACCCAATCGGATGCGCACCGGGGCTTTGTGTTCCTCCCAATCGTGATGGCATGCGCCATGCTCGCCACCTACGCGCTTCCGTGTCCAAACACTAACTGCATGACACGTAAACGTCCCATTTCCTCCACCCGCTGGATGAAACCGGACAGTACGGGGGTGTATGTACGTCCAGATTCATCCACTCACTGGATGAATCTGGACGCCGGAAGGCCTGTCAACGTACCGATTCCTCCAGCGGCTGGAGGAATCCGGACTGTGAGAGGCTTGGCAGCGGGTGGATTCATCCAGTGAGTGGAAGATTTGGGACGCTGAGAGGTGAGTTGGCAGGTGAATTGTCCCAGGGGGTGGGGGATTCGGTACGCGGGAAGTTCGCGTGTGGGCAGATTCCTCCAGCGGGTGGGTGATTTGAGACGTTGCGACACGCCGATTTGGGTTTTAGGAAAAACTGTTGTATTCTAGTCAAGTTGCGTTTCACGGATAGACACTGTGAGATGTTGCATAATTGGAGAATTCGCCTAGTGGTCTATGGCGCACGCTTGGAAAGCGTGTTGGTGTAACAGCCTCACGAGTTCGAATCTCGTATTCTCCGCCAGTAGGGCTTCCGGATGATTCCGGAAGCCCTTTTTTTATACCGAAAAACGGTGATTCCCCCAATGGTCTGTTGTGTAGATGTGCGACGAAGAAGTTGCGAAACAGTGGGGGAGTTGCGCATATCGCTGATTTCGTTCGCAGTGGCATGCCGCCTTGCATTACGCTCAGAACGGTGACCGTTACCAGTGGAGAGAGATTACCGGTGGAGATTGCCGGAAAAGAAGGAGGGCGGCGATGGTTGAATCCGACGATGAGCTAGATATTCAGCGTGAACTCGATACCCGCGATTCTCTGGCTTCGATGGCTCGTTATCATGCATCATCTCCGAGCGCCATCACTACGCAAGTGTTGCCGCCAAGCTTCATTCCCACGGCGACCGGGCGTATTCGTCCTGTGACCGGTGCGTTTCCCGCAATCCAGTCGGACGCGCAGGAAAAGCAGTCGCAGCTTGGCCGCTCCGTTCGATCCATACGTTCATTGGCTGCGGGATCGCTTCGTAAATCGCAAGATTCCACTGCGGACGGTAATAACGAAGACAACGGCAATAACGGCGTTACGCCCCGCATAGCATCCAGCGCCCCGCACTACGTCGACTGACCGTCGACATTGCTTCGACTTAAATTTGATAAAACAGGCCTGATTCCAACCTAATTACAGTCCGCTTTATCGATTAGTCATCACCGCCGGATAATGCTCCGACTATCAGTTGGCCGACCTACTCAACAATCGTAATGAATGGGCTTGCCGGCAATCCAAGATCGTTGTACAGCAGACTGGAAATAGCCGGATTTCCACTCCACCAATAACGCACTTGGGTTACCGCATTAAGATTCGAACTTCCATCAGCGGCACTCAGCACAATCTGATCACCCTTGATTGCAGCCGCTGCCGAACCCCATTTTCCGGAAATGTCAGCAATTTCAAAACCTTGCAATGATTCGGAAGTCGGTATTGCAACATTAGCAATACCATCCAAAGGCGTCGCGTTCGAATTGGCTGTGTAGTCAGGTACGGTTGCGCTCGCAGTCTTCGAATAATTGGGTTTTTCCGCCTGCAAACCGGTTGCCGTGCCCTTTTGGAACGACAATACGATCGTACCGTCGGAAGCATGCTTCGCATGTGCGATAAGAGGTCCGTTGGGAACGGCCTTGCCTTCCGACATTGCCAGATATTGCGCGGCCATGCGCGCGCCAAGAATATCCTTGCCAAGCGGATGTATCAACGTTGAAGTGCCCTTGTCCGTATCTAGCGACACCGTCATTGCAACGTTGGAAGCATTGTGCAATCCGACGTTCTTTAACGTGCTCAACTGTGCGAATCGCACGTTTTGAGTGTACTGATAGCCAGGCCAACGCGCCAACTGCACATACAGGAACGGCAGATCATCCTGGTCGAACACTGCACGATACTGGTTGATCAGCGACGTCATCTGAGATTCGTATGCCAATGCGGTCGCCTCGTTCATGGAATCATCGCACCCCTGATACCACAGCACGCCCGCCACATGGAAGCCCTCCAAAGGCGCAATATGGTTCGCGTAAATATCGCCGCCCTTCACATGGTTTCGAATCGGCGTACCGCCCCATGCGGTTTGAATAATACCGACGGGAACATTCGGATGCGCGGCGCGAAGCTGCATGGCGAACTGCTGTGCCAAATAGCTGAAATGCTGCGAATTGTCGGTGGTTGCCTCAAGCCAGGAATCGGCCTGCTCGTTCACATCGCGTAACGGAAAATCAGTACCTTTCGAGGAATTGGCGCTCGCCACGAAATGCACGTTTTTGTCGGAAAGCTGCTTCGGCAAATCGTCGGTCGTTACCAAACCACCGCCGAAATTATAGGCATTGCCTGAACCCTCGTAGTATTGCGAATAATTCAATTCCATATTCGACTGTCCAGCAGCAACAAATACATCGCCTACATACACGTTTTTCAGAGTCAACAAAGTGGTTTCGTTGTACGAAATCGTTAATGAATATGGCTTAAGACTTGTTTTCTGCTTAGGTAAAGTGCAAGTGAAATCACCGTTTTTGGAAATTTTTGCTTGTGCTGATGATGATTTCTTTCCTTGGGAAATCGTTGTGACCAGCTGTGTTGGGTTAACGGTTTTTCCACGTTGTGAAGTCTGCGCAGTTCCTTTGATTACCAGCGTTTTTCCACGTTGGAAAACCATGTTCTCCATGTAGTAGGAGGGGAGTTGTACCGATGCGCGGGTCGCATAGTTTGCGGACGAATCGTCGCTTGTGCTGGAGCTGCTTGTGCTGGAGGAGCTGGAGTCGCCGGAACTGTTCGAGCTGCTGGCGTTACCGGCGTTGGAATTCGCTGAACCGTCGCCCCATTTCGGCCCGCAGCCAACGATGATCGCCACAAGTATCGCCATGGTCACTACGACGGCAATAATCACGCGTGCCAGTCGTTTCCTGTTCAAAGCAGCCCCTTCCGCATGACGTGGTTAAAGCATATCTGCATGTCGTAGCCTAGCCATTTTTGCTACGATACGCACAAATATGGTCATCCGATCGTTGTTTGCCTGTTGTATTGTCGGAGTCGTTTCTTTTGCCTGTCATTTGACTGAGGGGCGGTTTCTTTTGAATCGTTAACGCTTGTTGCGTTTGCGAAGTCTTGAGAATGGGAATTTCAGCGTTTCTTCTTTTGTCTGCCGTTTGCCTTTCTTTTGATCTTAGGATCAAAAGAAACGTTGAGTGTGTGAAATAACGCGAAAGAGAGTCGGGAGAAACGTAAAGCGGTAAGGCTGATGGCCGGTTTGATTGGTCGCGTTGCGATCAACTGATTTACTGGAGGAATTAATCGTCCAGTAAATCGGTTGCGTCGGTTGCGTTGGATTAGTCGGCAGCGCCGTCCGTGGCTGCGACTCCGTCCGTTCCATCAGCGCCGTCACCGCCATCGGTGGCCGCGGATTCGTCACTCTTCTGCAAAGCCTGCTTGAACTGCTTGGCCTGTTTGTCGTACTCGGCTTTTGCGGCGTTGGCTTTGCTGATGGTAGCGGAAGTGTCTGCTGCGCAGCTCAGCGTTTTCGGCGCGGTAACTTCCGTCTGGTGCAGTTCGGCAAGCTTGTCGAGGTCGTAGGATTTGTCAAAACTGGTGAACGCTTCGGAGATCTTCGCCTTCAGCTGGAACGCCTTGGAGTAGGAGGCGTTCATGGCCGTAACGGCTTCCTTGCAGTCGTTCAGCGCGGCCAGACCGCGCATTTGCTGCGAGGCACGCACGCCTGTGAATCCGAAGATCGCGCCCAGAACGACAACCACGACGACTACGGTGATGATGATCTGACGGTAGATGTGCTTTACGTGCTGGTCCGTCCAAGCGTCGCCGTCGCTGATGCCTTGCGCTATGGCTGCGTCGAACAGGTCTTGCGGCTGTCGGGATTCGCTGGCAAATGTTCTGTTGGCGGTCGAGCTGTTGACTGCGATACCGCTGGCAGCGGCGTCAGTGCTGTCGGCAGAAGTGTTGGTCGTTGCGCTTCCGGCAAGTGTTCTCGGTGCGCGTGGCGAGGTGCTTTCCTCGCTTGGCTTCTTGCCATGCCGTGCCATAACCCCTCCAGAATCTGCCTACTATTCTGTACTCCCCGGTGACAGCTCCCCGTCCGATCAATGCTGACCGCGCCGAGCGCCCACCTGAAATGCCAATATACAGCGTATGATACCCGTCCTTTCCCGATTTCCCACACTCGTGTTGTAGTCGTTAATGCATTCAGGTCCTCTCCGGAGTTTTATTCGTCTGTGGTAACTTCTTAAAAATTTTTAGAAGTGTTGGTGGAAACTTCTTAAAATTTTTGAGAAGTGTTATGCTGGGATTGTTGGGTGTTTCGCAATGGACGGCGAAAGGAAGAACTTATGGTGCCGGATAATCCACATGAATCGTATGCCATGCTGGTTCGTGAGTCCATGCAGTTTGACATTCCTACGCCGTCACGCCGCATCGAAATCATACGCGAGCTGCCGCAGCCAGCAGTGTTCAATGCTGTGCACATCATCACTGGCATCCGACGTTGCGGCAAAACGTTCTATCTTTTCCAGAAAATTCATGATTTGTTACAAAACGGCGTCTCGCGTAATGATATTTTCTATTTCAACTTCGCTGACGATCGTTTGCAACCAATGCAAGACACCGTGCTCAACGATATTGTTACGGAATACTGGCGGCAATATCCTGACTCTCGTGACCATGGCTGCTATCTGTTCCTTGACGAAGTGCAAGAATGCGCCAATTGGCAGGGATTCTGCCAGCGCATAGCCGAACATGAAGCTGTGACGCTAGTCATTACTGGATCGTCTTCGAAACTGTCCAGCGAGGAAATCGCAACGAATTTCCGAGGAAGATCGCATCCGCATGCCATGATGCCACTGTCTTTCCGAGAATTCTGCGACTTTCGAGGAATCGAAACGCCTTCAAAAGGCAGTACTCTTGCCGATGCCGTGTTTTCTCCGCGAGAGATTACTAGATTTGAAGCCGCATACAACGATTATTTGACTATTGGTGGCTTCCCTGCAGTGCAACGTATGGTTGAAGCTGATCGTATTGAAACGCTCCAAGGTTACGTGCGGGACGTGGTTGCGCGTGACGTTGCCGAGCGTCTTGGTCGTGAAAACATTACTCTCGCCACGCAGATAGCGCTGTTTTTGCTGCGCAATACGGCCTGCGAGCTGTCTACCAATGGTCTTGTGGAAACGTTGCGAGCGGTCGGCTGGAAAATCTATTGGGATAAGGCGAATACGTTACTCGAGCTGTTCAAGCAGGCATTTCTGGTGTATCAGCTTGAGGAGTATTCCACCATGCTCAAGCCGGGTAGTACTGCGGTGCCGAAAATGTATGCCGTCGATCAGGGTATGGTTTACGCGGTGTCACGCGCCAACCAGCAAGATATTGGAAAACGACTGGAAACTGCGATTTTCTGCGAACTGCAGAGACGAACTTCCGGCAGGCGTACGGAAACAATCACTTCGTACACTATGCCGACGTCCAAACAGGAGAAAGTTGACTTTCTTATCGGCGATGCTCTTGCTACGGAACCGTATGGGCTTATTCAAGTGTGTGCCAATATGGGAAATGAGAAAACCAGGGCGCGAGAAATCGGCTCTCTGCAAGCGGTTATGCAACGTACCAACGTTGATTCTGGCCTGATTCTCACGCTTAACGAGGAAGAAACCATTGAACTTCCCGATTCCACTGGCACGATCCACGTACTCCCCTCCTGGAAATGGTCCCTCTACGAAGCGTGATGGGAAGGTCAGCGAGAATGCTGGAAAGGAGATATGGAAATGGATGATGTCATGTCGGATGTCTCTAACGAGCTAGTCGATTCTTATCAGTGTGTAATGCGTGAGATGTGGGGACCGGGATGATTTTGGAGTTGGGGATGGACGGGGTTGTGGGTTGCAGTTAGAGTTGGCGATTAGGGCGTTTGCGCCGAATTATTTGGGGTTGATGACTTTATTCAAGAGAGGCTGACGAATGGTTTCGCCACATCATGTTGTGAAGATTGCGACTGCGCTGTCTGCGGTTGCGTTGACGGCTTCCGTTGCGGTTGCGCCGGCTTACGCATTGCAGGATATTGCGATTGAGGATTCTGTTGCACGCAATGCAGTGCAAGGCGGTACCAATTCTGCGCAAAATGGCGTTGTTGTGCAGTCTGACGATCAGTCGGATGATCAGACGGGCGACCAGCAATCGCAAGACAGCATGCCCGACAATCCGAATGCGAAACTTCCGGATAACGTCAGTGACGAGATTTCCGACGATGCCACCGTGGTTTCGGAAGACCTGGCCGTCACCCCCGAAGGTGAGGTCAAGAATATTGAAACCGGCGAAACCGTAACCGATGCGACGCTGGTCGGTACGCAGGATCAGCAGCCTGACCCGCTCGCCAAAACCAACGGCGAATCCTTCATTCCGGTAAGTGCGGAAGATGTCAAAAATGCTGTAGCCGACGCGAATGACGCAAATAGCGCGGAATCGCAATCCGAGCAATCCGACGCAACCGTGAAACAATCCGTGGAACAACCTTCGGCGAAGGTGAGTGCGCAATCTGCGCAATTACAATCCGCACAAGCGCAATCCACGCAATCCAACACGAAAGTACAAACAGCCAAATTCGAAAGCAATGAATACGGCGCGCACTGGGGCACCTACAACAATTCGAAAGCCTTCTTTGATTACCAGAACAACCTGTTCGTGCAGCAAGCCAAAGGCGTGATCGACGTTTCCGGATGGCAAGGCGATATCGATTGGGCCAAAGCGAAAGCCGACGGCGTGGAAGGCGCGATCATCCGCCTCGGCTACGGCGAAGGCAACAATGCCGACAAGAAAGCGCAACGTAACATTTCCGAATGCAAGAGACTTGGCATCCCGTTCGGCATTTACTGGTATTCCTACGCGGACACTCCGGCGCTCGCCAAAGAAGAAGGTGCCGACGTGGTCGCCAAACTCAAGCAGTTTGGCGTGAATCCGAGCGATCTGGCGTACCCCGTGTATTACGACCTGGAAAAGTGGACGTGGGAAGGGCACAAGCCGCCCACCGACCCGAACGTGTACAACAATATCGTCAACAATTGGTACAGCGCACTGCAGTCCGCCGGATACAAGAATCTGGGCGTCTACTCGTACACCAGCTACCTGCAAGGGCCGCTGAAACATGCCAACATTTACGCTAAAACCGCGTGGGTGGCGCAGTACGGCGCTCGCATGGGATTCGACTCGTTCCCGACCAACAGTCGCGGATGGCAATACACCAGTACCGGCAAGGTGGACGGCATCAGCGGCAATGTGGATATGAATGCGTTTGGGAACAAGGAGTTTGTGAATGGCGGGAGTAGCAATGATTTACAAGCGGCCATTGATGTACGCAAAATGACTGCAGTTACCATTCCGAATGGCAATTATTACATCAATGTTCGTTCCAAAGTCGCGTCCAGTGTTGATATTCCTGGGGGAAGTGCTGCAGATTCCACCGCCATTCAGTTGTATTCCGGTAACAGTTCCAAGGCTCAACAGTTCACTTTTACTAGGCAGTCTGATGGGAGCTACGAGATCGTCAATGTGAATTCCGGCAAGGCTTTGGATGTGCGCAATGCCGTTGCTGAGAATAACGCTATAGTGCAACAGTATTCGCGGAATAATTCTCAGGCTCAACGATGGTTTATTCGTGATTCTGGAGCGGGATATTATTTGCAGTCCGCTCTCGGTAATTGGGTTTTGGATTTGAGCGGCGGAAATACTGCGGATGGTGCTGCGATTCGGCTGTATGCGCCGAATGGTACCGCTTCGCAGTTGTTCGTTGTTTCGTCAAGCGACGTCAGCATAACTACTGGAGTGTCGATGATTATCACTTCGGTTGCGAATAAAAAACTTGTCACGGATGTGACGGGTGCGTCAACGGCGAACGGGGCACGAGTTCAGCTTTATTCAAGTAATAATACGAACGCCCAGAAATATCGATTTGAATCAATTGGCAATGGAACTTATAAGATTGTCAATATTAATTCGGGCAAGATGCTGGATGTGGCTGGCGGATCCACTGCTAATGGAGCGGCATTGCAGCAATATACGAGTAATAACACTGTTGCTCAGCAGTGGACGGTGCGGAATTACGGCAGTGGCAAGATTGCGTTGGTGTCGGTGAACGCCAACAAAGCTGTCGATATTCCAGGTGGCAATGCTGTGCAGCAGGCTCAGCTGCAGCTTTATTCGCCGAATGGCACCGTTGCTCAACAGTGGTTGGTTGCAAAGGCGCCGTTAACGTTGCGCGAACGTTTGAACGAAACCGCAGCCAAGCATAGGCAGGATCTGCCGGATGGTACGTACACGTTCGGATCGAAGCTTAATACGTCTATGAAGATGGATGTAAGCGGCGCTTCCCGTTCAAATTATGGAAACGTGCAGATTTGGGCAGGTAATGGTACCAATGCTCAGAAGTGGAAAGTGACGCATGATTCCAACGGGTATGTGACCTTGACCAGTGTGAACTCCGGCAAAGTGTTGGATGTGAATGGCGGTGTATCTGCCAGCGGAACCAACGTGCAACAGTACGATTCCAATGGAACATACGCTCAGAAGTGGATAGCTGTCAAGAATTCTGATGGCTCGTATACGTTCCAGTCAGCGCTCGCAGAAAATGCGGTTCTGGATGTGAATGGTGGTTCCAGTGCAAACGGCACTAATGTGCAGTTGTATACTTCCAACGGAACAAATGCCCAAAAGTGGGTGAAATAGCCAAATGGCTGATCTGCTTTCTGGGAACATCCGCAACAGATCAGCCATTTTTTACATTATGGTTTTATTTGTATCTTTTGGACTACCTATGAACGGGACAGCAATTGTTAGCGCAAATGTGAAGAGTAGACCTAGAGAATATCGGACTTGATGGGCTGGAAGAATCAGCATTGTCAATTCCAAAAAAAGAACTGGGGTGAAATAAATCAAATTTTTCCACTTCTTTCGTGTGATGCATGCGCCCACTGAGAGACAAGGAATCCATGCCGTATACAAACTTTCTGATCCAAGAAAAGAGAATGGGGGAATTCTATTTAGGAGATTAACTAAGGGCAAAGCTATTCTAGATTGCAGAGTTGAGGGAGTGCACTCTTTGTATTCTGGAAGGATTGCGTACCCTCCAGCTTCGTACCATCCGCATCGAACGGAGCTTGTGTAGTAGTACGTTGGACCTACAAGGAAAGCGTCTTTGAGGAATGTGACTGAGCTGAAATAGCTTATAGGATACTTAAAGAATAGTTTGACCCACAGCATGAGAAAATTAACTCGGTCTTTTGACGTTGAAGTTGTCTTATAGCCATAGTGTTTGGCATTGTCTGTTGTCAGAGGATCGTAGTTCTTTTTCGCCTTATCGATCTTAAGTACCCTGCTAATTGTCTGTAGATCCGAAGTTGACAGTTCATTCTGATGATCAATCAGTACTTTGGTGATTTGCTGAATCGGTACAGAAAGAGGTTCCTGCGGACCACCTGGTGCGATATGCAAGACTGGGAACAGCAGGCTCGGAATTATGATCAGCGTGATTAGGGGCGGAATAAGAGCTGATAAGAGGATTTTGATTCTGTGAGAAAAGAAGAAAAGGAGGATGGCGGTTGATGGGGTGGTGACGTATATGGATGTTTTTTTGGTTAATCCAGCGATTACAGCAAAAAGGATGAGTGTAGCTACTAACTTAGTGCTGATGTCCTGTTTTTGGGACAACCGAAACACTGTTTCTGCAAAAAGAACAGCCCAAATCAAAAAGAACGGAACCCATGTAGTGTCTTTCAAGATGACTGTCATGTACATGGAGAAACACGGGACTAGAAGTATAAGGGCGAATAGACAAATGAACACCTTCTCGGGGATTTTGGCACGTGTGTTAACCCAAGCCAGGGAGAGTATTAATGAAAAAGACCCCACGAGTAATTGTAAAATAATCAGAAGTTGGAACCCGACGATTTCATGTCCGAAAAACAGGCCTATTTTGTCAAATGCTCCGTAGATAAAGGAATCCAAGAAGGGATGGTGATCAGTAAGATTATATCCATCTAACCATTCCATGGTCATGGGATCCCATGCCCTAAATCCGCGCATCTGAATGAGCTGCACCATGGAGTCTACGTCGATGATAGCTGGACCGTTGATTATTGCGATGGGGAGCCAAAATACAAAAACTAGAAGCGTGCTTAAAAGTATATTTTTTTTGTTACCTATATTTATTGTAAGTATTGAAGATAAAAGTTTCGAACGTCTGTTTATTGTATCCTGTTTTAAGACAAGTTGAACTGCAAATATCAGTAGTTTATACAGGAAGAGAGATATGAAGAAAAATTGAAATACGAGAAAAGCGACATACCGTTTAGACGACCAAGCAGGGTCACCCACAGTGTACCACGGGAAAGAAATACTGTCGCGACTCTGGCTTTCTGTTTTCCCTGAAAAAACAATAGTCAAGGATAAGATAGCAGAAACAACTGCTAGAACTCGTTTGGAGAATTTATCGAATGTAACAGATGCCTTATGCGTGTATAACGCGATAATTGCGAATACTCCCAGCAAAGAACTGATAGGCCCCTGACGGCTAAGGGTATCAAGAAAGGCGTTTGTATCGATGTCTCCTGCAGCGAGCCCATACGTCGGCAGTCTAACAGCCAGTGCAACATATGTTAGGCAAGCTGCAGGGGTGGATAGAAGGATAATTGACTTAGCGTGCTTCATGCTAGCAGGACTCCCCGAACATTAAATATGGATTTTCTAGAAGTTCTCACTGATGAGAGCTACGTTTTAAAAATGCGATTTGATTCGCATTAAGAATGTATTCTTTCCGATCATTCTTGGCCATGACGTCAAGGATGATTCCTGTGACAATTAGGAGAAGGCCCGCTATAACGAGCATCACGGCACCGATGAGCGTGGGGAAGCGTGCAACTATGCCAGTGTGTACGAAATCAATGCCTACGCTGCCGCAAAGAACCAAACCAATGATGTCGATGACCAAGCCGAGGCCGCCAAAAAAGGGAAGTGGTTTGTACTCACGGATCATGCGGAAGATGGTGCTCATCACTTTGATGCCGTCGCCAACAGTATCAAGTTTGCTGACGGAACCTTCAGGACGATCGCGGTACTGAATCGGCATCTCGAAAAGACGGAGATTGTTGTTCAACGAGTGGATGGTCATTTCAGTTTCGACCTCAAAGCCGCGCGACAGCACTGGATAGGTCTTTACAAAAGTGAAGGAAAAAGCTCGGTATCCAGTCATAATGTCGGTTACATGCGCGCCGAACAGTCCATTGATGGATCCGCGCACGAGCCTATTGCCGAAGTTGTGGAATGGGCGTTTGTTTTCTTGGAAGTACGTGGAGCTCAGACGATCTCCAATCACCATGTCGTAGCCTTCAAGAATCTTGTCGACCATAGCAGGTGCTGCGTCAGCTGGATACGTATCGTCGCCGTCAGACATGATGTACACGTCAGCGTCGATATCTTCGAACATGGCTCGAATGACATTGCCCTTGCCTTGGCGCGGTTCCTTACGCACGATAGCGCCTTCTGACGCAGCGATCTCGGCGGTGCGATCAGTGGAATTATTGTCGTAAACGTAGATGTCTGCTTGAGGCAAAGCAGTCTTGAAATCGCGAACGACCTTACCGATGGTCACTTCCTCGTTATAGCAGGGAAGTAGCACGGCAACGGAGGGGTTTGGGTTCTTTTCGAGCATGTAAAACACTATAGCTTCTGCTGTGGTCGGAGACGGGTGAGATAAACTTGTTAAGCAAAGCCGATGCTTATTTTAGTGTGTTGCCAATGTATGGCGCTAAAGATAAGACTGGAATGAGGCGCTCTCTGTTTTGCGAGACTAGATTCGAATGGACGCTATGGTCAGTTGGTGCGCTTATTTATGACACTTAATATCTTGTCAGTAAGCGGGTGAACGAATAAGGTATCTACTATTTTTGCGATGCAGCTTAGGGCAAGGAATACGGCAATGACAATAGAGAATGCTGCTATACCTCGAAGCAAAAGGTTATCAGGAGCATAGCAGATTCTAGACACATATTCCCATAAGATCCTGAATCCGAAGATGTTCTCATGAAGAAGATAGATTCCAAACGTCGTGGAAGAAATCCCTACTATGGTTCTACTAACAAGCTCTGGGACTCTGTCGAAATTAATGCGTGAGATGATAATGAAGACGAATGCTCCTATCGCTATTGGGAATAGTGTTATTCCGTTGTGAATTTGGTTTGTCCAGCCGAGTGCACTGCTAATGGGCGATGATGACGATGCGAAATAATTAAATAGCAGCATTAACAGTGTCATGAAAACGATGCCTGCAAGCATGGGGGCTGTGCTGCGCATTCGCTTCAAAATCTCTGTATTGTTCTTTTTGATAAAAGCGCCAATCAGATAACCGAAAATGGCATATGTCAAATTGTTCCAGTTGGAAACTCGTCCAAAGATGAGGATCTGGATGCTTAAAAAAGAAAAAAGAACGAGCAGACTTAGATTAGCGCGCTTGGAAAGTGATTGACATAAGGAATTGATGAATGGCGCACATAAAAGCATGAGTATGTATGCGCTGATGAACCAGTAGCTCCCATAGAAGAATGGGAAAAAGCTGGCGGCTATAGTCCGGAATAGCTCGCTTCCTTGCATTAACGGTTGTATGACTGTCGGGTATTTATAGAATATTCCAATGATTAAAAGTGTTATAAAAAAACCGCTTGAGTAACAAAACATCTGAAACCATGTTTTGAAAATGCGTCTTCTTTTAAAAGTCTTATCTATCAGGAAATAGCCAGAGATTATAAAGAAGATAGATACGCCAACTTGTCCATATTGCACAATCAAGAACTTGAGAGCGTTTGTCCATCCTGGTTCCTGGATGAGCATTAAATCATAATGATGTGTATTCCAGTTGAAATGAATGATGGAATGGCATGCGACAATCAGCAGCATGGCGATTATCCGAAGAAGCTCAATTGATACATTTCTCTTATTGGATGATGTGTTCACTTTTTATCAGGTCCTGTGTCTTATGTGGTGTATTTATCGTAGCAAGACAAGCGGATGGTTGGTTGTGTGCTGAGGATTTTGCGAAGAAAACGGTAGGGGCATTATCTTGGGGTCGTAAGTCGATAGACTTGTCAGTCGTGAATACATTTGTGAAGAGGATTCAAGAGCGCTACCACTATTCGCTGGTAGTGTTGAAAGAGCTTGTCAAGACGGATTTTAAGCTCCGCTATCAGGGGTCGTTTCTCGGAGTTGCATGGTCCGTTCTGCGTCCATTGATGCTTTTTTGCGTGATGTACGTAGTGTTTGCGAAGTTCTTACGCATGTCGGACGGAACATCGACGTATCCAGTTGTTCTGCTACTTGGAATTAGTACGTGGCAGTTTTTCGGAGAAGCCACAGCGACTGGTTTGAGAGCGGTTGTGGATCGTGGTGACTTGCTTCGGAAGATACATTTCCCGAACTATATCGTGGTTGTCTCTGCCACTATTGGTGCATTGATCAGTTTGGGTATCAATCTTTTAGTGGTTGTGATTTTTGCTATCTTCTCCAAGATCCAGTTCACTTGGAGAGTTTTGCTGCTGCCCTTAAATTTCATTGAATTGTATGTGTTGGCACTGGGCGCAGCTCTCTTGATGGCAACGATGTATGTCTATTTCCGCGACATCGCTCACCTATGGGAAGTTCTGCAGCAGGTACTGTTCTATTCGATTCCGGTTATTTATCCGCTTTCCATGGTGATGGATAACGATTCTTTGGGCAAATGGGGCTTGATTATTGCGAAAATACAGCTACTCAATCCGATTGCGCAGACGATTCAAGATATTCGGCACAATCTGATTGCCCCAGAAACGCAACCTACCGTGTGGACACTCGTAGGGAATCCTTTGATTGCGATCATTCCTGTTATTCTCGCGTTCCTGTTGCTTGCGCTGGGCGTGCATGTGTTCCGGAAGCATAATCGTAAATTCGCGGAGGTCATGTGATGCTTAATACACAGTCTCAATCTGCTTCCATCAAGGAAGTGGATCGTCCGGTTGTCCTTTCAGTTGAGCATGTTGGCAAATACTTCAAACTTCCAACAGAGCAAGCGAGCGGTTTGAAGCAGGCCTTCATTAATTGGACTAAAGGCATCAAAGGCTACAAAGAACAGCATGTGCTTCGAGACATCAATTTTGAAGTCCACCAAGGTGACTTCTTTGGAATTGTAGGCCGTAACGGCAGTGGCAAGTCAACGTTGTTGAAACTGATTTCCGGCATATATGTTCCAGATTCCGGAAGGATTGAGGTAAAAGGTAAGCTCGTTCCTTTCATCGAGCTTGGGGTCGGCTTTAATCCTGAGTTGACCGGTCGAGAGAATGTTTTCCTCAACGGAGCTTTGCTTGGTTTTACCCGTGAAGAAATCGAGGACATGTACGACGACATCGTCGAGTTTGCTGAGCTTGAAGAGTTCATGGATCAGAAGCTAAAGAACTATTCATCTGGTATGCAAGTTCGTTTAGCGTTTTCTGTTGCTATCCAAGCTAAGGGCGACATTCTGGTTCTGGATGAGGTTCTTGCTGTCGGTGATGAAGCATTCCAGCGTAAGTGTGATAACTATTTCGCGAAGGTGAAAAAAGATCCGACAAAGACCGTTATTTTAGTGACGCATGATATGGGCGCAGTGAAAAAGTACTGCAATAAGGCGGTTCTTATTAAAGATGGCGAAGTCATTGTTAACGGGAATAAAGATGATGTTGCTAACCGCTATACCTTGGAAAATATGCGTGCTGATAAACGTGACACGGATAATGACAAAGCGGATGAATATCCAACAGGTTTGAACGCCAGAGTCCCAATGTTGCGGATTAATGCGCTTAGTAAGCAGATTCTGACATGCGATGATACGTTCCAGTTTGAAGTGGAATACCAGTATGACGAGCCAAACTCGTATTATCTTGCAATTGCTATGCACGACATAAAGCGTGGCGGAGTCACTTACGATACTGGAGCCAATGTGATTAAGCTGAACCAGCATGGTCATTGCAAGGTGAAGTTTGAAGTGCCGTTGAAACTATTTAACAATGGGGAATTCAAGCTTGTTGTGTCGCTACGCACCCAGAATGCAGAGAATCCAAACCTTACCGACATGGTTGCGTTCACGAATGATGACAACTGCTGTATCTTTGCGGTTCGTGATGAGCATACTCGTGATTATGCATTACTGAATGATAATGCGTTGCAGATCAAACAAATTAGATGAGCTGATAGGGACGTGATCGAATGTATGTTCGATCACGTCCCTATTTTTATTTGTCGAGATAGCGATGCATGGAGTTCTATACTGCTTCAGAGTTCAAATAATCGTTGGCAACGTGCTCATGGGAGTTATTATTTTTTTTTTGGAATTCTAAAATAGTTTCCGTAGTAACGGGTAAGATAGGTATTCCATGCGGGATGCGCCATCATAGAGAAATTTCGGTATCTCATATTTTGCGTTGGAACTCAATCGCCGATGGGGTAGAGGCCGGTAGAATGTGACTCATCTATATTTTCAATACTACGAGTCATTCCTGTGGCTTCCTCAAAGGATAAAACATAGCTGATAGCATCTTTAAACAAGATTATATGCTCAAGATAAAGTTCTTCTATTGTAAGAGGATGCGTTGCGGGAAGGTAAGGAGTGTTTCCCGTTCTGTGCCTTGAAATCTTTCTCGAGTATTTTTAACGAAAGATGCACGTTTGGCTGAAGTTCGATTCCATGCACATTCTGGGGCGGACGTTATCCTTTGGAATCTGAGGCACGCGGCTTTTTTGATGTAGTTATAGTAACCGGACATTATGTGTGAGAATAAAAAAGATGGCATCAGTGGAGATGAAAGTGGGTTACGCTGTTACTTATGCGACATTTTTTCCAGGTTGATGAGAAGGACGCTGCGCAGATAGAAAATCTTAGCAAGCGTATGCAAAGGCTGGTTTATGGTGCGGTGGATTATAATTCACTGATCCAACCGGGGAGAACTCTGACATATAAGCTGTATATGGGCGAAAAATGGCAGTATCCGCGTTTAACGGATACCTCTACTCTTAGTGGGGACATTACCGAACAAATGGGGCTTGTTCCGTTTATGGTTTTTAAGGCTACTTCTGTCAGCAGAAATCAAACTGATTTCTCTCCCCACTATTTTGCAGGTGATGACCAGATTCTTGATCATAATGTCCGTCATATCTTGTTGACGCCGGATGAGGCAACAGATAAAGATGTCGAGCTGAATCACCCGATTGACAGTAAAGCTGTCAAGCTCTATAACGCACTAGAGGCATCCGTTCCTGCCGCATTCGATGTATTTCGCGACATGAAGAGGGCGCTACGTGAAAATATCGGGAAAAAGCCGATTCCGCAGATCATGGCTAGAAGTGCGGACAACGTCAACAACGCTGGTGAAGTCCAACATCCATGGGTTGAAATTACGCCGGGGAAGGCCCCTAAGGGGAGCCCGCGAGCTGTGATTGTTGCTATGCATTGGTTCCAGGCTGGAGGAGCTGAACGTTGGGCGTTGGAAACAGTGAAACTTGTCCGTGCTGCGGGATTTATCCCGATTGTCATTACTGATCGTGATGGGCATCAGCCATGGATTGCTAATCCAGCGTTTGATGACGCTATCCTATTGCCTATGACCATGCCGGTACAAGAGCGTCCGGGGGATTCTCCAGTATTGCGTGCTTTGTTTGAACAGTTTGATATTGCTGGTATTTTGATTCACCACTGCCAGTGGATGTATGACAACGCGTGGTGGGTTAAGACGCATTTCCCTCAGACTAGAATCGTCGATTCATTGCATATTGTGGAGTATTACTTCCACGGTGGGTTCCCTAAGGAATCCGTAGCTCATGATGAGTGGATTGACCTGCACCATGTCATTTCCCCCCAACTCGAACATTGGTTAATCAACGATCATCAGATTGCTCCAGAGAAAGTCGTAGATGCTCCTTTGGTTGGCCTGACTGCTGATGCTAAGACTCCAAGTTTTAAAGAGCGAGATAAGACGAAGCCTTTTACTGTGGCTTACATTGGTCGCATGGTTCGTCAGAAACGACCTGAGGCGTTCATTCTTGCGGCTAAAGCTGTGAATGCGGCTTATCCTGGAAAAGTTCGTTTCATCATGCAAGGAAATGGAGATATGGATGCTTTTTCCGACATGATGATCAAACGATATGGGTTGGAAGAAGTCATAGAGCGCCGAGCGCTGGATGCTCCTGTCGCTCAGACATATCGGGATGCGGATGCGTTACTCATCTCGTCAATTAACGAAGGCATCACCTTGACGAGTATTGAAGCCATTAGTGCTGGAGTGCCCGTTCTCTCAGCTAATGTTGGTTCTCAAGAAACATTAATTCCTCCAAGGGGTTTGTGCCGTCGTATGACTTCAAACTTTGTACATGACGCAAAATCCGCACTGTCTCATATTTTGAATAATGAAGAAGATCGCAGGAAGCTTTGGGAGAGTGAACTTACTCGTCTTCAGAAGTTCTCTGAGCTTGAATCTGCTGAGGCATATTTCAAGAAGATGTTGAAGGAGTGGCACGACTGATGTCAACAGACGTGAGAAAAGTAGCGGCCGTTGTCGTAACATATAACCGTCTTGAGAAGTTGAAAAAAGTTTTGGCTTCGCTTGAATCGCAGACGAGACTTCCGCAGATGTTGGTCATTGTTAACAATGCTGCAACGGATGGAACTGCGGAATATTTGCAGGAGTATGCTCAGCGATTCGCCTTGTCAGATTCCATGCAGTTGGATATTGTCACGCTTGAGAAAAATGAGGGTGGTGCAGGAGGCTTTTCTGCTGGCATGCGTCGCTCCTATGAGCTGGGCGCTGATTACGCTTGGATTTTTGATGATGACGGTTATCCGGAACCTGATGCTCTAGATAAGTTGGTGCTCGGGTACGATAGCGCAGTAGCGGAGCTGGGGCCTGACGTACCTTTTGCCTGTTCCATGGTGAAGTTTATTGACGGAACTATCTCGGAAATGAATAATCCGATTCCGACATGGGATTGGGGAAGGTTGAAAGCTAAAGGACTTGACATTGTCATGGTTTCCCGATGCTCCTTCGTTTCTGTCTTAATCCCACGTTGGGTGATGGAAGCTTTTGGCTTGCCGTATAAGGAATACTTCATTTGGTTCGATGATGCTGAGTACACGCTTCGTATAACGAAGTCTTGCCCTGGCGTGCAGGTACTTGACAGTGTCGTTCTCCATGATATGGGTGTTAACCGGGGAGTTAACTTCTCCATGATTGATGAGAAAAACGCTTGGAAGTTCTCTTACGGAGTTCGTAATGAGGCTTCCTATCACTTGCATCATGAAGGTTTTTATCAGTATTTGCGTTTTTGCGCGCTGGTCTGGAACGGTATGCGACATGGAAATGTTGCAAAGCCGTTGAGAAAGAAGATGTACAAAAAGATGATTGAAGCGTGGAAGTTCAATCCGAGAGTTGATTATCCACAAGTAGCTGCAAAGTAAAAACAGCGAGTGGCGGTACACGTCGAGAACCGACTCTGATGTACCGCCACTCACTGCTTTTATTTACTTGATTGATTGAAAATTCGTTGCCAAGTATTTATGCTGCAGAAATCGCTCTCTCGATAAAGGCGAGAAAGCTTGTTCCACTGCTTCAAGATATTGGCCGCTAGATGTACGCAGCGGAAAAGCTCCTTGCGGTACAACTTGCTGTCTCGCTTGAACCAGGCCGCTCCGTTTCCGTCAGCAGTAGTTACAAGTGCCGACGATACTTTGTTAAAAGCCGGCCAGATTACATCCTTGGACATGATGGACACTTGAGGGTGAGTGTCTTTTATTCCGCTCGATTGAGAAAAGAATGCAGAAATAACGGATTTGAGCCCTATCTTCGTGACGGTTTTGGGATCCGACGGAATGAATGTCGGTTCATAGTCTGCAAGTGCCGCTGGAAAATCGTCGAGATTATGCAGAACAAGACTATCTGTGAAACCTTCTCTTGCTTTACGAACTTCTGCTAGTTTCTGCGGGAGGCATCTGACGATGTATTCCGGCCCCTCGGTCAAATCGCGAAGTGCCATATGGTTTAACTTCATGGCAGAATAAAGAAGCTTTGTTCCTAGATGAGCATCTTCATAAAGCATTCGGAAAGCAAACTTTTTGCTTGGTACGGGGAAATGCATAAGAGTGCAGAGCCAACGATTCCTTTGAGCGAAATACTCCTCCCAAGTTCTGGAAATATCCTTATCATGCCATGCTTGGTGCCACACGGCGACACCGGGAAGACATATAGTCGGAATGTTGTTTTCTTTGGCACGCAAGCCGAATTCCACATCGTCATATTTAATGAAAACCGGCATGGAAAGACCAATTTTCTTCAAGACCTCCGTGGGGATGAGGCATAGCCACCAGCCGTTGAAGTCAGGATTGATCCTCTTATGCAGTTCAGGAGTATCCCTTAGCGGGTTTACAGCAAAATCATGATTGTAATGTGTGCCGGTGGCTGGTGCTGGCATTGCAGAGCTTGCGTCAAAGCGCTCGCCGGAAGAGTACAGTACAGTTCTATTGTCCAGATGCAGCATTCCACCACCAACGAGAACTGGTCTGGTAGCGTAATCGGAAAACTGAAGGGCTCTTAATATGGCTTCAGGTTCGGTGATTGCGTCATCATCAAGAAGTAAAACGTATGCACTTTTCTGGGCCTTGACTGTTTCATACATCCCTCGTGAGAAACCGCCAGATCCGCCTAAATTGTCTTGCAGGATATATGTTAGCTGTTGCCCTAGGAGTTCTCTCGTTTGCTGAAAATCGGGTTGATCTTGTACTCGATCTGTTCCTTGATCGACGCAATAAATTGTATCTAAATGATCTCGTAAGTTTTTTTCGGCGGCAATGGTCTGAAGTTGATTCAAACAGTATGACGGTCTATTGAATGTGGTGATCGCAATTGAAAGAGACGAGTTGTGAGGGGCGCGCCTTTCTTGGGTGGGGACCTGCCATTGGGCGTCGGTAACGGTCAAAGAGTCATTCGAAGCGGATTCCATATCAGTCCAAATGAATCCGCCATCCATGAAGCCAGATAAGCTAATGTCGGCTTCGACGAATTCATCTTCTTGTGTCACAGGAATTGTGGTAACAGGAGAGGGGATTCCTCGGGCTGATGATTTCATGACGACGATACGTCCGACGCCGCCAACTTTCGCAATAAAACGTACGTTGGTAACTTTGGTCCAGCGTTGCCAGTAACTTGCCGGAAATGCGTTGAAGAAAGTGCACAATGAGACGTGCTGACCTGCTGCCAACTCAATTGAAGTTCGAGACTTAATTAAAACTGATCCCGCGGGAAGCTCTGTTTTACTTGCTTCTTGTGCTGAAAAGATCCCATTCCTGAGAGTCCCCGAGAGCTGTCGTTTACTTAAACTTGAGAAGGTGACTTTTTCCAGAGATTCTCGGGCATCAAATAGAGCTGGATCTGGGTGCGACGGTGTCCAATTGACAACGTAGAGAGGAAGCGTGCTTTCCGCGTCTGTAGTAGGGAAAACAATTCTATTAACTGCTTCCCATTCTTGGTTTTCTTCTAGTGCAGACATAACACCAGTATACGTTCTTGTTTTTCCCCCTCCAGAGCATCCTGACTGCCGTTTCCTTTTTATGGCACTCGATTAAACCAGTTTTCGCTGAGATATCCTTTTCCTGCGGTCTGGTCATACTGGATCAGACGATAATCCTCCAGTAGCTGTTTTGCTTCTGATGATAGATGCTTCTTTTTTATTAACTGTCCAGAAGAATCCAGATAGCTAGCTGACCCAGTACCCCAATCGGCATCGGTCGAGGCGAATCTGCCGGCTGCCGGTACAGATTGATGTACTTCTGTAAGCAGAGCTAGGAAAGGCGTGATTTTCGCATCCATGTGTTCTGCGGCGCTAGCCATAAAGAAGTTCGAAGACGAGTAATCGCTTTCTTCGGGCGATAGCTTTGAACCAGCGCTCGAAGAAGAAGAGTTAGACCATATGAAATAATCGCTTTCGTGTAAAGTGAGTTGATTTTCTTTGTACTTTGCTGCTGATGCGTAGATGCCAGGAAGATGGTCTCCGTAGAAAATGACAGTAATTGGCTGTTCTATCATATTTAGTTGATCGAGGAATGTGGCCGTGGCCTGATCGGTATAACTGATGCCTTTTGCATAGGTATCAATCTGAACTTCTTCGTTTTCATCGAGACCTGTTGAAGTATCTGCCTCTTTAAATTCATTGTTGGTGTAGTAGTCCCCGTATGGCAAATGGTTTTGCATGGTTACCAACTGAATAAACTGGGATTCTCCGTCAGATTGATTAAGCTGGTCGATCACATTTTGATATGCCGATGCGTCGCTAACATAGCCAGCGTCAATGTGATCCTGATATTTCAACGCCGGTTTGCTGTCGATTGTACGGAAGTATTTGAAACCGAATTTTTTATAATTCGAATCTCGAAGATAAAAATTCTTCAAATAGGGATGAAAAGCGTATGAGCATTGCGCCTGGCATGCATCATTCCAAATTTGATTGAAGGTGTATACGTTTTTTTGACTGGGTACAAGTTGTTGATAAGGAGAAATAAGCTGATCGTTAAAATTAGCGAGATTCATTCCAGTTAGAGACTGGTACTCGATGTTAGCTGTGCCGCCACCATAGCCTGGCGATAGCATAAGTCCTGAGGTGGTGACATCTTTCAAAGCTCGAATGTTAGGCATCGGATCGATATCAAAGGAGATGCCAGGAACACGCAGGGGATCAGAAAAAGACTCGGATAAAATGAGAATCACAGTGCTATCCGTGAGGATGTTTGCCCGTGATGTATTAATTTTATTTGCTTCTTTAGTGTAGCGAGCGGCTATCTTTTCCATAGTTTTTTTACTGTACTCGCTCGGCTTATCCATTGCCTTAACTCTTACGAGACTTTGAAATGTAGTGGCTGGGCCGTTTGATTTGGCATCTTCATAGGTGTTCCACGGGACAGGCTTGTATCCTAAGTTGGTTGCCAGAGTATAGGACCAAGCTCCAGGAATATTGAGATTCCATGTGTAGGAAACCAGAAGAACGATGCTGAGAATTGCAGCAAGTGCGCGAGATGATGTCCCAATTATATTTTTGGCATTCGAAGAGGGGTGTTTCCAAGAGCAGTGAATAAAGCGGCGTCTTCCATCAAGAACGAAAAGAAGAAGACAGGCACAAGAGAACCAGATTAATACGGTGATTGCTCCATTAACGAGAGCTTGCTGGTCTTTCGGTATGAAAGAAAGGAGGCTCCCGCCATTGCCATTTGATACAAAGCTAAGATCTGAAGGGAGAATAGGTTCGTTACGAAGTCCCATCTTGATGCTGTTCGCTACGCCGTAGGCAGTCATAGCGGCACCGAAAATAACGGTCGCTATCCAAAAGCGATTTAATACAAAAACTAATGCAAGGTAAATAAGCCCTATGCCAATGAAATTAAGGAGAAATTGATACTTTTGTTCAAGCCAAATCTGGCTG
The DNA here is from genome assembly GCF_040095915.1 of Bifidobacterium hominis. Classification (NCBI taxonomy): domain Bacteria; kingdom Bacillati; phylum Actinomycetota; class Actinomycetes; order Bifidobacteriales; family Bifidobacteriaceae; genus Bifidobacterium; species Bifidobacterium hominis. The sequence goes on along the minus strand of NZ_JBBMFR010000004.1, from coordinate 167,903 downwards.
ACGAATCTAGTGGTTTGCCCAGCAACGCTTTGCAAAATCTGAGTCGTATAATCAACCTCTGAATCTTCTGCATATTCGGGTTCGCTATACACTCCCCACTGAAGGAAGATGACTTCGGCAGAAGTCAATAGGGTGAACACGATGGCGTAGAACGCATAGGAGAACCTCATGCGCTTCTTCCACGGGTCATATGCTTTCCTAAAGAATTTGATGATGAGTTGAACGGCTTTGAAGTTGGTGAAGGTGTGCCATGCGGTCTTTACTGCTGTGGCGGCGACATGGATGGCGTGGCCGGTAGTTTTGGCGGCTTTTACGACTGCGTGCCCTGCGGTGGAAAGCGCGTTTGTTGTGGTGCGGGCTGCTTGCTTGCAGACTTCAAAGGCCTGCATCAGAGGATGTTCGTCAGTTTGCGCGAGTTGAATTTCGGCAGATAGGGGGGTGAAATGGATATTGTCGTTCCCTGCTTCGCCAAATGCTCCGTTGCCGGACTTGTTATCAGCCGTTTCTGGCAGATGGAGCGCGTCGACGTTGGGAATGAAAACGCTTGTGTTGTCGGAGGTGGCGTGAATTGCCGACTTCTGCGTATACAGCTTTGAACTGTGGTGACCTGAAAGGGTGGATGGAGCACAGGCGTTGCTGTCTTCGTTGTCCGCAAGAGGGCGATATGTTCCACCCGCAATCGGCTGCTTAGTAAGTTTTATGTATGAAGGTGCGCAAGCGTGACGGTCAGGCGAGAAAATAGGCATCGTCGCATCCTTCAAAAAGACAACCCCCTTATAATTGGAGGCTCTGTACAATTAAACCGGGTATATTTTAGTGTTCAGCTGTGGACGAACGGGTGCCTAGCGGATGTCTTAAAGGTAGCTGGAAGGTTAACTGGGATTTTGAGCGAGAACACATTCGGGTTTTGGTGTCTCGCTCAACTATGCGGTATGCAAGATTCTGACGTGCGCACAACCGTACTTAGCGAGCTAACGTATGCTGAAAATCCGCAGGATAATAAATCCTTTACCCCATTTCGGCTGGTGGGAACAGAAAATGAGCGCAGTACACGGACCAGGCAGCAAGCGTAATGCCATCAGTGATTTCTCCACCTGCAATCATCTGACACACTGTGCTGGCAGGAACATAGCGTGAATTCGAAAGTTCCCAGTCGGTAGGGTTGCAGACTTGCGAATCTTCTTCCGAAAGCAAGACCCTCGCGACGGCAATATTGTCGCGAAGAACGCCTGTGTCGGCGTGAATATGTTGCAGAATTCTAACCTGATCCCGTGAAACCGTGATTCCTGTTTCCTCAGACAGCTCACGGATAGCCGTATCTCGAGAATCCTCATCATCGGCACCCATGCCTCGTGGAAATTCCCAAGCCCATTGCCTGGTGGCTACCCTCCAGTGGCGTGCAAGAAGAAAAGTGGATGTTCCATCAGACAAAATCTGCTCTGCAATGCAAACAGCACCCGTTTTACCGTCTCGAACCGAAGCGACGTGAAACTGTAGGCGTTCTCCAGTTGAGCGTACGACCGCAGTATTTTTAGTTACAGTAAAACCTGCCCCACCATGCTCGCGGAACACTTCAGTTTCAGACTGAATATCAAGTGGAGGAATTCCATCTTCTACAGGAACAACGTGTTGGATTGAATCAGTAGCCATGTATCAATCCCCCATAAACACAACAGTCTTGGCGCTCGAATGCACACCTCTGATCCAGGCGAACAACTCTCCAAAATCAGGAACCACAGAAACAAACCAAGTAACAATAACAACCAGCCAAAGTGGGACTGTGCCATCGTTAAACCAAATTTGATCGCAAAACACCGAAATAAGAGCGAGCACAAATGCAAGTGCTGTCTTGTTCCGCATACTCTTGGCGTCGTCAAGAAGGCTGACTTCCTCGCTTGCCTTCTGAATAAGATAAGCAGTGTTCCTGGTGTGCAGCTTCTGCGTTCTTAGCGGAGTTGTGGGAGAACAGTTCCTCCAATTATCAATGGTCGTGCGCGCCTCGTAGCAGAAGCAAGAGAAAACATGATACGGCATGCCACCCAAAATCTCCGTTATAGACCCAGACAAAGTGAGGGAAGATGAAGGATTTGCAGTGGTGAGATATTTGAAAGAACGTACCATTTTGCGGAATATGCCAGCTTCCTCTTCAATGGAATCTGCCATACTTCTACCGGCAATCTGCTCATATGCATTTGGCGTGGCGGCGACAGCGATAAGGCATGCACCAAGATGAGTGGCAAGAGTCCGTTGGTAGACGAACTGATACCAAGATTTCAACAACTGATTCGGCGTACTATCCGCGCTATCCGTGCTGTTATGAATCTTTTCAGTTGGTGTTTTTCCTGCGTAAACTTCGACTGTGCCTAACTTGTCTGGATATTTCTTATCAATATAGGTAAAAGCTTCTGAACGTTGCGACATCTCAGCAACTTGTTGGAGTGTTTCGAGTGCATCTGCTGTTTTTGTCCCAAAAGGGTTCTTGGTCTTCAGATGCGTTTCCAAAATTAGGCTGTTCTGACAAGAGTATCTCGCAAACAGCTTATCGAAGTCCATGTTTTTAATCTGATTTTCACGTCCCTCGTTGATACGGTTACGCACGTCTTCAGCATTTTGATTCTCATAATATACTAATCCACAGGCGACTGCATCCAGCCAATCCTGCCATCGCTGGGCAAGATAAGCGTAAGTATCTTCGGACTTTTCAAAAAAAGAAGAAAAAGCAAAAGTGATAATTTCAGGTAAGTTTCCGATTTGTTGTTGCTTCCAAAGGTTGATTTTCTCGGTAAGATTTTGGTAAAATTCTGCAGGTTGCGAAAGTGCGTCAGTATAACTGATTGTGCAATCTAGTGCGCAATATTCCAATGGACGAATAGTATATTGGTCAGGCATTGCGGGGCATTTTTCAATTGCATTATGTAAACAATCGTCTCGTTTTGCCGCCTTCTGAGCCTTCGCCTGAACGGCCCCAACTGTGCTGAGCGTGAAGTTGAACAGGCATTCCTCAAACGAATCACTTCGGCCAGAGATAATGATGGACGGGCCATCTTTATATGATTTTCCAAGCAGCGAATTGACAGTATTGGGACCGAGGGCGAGAAAGAAGAGACCGTCGCAAACCTCTGCATCAGACAGCATGATTTGCGGGCAATACAGATATGCGGTGCGAATTATGCCGGCGAAATGCGTGGCGAATGAAGTGTGGGCGTTGAGTAGGCTTTCGCAGGTTCGTGTGTGCCATAGCTCTTCAACTGATGGGAGTGTGGTGCTGGAGATGTTTTGAGCTGATGACCGTTCGTCTTCCTGGCTTTGGGTTTCCTGGAGAAGCCTTTCCCAGCTGTGTTTCTGTTCCGTGGAATCGAAGTTTGTCACCATCGTGGCATAAGGGCGCTGGTTCATAGCGGCTGATTCCTCCTGAGATAAAAGGCTCACAGCTTTGATTGTACTGATGCGTCTGGTGGGGGAATGCTTTATGGGTTTGAATCGACAAACGATCATTGAAAAACGTGGAGGCGCAAACATAACGGTGTTCGACTATGCAACCCTGCCGGTACTCTGAAATCGTGAGTAGTGAGATTTTCAAGCCGCGCAACATCATCGTGACCGGCGGATGTGGGTTTATCGGAGCCAATTTCGTGCGCTATGTGGCACGTAACCATCCTGACGTGCACATAACCGTGCTCGACAAGCTGACATATGCAGGAAATCCGCAAAATATCGCCGGTCTCCCGCAGTCACAAGTAGAACTTGTGCAAGGTGACATTTGCGATGCTGCACTACTGGAACGTATCGTGCCCGGGCATGACGCGATCGTGCATTTCGCGGCCGAATCACACAACGACAATTCCATTGCCAATCCCGAACCCTTCATTACAACAAATGTGGAGGGTACGTTCCATTTGCTTGAAGCCGCCCGTAAGTATGACGTACGATTCCACCACATCAGCACCGACGAAGTGTACGGCGACCTTGCACTCGACGATCCACGCAGATTCACCGAAAGTACGCCATACAAGCCGTCGAGTCCGTACAGTGCGTCGAAAGCGGCGTCCGACCAGCTGGTGCGCGCATGGGTGCGCACGTACGATCTACGCGCCACGATTTCCAACTGTTCCAACAATTACGGGCCGTACCAGCATGTGGAAAAATTCATTCCACGCCAGATCACTTCCATCATGGAGGGCGTGCGTCCGAAACTATATGGCACAGGCGAGAACGTGCGCGACTGGATCCATACGGAAGACCACTCTTCTGCGGTGTGGGAGATTCTTACACGCGGGCGGATCGGCGAAACATACCTGATCGGCGCGGACGGTGAAATGAGTAACATCGCCGTGATGCGTATGATTCTGCGGCTTATGGGGTGTGCCGAAGATGCGTTCGACTGGGTGTGTGACCGTCCTGGGCATGATCGACGGTACGCGATCGATTCCAATAAGCTGCGTACCGAACTCGGCTGGCGGCCCGTGCACACCGATTTCGAAGCCGGTTTGCAAGCGACCATCGCTTGGTATGCTGCCAACCGCGCCTGGTGGGAGCCCGCCAAAGCCGCCACCGAAGCCCGCTACCGCGCCCAAGGCCAGTAAGAATTCGGTTCGTGTGGCGCAAGCCGGACAATTGAAGTTCGGTAAGCGGTGATCGAGGAGACACGTTGCAGGCGAGTCAACCTCGCCGGGGAATGGATGTGTGGTTTGGCGTACATTTTGTTCGCTAGCCTTAGTTGCAGATCCAGGTTTGGTGAAGGATGAAAAACGGCCGCACCTCGAAGGTGCGGCCCCTATTGCGTCTCCTGGTGCGTGGCAACTGACAACTTTTGTTAAATGGAAGGTGTTGTCAAGCCTCTAAGCGACGCGAGGTCGCGCCTGCACGGCATAGATGCGTAATTCATGGGCATATCTCGCTTATGTATGGCAGATTTTGGGGTTTGTACGGAGGCATCTCGCTTATGTATGGCAGTCTGTTTTTGAAACAAGCCAGTTAGGGGGTAATTTTGCACCCTCTAACTGCGGTCTTTCCGGAATGACCTGCCATATATAAGCGAAATGTCTCCGGGCGACCTGTCGAATCTGCCATATATAAGCCCGATATGGTGGGAAAAAGTTTTATTGGGCGGAAATCGATGGCTGAATCTCGTTGGGTCCTACGATGGTCTCATCTAAAGCAACGGACCGTCAAACAGTTCGTCGTGGGATCCCATGCGAATGAATCGGATTGTCGACGCTTCCGGCCGCTCCGAGTAGATCACCAACACATCCATTTTCCCTTCGGCAAGATGGAATTCCGCATATCCCGAGTAGATTCCTCGTGGGTGATCAAGCATGTGAGGATTATATGATTCCGGAACGTGCCCGTACTCCTCAATAGCTTCGATTACATATTCGAGTTCCGTTACGATTTGAGGTATCCGTCGTGAGATGCGTTTGAAGTCGGTCTGAAATTGTTGGTCGAATTTAATGGTAATCATGGCGCTTTGCCTGTTCAGCCGTGATTGTTGTGCAGCCAGGCGATGGCGTCTTGCGCGCTGTTGAAGGTGGCCGCGTCGTCTGGGAGGATACCGCGTTCCTTGGCTTCGGCTTCGAGCATGGCGCGCTTGGTCTGCTCGTTTGGTTCCGCGGCGCGCACGGAAGTGTCGAAAGGCAGGCGCTGCTGGTTCACGAGCTGGATGCTCGCCATGGTCACGTAAGTGTTGAAATTCATGCCTATGGCGTCGAGTGTCTGGTTGACCCGGGCTTTCAGATCGTCGTTCATGCGAATGGTAATATTGCCCATCTGAATCACCTGCCCTAATCTTGCGTGCAATTAATGTGTATTCTACGTAAAATGCACGCATAATGCAAAATAAAGGAAAGTCGGCAGATGGTATCTCGCTCATGTATGGCAGATTTTGGGGTTTGCACGGAGGCATTTCGCCTATGTATGGCAGTCTGTTTTTGAAACAAGCCAGTTAGGGGGTAATTTTGCACCCTCTAACTGCGGTCTTTCCGGAATGACCTGCCATATATAAGCGAAATGTCTCCGGGCGACCTGTCGAATCTGCCATATATAAGCCCGATGTGGTGCGAAAATGCTTGTAATGGGGGCGAAGTTGCAGACTTGGATGACTTTGGCCCCGTTGAACGTAGGGTTTGGCGCTGACGTCGGCGCTAACCGTCGGGGCGGCTTACTTGACTTACTTGGCGGACTCGAGTTTGAGTTCTTGGCTGGCGACCACCGACTTGGCGGCCGCGTCGAGTTCGTTGGTGATGTTGCGCAGGTTGTCGGCGTATTTGCGAATGTCGTCCGTCGCTTTGGTGAAGTCGCTGGCATTGCCGCTTGCGGGGCATGCTGGCGCGCTTTCCACGGCTTTGGCCAGTGTGATCGCATCCTTCAGGGTTTCGAGCGTGGTGCCGTCCGCCACGTCATTCACGGTGAGTTTCGCTGCTTCTTCAGCTTCTTGTTGCGCTTCTTCAAAGTTCTGCTGATGCGTGGCGAGCGCCTTCGCATTCAACGTGCAGGTGTCGCTGGCGGCTTGTGTCATTTCTCGCTTGTTGGAGACTGCGATGATGGCGACGGCTGCGAGCGCGATGGCAGCTACTGCGATCATGGCGATGATGGCGATGGTCTTGCGCTGTTTCACATTGTTTTTCTGCATGGTTGGCTGCATGGTGGTTCCTCTCTTCTTGTGTGGCGCTCATTTCAGACAAAACGTTGTGAGTATACAAAAAACACTTCCGAGAAACGATTTACCGCTGGAAATAATGCGGATTATTTTGCTGTGAAAGGAATTTGTTTGTGATTGCGATGCTGGGCGCGTCAGGATCGCATGGCATTTATGCTGGAGGGAGAAACGTTTTAAGGGGGTTTGATGGCGTATCGTGCGACACTGAAGGATGTGGCCGCTGCCGCGGGGGTGTCTGTGACGACGGTTTCGCTGGTGTTGAATAATCGACCGGCTCGCGTGTCTGAGGAGAAGCGCAAGGCCATTGCCGACGCGGCGAAGAAGCTGAATTACGTGCCGAATCAGAGCGCGCGAAGCTTGGTGACCAAGCAGTCCCAGCTGGTTGCGCTGATCGTGCCTGATATTAAGAACTTGTTTTTCGCGGCGCTTGCCAAGTGTGTGGAGGATGAGTGCGCCGCGCAGGGGTATTCGCTGATTGTGGCCAATTCCGATGATTCGCGTGTTACCGAGCATGAGTTGTTGCAGCGCCTTCCGGCTCGTGGGGTGGACGGTGTGATGCTGATTCCGGCGCGCGAGTCCTGCGCTGGCGATGCTGCTGAGCGGTTGCGTGAGGATGTGGCGCTTGTGTCGTGCCCTGTGGTGTTGATTGATCGTTTGACGCAGTGCGGTTGGTGCGATGCCGTTGGTTTTGACAATTATCTTGGCGGTCGTTTGGCTGCCCGTTATCTGTTGGAGGGTGGTCATACTCGTATTGGCATTGTGACTGGCGATACTGCGGAGTCGAGTGCTGCGGAGCGTCGTCGTGGGTTTGTGGATGCCGTCGAGCAGTCGGGGAAGCATTTTGATTCTTCGCTGTGTGTTGAGGGTGATTACCGTTTCGGTAGTGGCTATCATGCTGCGGATCAGATCATCGATGGCGGGGCGACGGCCGTGTTCTGCTGCAACGATGTGATGGCGCTTGGCTTCCGTCAGCGTATGGCGGAGCGTGGGTTGCATGTTACTGAGGATATGCAGGTGATTGGTTACGACAATATTCTCAAACGATTCGGTCTTGGTTGGCGTATGACCACCGTTGAGCAGAGCGTGACTGATTTGGCCGCCGCCTGTTGGGGTATGTTGCGTAAGCGGATTGATGTTGCGATTCGTACCAAATCCGGCGTGGATTCGAGGGCTGCTCGCCCGTGGCTTTCTAATCCGCAGGTTGAAGTGCTTACGCCGAAACTGGTGCAGGCCGCCTGCGCGTAGGATTGAGGATTTTTAGATACCTGCGGATCATGATGAGACGGGTGGCGCTGATAAATCTTGATTAAAGTGTCGTCGGAGTTTCTTATACGGTTAAATTGTTGGAAATAAAAGCAACACGCCGTAGGGTAGTGCCGAATTTGCGTTCTTGATAAAACGCTTTATCATAAATCTTGTCAACACAACACAATCGAGAATGTGCTCGATGTATAACTGACGACGCACCCGTATGGTGGTGGACCGTCGTCAGGCCCGTCAAAGAGGAAAGGCACACACATGAAAAAGATGATTCTTGATCTTGATACCGGCGTTGATGACGCGCTTGCCATTTCGTATGCTCTGGGAAGCCCGGAGATTGAACTGATCGGCATCACCGGCACCTACGGCAACGTGCTCGTCGAGCAGGGTGTGCGCAACGCACTGGCCGTGACCGACCTGCTCGGCCACCCGGAAGTCAAGGTGTATCAGGGTTTGCCGCACTCCAGCACCACCGACCATTTCGAAGTACTGCCAATCTCCGCGTTCATCCACGGCGACAACGGCATCGGCGACGTGGAAATCCCTGATTCCAACCGCTCCGTCGAAACCGAATCCGCGGTAGACTTCATCATCGACGCAGTGAAGACCTATGGCAAGGATCTCGTCTACGTGCCGACCGGCCCGATGACCAACATCGAAGCCGCACTGAAGAAGGCTCCGGAAATCAAAGACGAAATCGGCCAGATCGTGCTCATGGGTGGCGCACTGACCGTGCCCGGTAACTGCAACGCCTGCATGGAAGCCAACATTTCGCAGGATCCGGAAGCCGCCGACTACCTGTTCCGTTCCGGCGCTCCGACCACTATGATCGGCCTCGACGTGACCCTGCAGACCCTGCTCACCTACAAGGAAACTCAGCAGTGGCGCGATCTCGGCACCAAGGCCGGCAAGTTCCTGGCCGACATGACCGACTTCTACATCAAGGCCTACGAGACTACGTCCCCGCACCTGGGCGGCTGCGGTCTGCATGATCCGCTCGCCGTCGGCGTGGCGGTGGACCCGACCCTCGTCACCACCCTTGACATCAACATGAAGGTCGACGTGGAAGGTCCGACCCGTGGACGCACCATCGGCGACGAAACTCGCCTGAACGACCCTGTCAAGACCATGAAGGTGGCCGTCGGCGTTGACGTGCCGCGCTTCCTGAACGAATTCATGACCCGCATCTCCGGCCTCGCGGCCAAAGCCGAATAAGCGTAACCAGCCAAACAATCGCGTATCACAAATCGCGTATCGCGTATCGCGCAATTCGAGAGAATCAAGGATTTTTACAATGTCTAACAAAACAACCGCTGTGACCAGCGCCGCATCCGCTGATCCGTTCGACGATCCGGTGACCAGCAACAAGATGGCCATCCGTTCCCTGATCCCGCTGCTGATCACCTTCGTGCTCGGCACCCTGTGCCTGCAGGGCTTCAACCTCGTGTTCCAGCAAGTCGGCGCCGACGTCGGCGCTCCGAACCAGGCATCCCTGATCACCGCATTCCCCAGCATCGTGCTCGGCATCGTGTGCTTCATCTACGGTTCCCTGGGCGACTTCGTCTCCCTGCGTAAGCTCGTGACCGTCGGTCTCGTCACGCTGTTCATCGGCTCCCTCTTCGGTTTCGTGGCAAACTACTTCTTCGCCGCAAACCTGTGGACCGTGATCATCGCCCGTGTGCTGCAGACCGCAGGCGAACAGGTGGCGGGCTCAGCCTTCTTGGTGGTGGCCACTAAGTACTTGCGTAACGATTTGAAGGTCATCTTCTTCGGCCTGTTCACCGCCGCATACCAGCTGTCCGCTTCCATCGGCGTGTTCGCAGCCGGCATGCTCAGCTCCATCGCATGGCAGTTCCTGTTCCTGATCCCAGCCGTCACCATCCTGTTCCTGCCGATCCTGCTCAAGACCCTGCCGTCCAAGAGTGGCAACGGCCAGAAGGTCGACGCATTCGGCTTCGTGATCTTCGGCTTCGCCACCGCATTCCTCACCCTGTTCTTCTCGTACATGGCATGGTGGATGCTCGTGGTCTCCCTGCTGCTGTTCGTGGCATTCGCCTTCTACATCAACAAGGCCTCCAACCCGTTCATCACCCCGGCGTTCTTCAAGAACACCCGTTGGCTGCGCGCCATCTGCCTGATCCTCGTGTTCTACTTCGTGAACTACGCACTGAGCCCGATCTTCAATGCCATTGGTACCAACATCTACGGCATGACCACCACCCAGGTTTCCCTGCACATCGTGTGGGCCTTCGTGGTCGCCGCTGTGGTGGGCACCTGCTCCGGCATGATCATCCGCAAGATCGGCATCAAGGCCGGCATCGTGACCGCAGGCACCCTCATGTTCCTGGGATGGACCGGCGCGGCATTCTGCGTGAACTCCGGTTTTGTGGTGCTGACCCTGTGCGCATGCGTGTTCTACGCGGGCTGTGGCCTTATGTACTCTCCAGTCGTTTCCACCGTGCTCGGCACCATTGAGAAGGACGAATCTGGTCGTGGCGTCGGCATGAACGATCTGGCTATGAACGTATCTCCGTCCATCGGCATTGCCATCATCGGCAGCCTGCTCGGCTCCAACGCCCTCGCAGGCAGTTCCATCACCGGTGCTACCGGTGACGCCGCCAACTATTCCAACCTGCTGCTGATCGCCGCCGGTACCGCACTGCTTGGTCTGATCGTGTTCTTCGTCTTCAAGAAAAAGATCTACGAAGGCAACCATGCGTTGGAAACCGAGGAATCGGCTAAATAATCGCACATAACATCCTCAATATAAACAATGGAGATTTGCGATAATTGCGAATACTGAAAAACAATATTCCGCAAATCTCCTTTTTATTTAATTAATGTAAGGAAGTCAAAGATGAGCGCGACTGAAGTTCTCTCTGCATTGGACCGCATCCACGGCACGGTGTCCGTAATCGGCTCGATGAATGCGGATTACACCGTCACCGCACAGCGTCTGCCAGGGCCGGGGGAGACCATCACCGGCGGTCCGCTGCAGCTGTTACCAGGCGGAAAATCCGGCAACCAGGCGGCCGCCGCAGCGCGCATCGGCGCAACCGTGCAAATGTTCGGTGCGGTAGGCTCCGATTCCAACGCCGACTTCCTGCTGGGCGCCCTGGGCGAAGCTGGTGTGAACACCACGCATGTTCGCCGCGTGCTCGGACCATCCGGCACAACCGTGATCACCGTGGACGCAGCCGGCGAAAACACTATCGTGTACTCGCCGGGTTCCAACGCGCAGGTCACCGTGGATTATGTTGAATCCGTGCGCGAGGCGCTGGTACGTTCTTCCGTGCTTGGCCTGTGCTTGGAAAGCCCGATCGAAACGGTGACGGCCGCCGCACGCATGTGCCACGAAGCGGGCGTGAAAGTGTTGCTCAACGATTCGCCGTTCACCCCGTCGCTGCCGGCCGAACTGGTGGAAGCATCCGACATTCTGCTCGTCAACGAGCATGAGATGGTGCAATTGCTGGGCATCGACGAGCCTGAAAACGATGATTGGGACGGTTTCGACTGGGATCATGCGCTGGAAGCGATGCGCGGATTCGGTTTCGAACAGGCGATCGTGACGCTCGGCGGCGACGGTTCCGTGGTGTTGGATTCCACTTCGGCAGCGCCGATCCAGCGAATTGCCCCCGTGCGCGTTAACGCGGTGGATACCACCGGTTGCGGTGACTCCTTCATGGGTACTGTGCTGGCCGGACTCGCCTCGGGCATGACATTGAGCGAAGCGGCCGAGCTTGCCTCATACGTGTCCGCATACGCTGCCACCGGTTATGGCGCGCAGGCCTCTTATGGCAATGCTGCGCAAATCCGTGAAGCATTCGCCAAATAACGGAAGCGAGGATGCCTATCGGACGCTAGCCAGATTTCTCTTTTCTCTCTTGATACGCGGGGTGCCGCATCCTACCGACGTAGGATGCGGCACCCCGTTTTTGGGAAGATCTGACATTAAAAACTCGCCGACCGGATGGGGGCGAGTTTTTGTTACGTTGAAAAGATTGCGCGAATCAGGCGTAAATGTTGCGCGGACGCATGTCTTCGGGCAAGCCGTTGAGCAGCGTGGAAACGGAGCCGGATTCGAACACGGAGCGGATGCCGGCAGCCAGTAGCGGAGCTACGGACAGCACGGTCATGTTCGGCAGACGCTTCTCCTCCGGAACGGGCACGGTGTCGGTGAGTATGATCTCCTTGGCACCGCAATTCCTCAGGCGTTCCACAGCCGGGCCGGACAGCAGACCATGGGTGGCAACCAACGTCACGGACTTCGCGCCGGCATTGTTCAGCGTGCGCACAGCCTCGCAAATGGTGCCCGCGGTGTCGATCATGTCGTCAACCACCACGCAGTCGCGGCCTTCGACTTCGCCGATAATGCCATGTGCCTCGGCATGGTTCGGGCGAGTGATGTCACGAGTCTTGTGGATGAAGGCGAGCGGCAGATTGCCAAGCTTTGCGGCCCATTGCTCGGAAACCTTGATGCGGCCGGCATCCGGAGACACGATGGTGGTGTTCTCAAGCGGCATGTTGTTACGCACGTAGTCGAGCAGCACCGGAGTGGCGGTGAGGTGATCGACCGGACCATCAAAGAAACCCTGCTCCTGGGCGGCATGCAGGTCAACCGTCATAATACGGTCGGCGCCGGCTGCGCGGAACAAGTCGAAAATCAGGCGGGCGGTGATGGGTTCGCGGCCCTGATGCTTCTTATCCTGACGAGAATAGCCAAGGAACGGTGCGACCACTGTGATGGAGCGGGCGGAAGCACGCTTCATGGCGTCAACCATGATGAGCTGTTCCATGATCCACTTGTTGATCGGCTCGGTGTGCGCCTGCATCACGAACGCATCGGCACCACGCACCGGTTCGGTGTAGCGCACGTACATCTCGCCGTTAGCGAAATCGTAGGCCGTGGTTTCAAGCACGTCGATTCCCAGGTATTTCGCGGTTTCATGGGCTTGATCAGGGTATGCACGACCCGTTACCAAAGCCAGTTTTTTATCCGGAGTGCCTTCGAGAATCGCCGACATGCTTCGCCTTCCACAAATCTAGAGTCGCGTAAATACGGTATGCCAACCGTACAAAAGTAGCTGTATTCAATATAACAATGCGGGTGCCCATGACGCGCCTGTTTTGCGGAACGTGCGCGATTGCCGCTCGTCCAGCAGAAGGGCTATGCTGAACAGGTTGTCTGAAATGCATCTTTATACCTCTTATATAGATGTGTGAAGGCAGTACGCATACACACTCCTGCCATGGAAGGTCCATGGCCGATAGTCCGAAGGAGGTGGGTGATGTCTGCGCATAAGTACGAACTGATGTTCATTGCCGATCCTGAGCTGGATGAGCGTGGTCTGAAGAAGCTGACCGAGCAGTATCTGGAAACTGTCACCAAGGAAGGCGGTGCTGTCGAGAACATCGACATCTGGGGCCGTCGCAAGCTTGCCTACGAGATCGCTGGCAAGACCGAAGGTAACTACGTTGTGGTCAACTACTCCGCTGAGCCGGCCACCAGCGACGAACTCGATCGTCTGCTGAACCTGAACGAATCCGTCATCCGCACGAAGATTCTTCGCAAGTAAGTAATTCCAAGCTTTTCAAGCTGCAAAACAACAAGCTGCAAAGTAAGTAGGTAACGATGGCAGGCGAAACGATTATCACTGTGGTGGGTAACCTCACCGCTGATCCCGAAATCCGTACAGTTGGCAACGGCTCGTCCGTGGCCAGCTTCACGATTGCCTCCACTCCGCGTACCTGGAACCGTAATACGGGCCAGTTTGAAGATGGTCAGGCCCTGTTCATGCGCTGCTCCGCGTGGCGCGACATGGCCGAACATTGTGCGCAGAGCTTAAGCAAGGGCATGCGCGTGATCGCGCAAGGTCGTTTGCAGCAGCGTTCCTACCAGGCGAACGATGGTTCCCAGCGCACGGTCGTCGAGCTTCAGGTCGATGAGATTGGCCCGTCCCTGCGCTATGCGACCGCCCAGGTCACCCGAACCTCCAGTGCTAACAGTGGTAATTTTGCCGGCAATCGTGGTGGCAACAATTTCGCTGGTGGCAATGGCGGATTCAACAATGGTGGCTTCGCCGGCAATGCCGGTGGCTATCAGGGTGGTGCCGGATATTCCGGTGGTGCAGGCTATCAGGGCGGAGCTTCCGCTCCAGCCAACGCCGCGCCCGCCATGCAGCCCGCTCCGGCATCGGATCCGTGGGGCAGCTCGGATAATTCCGGTTCCTCCTCGTTCGGTTCGTTCGGTTCCTCCGAGTTCGGCGGAAACAGCGACGAACCGGAATTCTGATCCGATCTGGATCGCAGCTTAAAGCAGCTTAGAAGAAAAGCGATTTCCAGTTTTTAAGGAGAACATCAAGATGTCACGCAAGAGGCCGCAGCCGCCGGTCAAGCCGTTTAAGAAGAAGCCGAATCCACTGAAGGCCGCCAAGGTCACCGAGATCGATTACAAGGACGTTGCCCTGCTGCGCAAGTTCATTTCCGATCGCGGCAAGATTCGTTCCCGTCGTATCACCGGTGTTTCCGTGCAGGAACAGCGCGAGCTCGCCAAGGCTATCAAGAACGCCCGCGAGATGGCTTTGCTGCCGTACGCCACTTCCGGTCGCTGATCTGAGAGAGGTTTGAACAATGGCTGAAGCTAAGGTTATTCTTACCAAGTCCGTCAATCACCTGGGTCACCCGGGCGACGTCGTGACCGTCAAGGCCGGTTACGCTCGCAACTACCTGATCCCGCAGGGCCTCGGCTTTGCTTGGTCCAAGAACGCTGCTGCCCAGATCGAGGCCATGAAGCGCGCTCGTCTGGCCAAGGCCGTCGCCACCCGCGAAGAGGCTGTTGCAGCCAAGGGCCTGATTGAGGGTTCCGTCGTCGAAATCGCCGCCAAGGTCTCCGAGTCTGGCAAGCTGTTCGGTGGTGTCTCCGCCGACAAGATCGCCATCGCTCTGTCTTCCAAGGTTGCCGTCAACCCGAAGAACATCACCGTGGATCCGATCAAGACCACCGGCGAGTTCGCTGCGACCGTCGCTCTGCACCCGGAAATCACCGCTTCCTTCACCGTGAAGGTTGTCGCTGAGTGATTTCGGCCCCATTCATCAAGACTGCATTCGTTGCAGCCATGATGAATGACTTCAGACTGAGATACGTCTGAGCTTAAGCATGGAAAATCCCCTTGCACCAGCTGAAAACAGTTGTGCAGGGGGATTTTCATATTTGATCAGTTGTAGCCACCGTCATTAGTTGGTTTGTCGCAACTTGGGCACGTCATGGTCGTTACTTTCCTTCTCTCGTGCGGAAACGGTGCTTGGAAGCAACCTAAGCTCAATCCTTAAGTGGGTGTTGCGTGAAGCATGCTGATTCACTCAAGAAGAGCGATTTACCGTCAGTTTTCATGCATGGCTGTGCAAATGAATTAGCGGGAGCGTTTGGGGCAACTGGATTGCAAGGAACTGAATTTGTGAAGAAATTGTGATTTCCTGCCTTGATTGTGCTCTTTAGGTAGGAAATATGATGGTTGAATCGCGTTTTTCTGCGATTTGCGCAATATGCCGAAATCGTTGAAAAATAGCGGTTTTACAACCGCGACACGCCGAAAGTTGCATTCTTCTCGATTCTGAGTATATTTACTTCTCGTGCTCAGCGAGAACAAAACCTCGCAAGACCAACGCCCCTTTAGCTCAGTTGGTTAGAGCAGCTGACTCTTAATCAGCGTGTCCAGGGTTCGAATCCCTGAGGGGGCACAGATAAAACCTTGGAACTTCGGTTCCAAGGTTTTTTTGTTTTCCGATTTCCGTATGACTGTCCGGCAAGCCGACGGCCTGTCAAGCCTTTTTGTGCTCGACTTCCAGTGTGGGGAGTAGTGTTGGACGCTGTTGTCCGCCGAGAGCGGAATCGACATCAATCTGATTCTTACAGAGAAGAAGCAATAGAGGAAACAGCAGTGGAATACTCGACTTTTGTCAAACTTGCGGCCGAATTCTTCGGTACCGCCATTCTGATGATCTTCGGCAACGGCGCTGTCGCGAACGTTGAACTGAAGAACACCAAGGGCCACCATGCAGGCTGGCTGAACATCGCCATGGGCTATGGCTTCGGCGTGATGTTCCCGGTGCTCATGTTCGGTGGCGTTTCCGGCGCGCACATCAACCCGGCCATGACCATCGCCCAGGCGGTGAACGGCCTGTTCGACTGGAATCTGGTGCTGCCGTACATCATCGCTCAGCTGCTCGGCGCCGCAGTCGGTCAGCTCGTGGTATACATCACCTACTATCCGCACTATAAGGACACCGAAGACGCCGACGCCATCCTCGGCACTTTCTGCACCACCGACGCTCACAACGATCGCGTGAACTACTTCGTCAACGAGTTCTTCGGCACCCTCGTGCTCGTGGTCGGCGCACTGTGCTGCCTGTCCCTGCCGTGGGGTGAGGAAGACCATGCTGCCGCATCCATCGCGGTTGGTTTCATCGTGTGGGGCCTCGTGACCTCCATGGGTGGTCCGACCGGTCCTGGCCTGAACCCGGCCCGCGATCTCATGCCGCGACTGCTGCACGCCATCCTGCCGATTCCGTCCAAGGGCTCCTCCCGCTGGGACGAGGCTTGGATTCCGGTCGTCGCCCCGGTTCTGGGCGCTATCGTCGGTGTGGCCATGTTCAAGCTGTTCGTCTGATCGTCTGCAGTCATTCGTGATTTGTTTGTCTGACTGTCACATAAGTTGCGTTTGACATATAAGAACTGACATGCAAAGCCTGTTTTCCTCGGAAATTTTCTGGTTCGGGGGAAACAGGCTTTTTGCATGCCCATTATTGGCTGGTAGCGTTGCCTTGGAAGAGATATGCTGCCACCCGCGTGACGTCAGCATAGGACTGCGGAATAAGCGGAAATAAAACTGCAGAATAGGGCCTATAGTCCGAAATACGCGTTGAACTCGGCTTGGTCGAGTACACGATCCGAAGTGTTGGCGCGAACGGCGCTCCAACTGAATTCGCCAAGCGCTTCGGCGGCGTTCATAGGCTGCGGCTTGGTATGTTCCGGATTGCCTTGCAATCCAAGCAGCCATGCGCAATAGCCGATGATCTGTTGCGCGGTGACGCCATGTGCCGTGAGAATACCGAGATCGAGCGAGCGTTCGCGTTTGGCGAGGCGTTGACCGGCCGCGTTGTCGATAAGGGGCAGATGCGCGTATGAAATGGCCGCATCGGCAGGTTCGGAAGACTGGAATCCCGCAGCGATAAGGGCTTTGCGGATATAGATTTGCAAAGCGTTGGAGCGTAGCAGGTCGCGGCCGCGCACAATGTCGGTGATGCCCATGTCAAGATCGTCCACGGTGACGGCCAGCTGATAGGAGTAGATGCCGTCCGATCGGCGGACGATGGTGTCGCCGATGTCTTGGGCGAGGTTGTAATGCTGGTTGCCGAACACTTCGTCGTGAAAGGCGATGGTGGTGTCGGTGGTGGCGATGCGCAGCGAATGGCGGTCTCCGCTGGCGAGACGTTGCTTCACACGTTGCGGGTCGTTGGCGATGAGTCGGTGGCATGTTCCCGGATATACGGTGAAACGGTCGCCTTCCTGCGGTGCCGACGCGGCGCGGATGTCGGCGCGCGAGCAGAAGCAGGGGTAGATGAGCGGCGTTGCGCCGGGTGTGTTTATGGTGTTGTTTGCGGTAGTGCCGTAGGAATCGGAATCGTAGGAACCGATGCCGATAGTGCTGATAGTATCGCTGATTTCGTCAATGTTGAGGTTGGTGAGAAGATTGAGCGCTTCCTGATATAGGGTGTGTCGCGCCGATTGGAATACTGGTTCGCCGTCCCAGTCGAGACCGAGCCAGCCGAGGTCGTGCATCATGGTTTCGGCAGCGCCGGGAACGACCCTCGGTTCATCGATGTCTTCAATGCGCAATCGTATGGAATCGCCTGTTTTACGTGCGGAAAGCCAAGCTCCAAGCATGGCGTAGACATTGCCGATATGCATGCGGCCTGATGGGGTGGGTGCGAATCGGCCGGTCATGGTGGCTCCTTTGATACATCGATGGTGACAGTATGCAACTGTACCTTCTGGGACTCGTTCAGGTTCAGCGTAGGGCGATTCGGGTGGCGCAAACCCCCATACCAGTGTGTATAAGGTGGTAGTATGTGCCGTTCCGGTACGTTCGTTTGCGAAGGTAATCTGCGAGCGTGGAAAAGGTATTCCGTTTTGTCGGGTGAATGAGGTCGATATGACGAAAAGGCAGTTTAGCAACACGGAGGTCGAGTATCTTCGTGCGTTGCCGGCGGTTGAGTCGGTTACGCAGAACAGAATCACGTATTCGCGTGATTTTCAAATCAGCTGCATGCGCAGATATTTGGATGGCGAGAGGCCAAGTTCGATTTTCACGTCGGCTGGATTGAGTCCTGCGATTGTCGGTCGCAAGCGTGTGGAGCGTAATATCGCGCGCTGGAAGGTGGATCCGGATATCATGGCCGCCGCGAAAAGCGGAGGTTCGTCGGGACCGTTGTCTGCCGAGACGCGCGAGCGACTGGTGTCCGTTCAGCTGGGGCAGATTCGGTCGTTGACATGTCAGGTACTTGAACTGAAGGATCGCATCGACGTTTTGGAACGGCAATTGAAAGAAATACAGAGATGAAGTGCGATAGCTGAAAAAATAGATTGTTTTTTCGGCGCGTGTTTAGTAAATCTTCCATATAGTGATTGTCGGACGGAGTCTTTGAAGTCCCCCCTTCTGCTGACGTCTGTTTTATTGGCCCGTGCGAATATTGGTCGCTTTATCGCTTCGCTTCAGACCGTCGTACGGGCTTCTTCTTACTCTGGTAGAGGTAGTTGGGATTAAATGTAAGAGGCTGAACATGACCGCATATATGGATCATAAGAATCTTGCCAATGAGGTGATCGACGACGTGCGCGCCGTGCAGATCGCCGATGGCGTGCATCGCGTGTTGGATCGTATTGCGTCGGCCGAGCAGCATGCCGGTCGTGACGCGGGTTCCGTGCGCCTGCTTGCCGCTACGAAGACGCGCGATGTGGGCGAGATCATGGCGGCGATCGACGCGGGCGTGCGCATGATCGGCGAGAATCGTCCGCAGGAAGTGACGGCGAAGGCCGAAGGGTTGATGGCGCGTTGCGCGGAACGCGGGTTTGCGTTGGGTGTTGCCGACGATTCCGGCATCGCGTCCGCTTCAGACGATTCCGAAGTTGCTTGCGAGCGCATTCCGTTCCATCTGATCGGCCAGCTGCAAAGCAATAAGATCGGCAAGGTGTTGCCGGTCGTCAATGCCATCGAATCGGTTGATTCCCTTGATCTGGCGGAAAAGATTTCACGTAGGGCGGTGGCGCGCGGCATCACCGTGGGTGTGCTGCTGGAAGTCAATGAATCGGGCGAGGCGTCGAAATCCGGTTGCAATCCGGCGTATGCCATTCGCGTCGCGCAGAAAATCGGCACATTGGACGGGCTTGAATTGCAGGGTCTGATGACCATTGGCGCGCATGTGAGCGACGAAACCGCCATTCGCCGGGGATTCGAGCATCTGCGTAGAACTCGCGATCATATTCTCGAATCGGGGGAGCCTGGCACGCAGTCTTGCCGTGAACTGTCGATGGGTATGACCGGCGATATGGAACTTGCGATTGCGGAAGGATCCACCATCGTGCGAGTCGGTACCGCGATTTTCGGCGAGCGTGCTTTTATCTGACGTTTTTCTTCCTGTGACGGGCCTTCGCATGCTGTGGTGGCCCGTTTTTTTTTTGATGTTTTTGATTGTCGGGCGTCGCATGTCGATGATATGGACGATTCGACGATTGTTGCGGGTAGACTGGCAAGCATGAGAATCGCACGTTTTTCGCATAATGATGTACCGCAATACGCTTTCGTGCAGACCGATGAAAGCGACGGTAAGGACTATCTCGTAGCGCTTGAGGGGCATCCTCTGGCCGGTGCCGGCGTGAAGCCGACCGGCGAGCGTTTTCCGGTGGACGGCGATGGCATCCGTCTGCTCTCTCCGGTGATTCCGTCGAAGGTGTATGGTCTGGCCAAAAATTATGAGGCGCACGCGCAGTTCATGCATGAAGCCGGCCATTCCGATATCAAGCATGCTCCGGAAGACATGGTGATCTTCTCCAAGCCGAGTACGTCGGTGATCGGTCCGGATGATCCGATTGTGATTCCGTCATATTCGAACGACATGAATTTCGAGCCGGAAGTGGCCGTGGTGATGGGCCGCATCGCCAAGAATGTGTCGGTCGAACAGGCCATGGACTATGTGCTCGGTTTCACCTGCGTGAACGATGTGACATTGCGCGATCTGCAGGGGCTTGACCCGATGTGGACGCGCGCGAAGGGCTTCGACACGTCCTGCCCGCTTGGCCCGTGGATTGTGACTCGTGATGACTTGGATTGGAAGGATGCGAAGATTTCCTTCACACTGAATGGCGAGGATGTCGAGTTGGCTTCCGGCACCACGGCGAACCTGATTCACGGCATTCCCGAGCAGATTGCCGCGATTTCCAGCTTTACGACGCTGCTGCCGGGCGATGTGATTCTGACGGGCACCCCGAACGCTTCCGGACATCTCGATCCGGGCGACGAGGCAATCGTGCACGTCGAAGGCATCGGCAGCCTGCGCAATGTGGTAGTGCGCGGCTGATCGTCGATTGGCATATTGCGGATATGAAGGCCGTCATCTTTCGTGGATGGCGGCCTTTTCGCGTTTTTTCACGACTTTCCGTGCGGTGAACAAAAGTTGAGTGTTGCGGACTCAACTTTTGGGAATAGAATGGTGGTGAAGTCGGTTGAGCATATCAGACAACGACATATGCGTCGACGCAACCGTGCGAAAACCGGACGTTCGACGCGAACCATGGAGGATGATATGGAACAGAAGTTCACCACAATGGCGCAGGAAGCCATTTCCGACGCCGTGCAGAACGCGTCGGCTGCAGGCAACGCGCAAGTCGAAACCCTGCACCTGCTTGACGCGCTGCTGCGTCAGGAAAACGGCGTAAGCCGCGGACTGATCGAAGCTGCGGGAGGCAACGCGCAGAACATCAGCGCAGCCGTGCACCAAGCGCAAGACACGCTGCCGAGCGCCAGCGGATCGACCACCGCGCAGCCGCAGGTCAGCAGGCAACTGTCCGCCGTGCTTGCACAAGCGGGCAAGGAAATGCAGCAGATGGGCGACGAATACGTCTCTACCGAACATCTGCTCATCGCCATCGCGGCGGCAAAACCAAACCAAAGCGCGCAAATCATGGAACAATACGGCGTGACCGCCGACGCGCTACGAAAAGCTGTGCCATCGATTCGAGGAGGCGCGAAAGTGACCAGCCCCGATGCTGAAGGGTCGTACAAAGCCCTCGAAAAGTACTCGACCGACCTGACCGCGGCCGCGAAAGAAGGCAAACTCGACCCGGTGATCGGTCGCGATCAGGAAATCCGCCGTGTGATCCAGATCCTGAGCCGCCGCACCAAAAACAACCCGGTCCTGATCGGTGAGCCGGGCGTGGGCAAAACCGCCGTGGTGGAAGGCCTCGCACAGCGCATCGTCGCCGGCGACGTGCCGACAACCTTGCAAAACAAGAAGCTCATTTCGCTTGATTTGGGCTCCATGGTGGCCGGTTCAAAATACCGTGGCGAATTCGAGGAACGTCTGAAGAGCGTGCTGCAGGAAATCAAGAACGCCGACGGGCAGATCATCACCTTCATCGATGAGATCCACACCATCGTCGGCGCGGGCGCGGCCGAAGGATCCATGGATGCGGGCAATATGCTCAAGCCCATGCTTGCACGCGGCGAACTACGTCTGATCGGCGCCACTACGCTCGATGAATACCGTGAGAACATCGAAAAGGACCCGGCGTTGGAACGTCGTTTCCAGCAAGTGTTCGTAGGGGAGCCGAGTGTTGAAGACACCATCGCCATTCTGCGCGGCATCGCGCCGAAATACGAAGCCCACCACAAGGTGACCATCGGCGACGACGCGCTCGTGGCCGCGGCAACACTGTCGAACCGGTATATTTCCGGCCGTCAGCTGCCAGACAAGGCCATCGACCTGGTGGACGAGGCCGCATCCCACCTGCGCATGGAACTCGACTCCTCGCCTGAGGAAATCGACGAACTGCAACGCCAGGTCGACCGACTCAAAATGGAGAAGTCATACCTGCTTGGCAATCCGAAAGACGATGCCGCCGCAAGCAAAGCCGAAAGCGAGCTTGACGAAAGCGCCAAGGAACGTCTCGACGACCTCAATAAGGAAATCGCAGACAAAAGCGAAAAACTCAACGGTCTGAAAGCACGCTGGGACGCCGAAAAGAACGGACACAACCGCATCGGCGACCTGCGCAAGAAGCTCGATGAACTGCGCACCCAAGCCGAACGGTACGAGCGCGAAGGCGATCTGGCGAAATCCTCCGCCATCAACTATGGCGAAATTCCGGCCATCCAGAAGGAAATCGCACAAGCCGAACAAAACGAGGCGGTGGCCAAGGATGGTGCGGCCGGCGTGACTGGCGACGACGGCGCGGCGGATGATATTCCGATGGTGCCGGACCGCGTCGACGCCGATTCCGTGGCCGAAATCGTGTCCGACTGGACGGGCATTCCCGTCGGCCGCCTCATGCAAGGCGAAAACGAGAAGCTGCTGACCATGGAAGATTATCTCGGCAAGCGTGTGATCGGCCAGAAAGAAGCTATTCAAGCTGTTTCTGATGCAGTACGCCGATCGCGCGCGGGCATTTCCGATCCGAACCGCCCGACGGGATCGTTCCTGTTCCTTGGACCGACCGGCGTGGGTAAGACGGAACTTGCCAAGGCGCTCGCCGACTTTCTGTTCGACGATGAAAAAGCCATGGTGCGCATCGACATGAGCGAGTACATGGAGAAGGCCTCCGTGTCTCGTCTGATCGGTGCTGCGCCGGGCTACATCGGCTATGAGGAGGGTGGTCAGCTGACTGAGGCCGTGCGTCGCCGCCCGTATTCGGTGGTGCTGTTCGATGAGGTTGAAAAGGCCAATCCTGAAGTGTTCGACGTGCTGTTGCAGGTGCTCGACGACGGCCGCTTGACCGACGGGCAGGGTCGAACCGTGGACTTCAAGAACACGATTCTGATCATGACCTCCAACCTTGGCTCGCAGTTCCTGGTGAACACCGAACTGGATGACGAAGCCAAGAAGAAGGCCGTGATGGACGCCGTGCACATGCAGTTCAAGCCGGAATTCATCAACCGCTTGGATGAACTGGTCATGTTCCACCCGCTTACACGCGAAGAACTTGGCGGCATCGTGGACATTCAGGTGGCGCAGGTTTCGGCCCGCTTGGCGGATCGCCGTATCAAGCTGGATGTTACCGATTCGGCGCGCGATTGGCTCGCCAACACCGGTTACGATCCGGCGTATGGCGCTCGCCCGCTGCGTCGTTTGGTGCAAACCGAAGTCGGCGACCAGCTGGCGCGCATGCTGCTGGCTGGCGAAGTGCACGACGGCGACACCGTGCTTGTGGACCAGACCGGCGGCGACCATTTGGAGCTTTCCTCGTGGGCGCCGGGGCAGATCGACGACGATTTTTCGGCGGAAGCTAAGTGACGGTCGGAGTCATTCGGCTGATCGGTTTGGCCTGACTGACTGTCGCTTGGCCGAGTCGCGAAAACGGTCTAACCGTTGACGATGGGCGGACTGCGCATATGCGGGTCCGCCCATTTTTTGCGACTGCGCGATTTTCTGCGAAAACCGTTTTTACCGTGACGGTTGGCGGTCGTATGCCTGCAAAACCAAGCCTGCGACCGTCAAAACCGTCGCACCGATCAACACGGCAATCGTAAGCTTCGGCTGAAGTCCGAAAATCAGCCACAAAGCGAACGTCCAAACCGCGATGACCATCGTCACGGTCGCGGTAATCTGCGTTACCCGCGTGCGAATCTCATATACGATGCTGGCTTGGATAAGCGTATCCGTGCTTTGCTGTGTTTCTTGTGTTTCCTGCGATTGTATTTCCTGCGTCTCTTGCAATTGTGCGGTCGAAATATCGCCTTCCGATGCTTTCTTTGCCGTGGGGCGTTGCTCGATCATCGGAATTGCAAGCGACAGCACGGCGACCATGCTTGCGAAAGCGAAACATTGGTTGCGTGATCTTTCGGGGGAAAGCCACGACACCACGCACGCCAGCAGGCTGTAAGCGTACACGATGGTCATGGCGAGTGACAGCAGCGAATCCGCGTTAGGCGTGCGGCTTTTCAGGGCGGCGGTGCCATGATTGTGCATCGGCGCGGCGCAATAGAACATGACCGGCGTGGCGATGATGGCGTGCAGCCATGGATTGGTCAGCCAGTGGGGGAGTGCGATGCCGCCGAATGTCAGCATGGTTACGGTGAATGTGGGAATGGTCAATATGGTTGCGATGACGAGACGCTTGGCGATGTCGCTTCTGTGTGTTTTGCCGGCTATCTCGTCTGGGTTTTCGACGTGATTTTCGGTGGGTTTTTCATCGGTGGTGTGCTGGTGGGAGGGGGCTGTGACATCGTTTTCTCTTAGGAATAGCCTGAGGATGGCCCAAGTGGCCACGGCCGCCGCAACAATTGCCGCCACCGTCATGAACAAATCGAATCCCATGTGTTTCCGAACCCCCGGATTGCCTCTTGAATACCTCTCGAATATTCAGCGTGCTCGCGTTGCCGCCATGTTCGTGAGCATGCTTCGGCTCCAAGCATAATGCAGCTGGGCGCGGTTGTCTTGCGAACCTTGATCTTTCAAGATGTCCTGGGCATGCTGTTATATAGAACATATGTTCGATAATCCTGTGTTTGTGGTGATTCTTCTGGTGGTTGTGGCCGCGCTTGGAGCTGCGGCCGGCTTTTTTGCGGGCCGCGCTAAAGGGCAGGAAATGGCCCGTGATGCGAAAACTGCTGATCTTAACGAGGCAAAAGCGCAGATCGAAGCTGATCGGCAGGAAATCAGCGAATTGTCCACATCGGTGACCCAATACCGTACGCAGGCGGAAGGGTTGGCCCAACAGTTGACCTATCTCAAATCGCAGCTCGCGCAGGCCCAGCGGGCCGAACAGGAACGTGTGGAGCGTGAGCGTGAGCGTGCCGCGGCCGAAGCGGAACGCAAGCAGGCCGAAAACGAGCGAAAACTGCAGGAGCAGAGCAAGGTATTGTCAGCGCTCGCGCCCGTGCAGAAGAATCTTGATGCCCTGCAGCAGAAGGTTTCACAAATCGAAGAGGGCCGCAAGCGGGAAATGGGTGCGCTTGGCGAACAACTCAAGGGCCTTGGCGAACAGCAGGCCCGTCTTGACCGCGAGACCAACGCTCTGTCGTCCGCGTTGCGCAACAACAAGGTGCGCGGCGCGTGGGGTGAGGCGCAGTTGAGGAATATCGTGGAATCCGCCGGGCTGCTGGAACACGTGGATTTCGATACGCAGGTGGTCGTCACCGATGCGGACGGTCGCGCGCAGCGTCCGGATATGATCATCCACATGCCGGGCGGCAAGACCATTCCGATCGATGCAAAGGCCCCGTATGCCGATTATCAGAAAGCGTGTGAAATTCCCGACACCGCCACGCCTGAGGAGTTGGCACGAAAGTCGGAATTGCTGCATGCGCATGCCAAAGCGGTGCGCGATCATGTGAAAACCTTGGGCGACAAGGCCTATTGGAATGCGTTCGACGACGCGCCGGACTTCGTGATCGCCTTCATTCCCAACGAATCCTTGTTGCAGGCGGCTTTGGAAACCGATCCGACGCTGATGGACGACGCGTTTGCGCGCAAGGTTGCCTTGACTTCGCCGATTACCTTATGGGCGGTGCTGAAGTCCGTGGCGTACGCGTGGCAGCAGCAAAGCCTGACCGATGACGCGAAAATGCTGTTCGACCTGTCTCGCGAATTGTATGAACGGTTCGCCGTGCTTGGGGACCGTGCCACCAAGCTGGGGTCCGCCATCACCAAAACGGTCGGCGCCTACAATGCGTTCGCCTCGTCGTTGGAATCACGCGTGTTGGTCACCGCACGCAAGCTGCAGCGCGTCGACCAGAGCAGAATCATCGAACCCGTGAGCATGATCGCGCCCGAAAAGGCCGATGTCCGCGAACTCAACGCTCCCGAAACCAGTGCACAGTAATCTTTGCCTGATACGTGTCGGTAGGGGATAAGGTTTGACGAGCCGAAAGGATAGGCTAGGAACATGACCGAAGAGAAGACTTTCCGTAAGACCAAGTCGGTTGCTGCGCCTGCCGATGCTTCCACGCATAGCGACATCGATTTCGCCATGCTTGAGCCGCGTGACCAGCTGAAGTCGCTGTTGCAGGCTGAAATGGCAGACAAGCCATTCTCGGAGCTTTCCTCCGTACTGTTCGACCATCGTGGCGCTTCGATCGTTGGGCATATCCTGCTGGACACGTTGGAAGAGGCCGGTTATTCCGTGGATGATTTCGACGCGGTGGGTGCGTTGACCGCGGCCTCGGTTCCGCTGGTGTCCGCCATGATTCAGGCGGCCGCTTCTCGTGGGGAGAACCTGAACGGTTTCGTGATGGATTTCGTGTATCCGTCCATCAAGGGGCCTTCGATCGCAGGCAAGCGCGTGGTTTTGTTGGATTCCTGGTTATCTGAAAAGTCGTATGTGCAGACGTCCTCGTTGGTTACGTTGCGCAATGGCAACGAGTTGAGCCTTGACTTCTCCGTGGTAAAAAACGAGGGTGCTAAAGTGCTTGCCGTCGCATCGCTGATTGGTGGCGTCGATATGGCGTCGCCTTCTATCAAGGTCATCAATCCGGTTGACGGAAGCGAATCCGATCTGCCGTTTGTGGAAGTATTCAAGGAATCGGAACTTCATTAAGTGTCACAACACTGAGTATCGAAGTGTCGCAGCTTTTCGGTTGCATTGGTGGTTCGGTGACGCTAAATAGCGTGTTTCACGGAACGTTTTACGACTTTGCGTCTAGTTGGATCAATTAATGAGTTGTGAGGAGGAATCGCGTGCATCAGCCTAATCCCATCGATATTGCGGCGAAAGCATCCGGAGAGCCGGTCTTTCGTGAAGTGGGCGTAGGTCCGTGGGCTGAAGCGCATCTTGGCGAGCCCCGTCCGGATGATCCGCAATCGCCGAATTATGATCGTCGATTCGATTCGTCTCTGCTTGATGAGGGTGATCGCCGCAACGTGCTTGACCGGTATCGTTACTGGACGGTTTCGGCCATCAAAGATGATCTTGACGCTCATGGTCGCCATGATTTTGAGGTTGCCGTGGAAAACTGGACGCACGATTTCAATATCGGATCGATGGTGCGCACTGCCAACGCATTTCAGGCAAAACGCGTGCATATCGTCGGTCCGCATAAATGGAATCGCAAGGGCGCGTTGATGACGGAACTGTACCAGCACGTCGAAAATCACCCTTCCATAACCGAACTGGTCGAATGCTGGAAGCTGCGCATTGACGGAGAAATCGCGGCGGCGCAATCGCAAGCCTCCGCAATCGCATTACATATGCACGAAAACGCGAAAAGTGGGCACGGTACCGGTATGAACGATGCTGCTTCGCTGAATGAGGGCCGTGCTACTGAGTGTGCTCCAGCTGGCAATTCAATGGATACTTCAACCGCATGTGGCGCTGAAAATGGGAACAAGCTGTCCTATATGACGCAGCTGGCAGCGATTGATCAGCGCATTGCCGAGTTGAAGGCTGCGCGGGTGATTGCGCTTGACATCATTCCGGGTGCGGTGCCGATGGAAACGTATCGCTTCCCGAAGCGATGTCTTATGTTGTTTGGTGCGGAAGGTCCGGGACTGTCCGAAAAGGCACTTGAGCTGGCGGATGACGTGGTCTACATTTCCCAATTCGGTTCGGTGCGTTCCATTAACGCCGGAGCTGCCGCCGCGGTTTCCATGCACGCCTGGATCGCCCAGCACGCCGCACCCCAGTCCTGACCGGCTCCTATCGTTCCAAATCCTCCAGTCACTGGAGGAATCCTCCTGCTGGCAGACTACTCAGCGTCCCGATTTCTCCAGCGATTGGAGGAATCTTCCCGCAGAAAGCCTCACCAGAGACCCAAATCCTCCACCTACTGGAACAATCCTTCCGCTGAGTGCCTTGCTAGAGTCTAGATTTCTCCACTCTCTGGAGGAATCTTCCCGGTGGCGAGCTTTTCAGCGTCCCGACTCTTCCACCTACTGGAGGAATCTTCCCACAGAAGATCACCCTATGAAACGCAAGGAACCCCAGCGCGCCGCAGTTTCGCAATCAGCGGTTTTTGCCGGATTGCATCGTCAAAAATCGGTAGAGAATGGACGAAATCTATCGTGCGTCCGCAATCTAGCAGCGTACGAGAGGGATTCGTGACGACAATTCCGTTTGCGATTACCGCTTTTTCTCTGGGGTATGGACTGTATATGATATTGAGTTTTTCGTGCGGTCGGTATGATCCGTGACTGGGCAATGTTATGGTCAGTCCTTGCCGGTGCAAGATTCGCGGATGATCGAATCCATGGGCTGCGGCGGCTGGTGCGGCGAGGCTGTTCCGGCTGGGCTGGTGCGGCTGGAGCGTGAGGCTGGGGCGATAGGCGAAATGGGTGGGGCGCTAGTCACACAGACGCGTTAATGTTAGGGACATGCCTACTTTCACCAAAGAAGAAATCGTGCATCTGGGCGATTTGGCCCGAATTGCACTCACTGACGAGGAGATCACCCGTCTGCAGGGCGATCTGAACGTCATCGCAGAATCCATCAACAAGGTCCAGGAAGTCGCTACCGACGATGTGGAACCGACTGCAAACCCGATTCCGCTGGAAGCCTACCTGCGCCCGGATGTGCCGGAAACCCCGCTGACTCAGGAAGAAGCAACTGCGGGCGCCCCGGTTTCTGAAGCCGGCATGTTTGTTGCGCCGCGCATTCTAGGGGAGGAGTGACATGAGCGAACTCGTCAAGCTTTCCGCCGCTGAGATGGCGGCCAAGATCAAGACCAAGGAAGTTTCCAGTCGCGAGCTGGTCGAAGCGCACCTCGAAGTCATCGAAGCCGCCGAACCGAGCATCAAGGCCTTCCTGAAGGTATCCGGCGAACAGGCCCTCGAACAGGCCGACGCCTTCGACGCCAAGTCCGATGAGGAAAAGGCTGCACTGCCGGAACTCGCCGGTGTGCCGATCGCCATCAAAGACATGATCGTCACCAAGGGCATCGAAACCACCGCAGCCTCCAAGATCCTCGAAGGCTGGGTGCCCCCGTACGATGCCACCGTCATCGAGAAGCTCAAGGCCGCAGGCATGCCGCTGCTGGGCAAGACCAACCTCGATGAGTTTGCGCAGGGCTCCTCCACCGAACACTCCGCCTACCAGACCACCCACAATCCGTGGGATACCGAGCGCGTCCCGGGCGGTTCCGGCGGTGGCTCTGCAGCTGCCGTGGCTGCATTCGAAGCCCCGCTCGCTTTGGGTACCGATACCGGCGGTTCCATCCGCCAGCCGGGTTCTCTGACCGGTACCGTCGGCGTCAAGCCGACCTACGGCGGCGTCTCCCGCTTTGGCGCGATCGCCATGGCTTCCTCGCTCGACCAGATCGGCCCGTGCTCGCGCACTGTGCTCGACGCGGCCCTGCTCCAGGAAGTGATCGGCGGCCACGACAAGCGTGATTCCACGTCCATTCCGGAAGGCCCGCGCCCGATGGTTGCGGCCGCCCGCGAAGGCATGAAGCGTGATCTGAAGGGCCTCAAGGTCGGTCTGATCAAGGAGCTCGGCGGCGAAGGCTTCCAGCCGGGCGTTATGGCACGTTTCAACGAAGGCGTCAAGAAGCTCGAGGAAATGGGTGCTGAGATCACCGAGGTGTCTCTGCCTCACCTGCCGTACTCTCTCGGCGCGTACTACATCATCATGCCATCCGAGGTCAGCTCCAATCTGGCCCGTTACGATGGCATGCGCTACGGTCTGCGCGTCATGCCGCCGGCGGGTGTTCCTCAGACCGCTGCCAACATGATGGCCTACACTCGTGAAGCCGGCTTCGGCGACGAGGTCAAGCGCCGTATCATCCTCGGTACGTACGCCCTGTCCGCTGGCTATTACGATGCATGGTACGGTTCTGCGCAGAAGGTGCGCACCCTGATCATCGATGACTTCAAAAAGGCTTTCGACAAGGTCGACGTGCTTGTGGGCCCGACCAGCCCGGTCACCGCATTCAAGTTCGGTGAGAAGACTGAGGATCCGATGGCTATGTATGCCATCGATATCACCACCATTCCGGCCAACCTTGCCGGCGTTCCGGCTATGAGCATTCCTGCTGGTCTGAGCGACGACGGTTTGCCAGTCGGCTTCCAGTTCCTCGCTCCGCAGCAGCGCGACGAGGCCATGTACAAGCCTGCCGCAGCTCTTGAAGCAGCTCTCGAGGAAGACTGGAACGGCCCGATCTGGCAGTCCCTGAAGACCCCGTGGCTCGACGGCTTGAACAAGTAAGAAGCATCGGAGGAAAGAAAACAAAATGGCTGAAAAGTTGATGAAGTACGCCGATGCCGTCAAGAAGTTCGACCCGGTCATCGGTCTGGAAACCCATGTTGAGCTGAGCACCACCACGAAGCTGTTCTGCCCGGCCGAAGTCTCGTTCGGTGGCGATCCGAACAGCCAGCTCACCCCGGTGAGCCTTGGTCTGCCGGGCTCTCTGCCGGTAGTCAACAAGACCGCCGTCGATTACGCGATCAAGCTGGGTCTTGCTCTGCATTGCGAAATCGCTGAATGGAGCCAGTTCGCACGTAAGAACTACTTCTACCCGGACATGCCGCGCGATTACCAGATCTCGCAGTACGACAAGCCGACCAACGGCAACGGCTATCTTGATGTGGAACTTGAAGACGGCACCGTGTTCCGCGTGCCGATCGAACGCGCCCACATCGAAGACGACGCCGGTAAGAACACCCACGTCGGTGGTGCTGACGGCCGTATCGAAGGTGCCGATCACTCCTTGGTCGACTACAACCGTGCAGGCGTGCCGCTGATCGAGATCGTGACCAAGCCGATCGAAGGCGCCGGAGACCGTGCCCCCGAAATCGCAGGCGCCTATATGCGTGCCATCCGCGACATCGTGCGTGCGCTGAACATCTCCCACGCTCGTATGGAGCAGGGCAATATGCGCGCCGATGTGAACGTGTCGCTGCGCAACAGCCCGTCCGACCCGTTCGGCACTCGTTCCGAAACCAAGAACGTGAACTCGTTCCGTGGCATTGAAAAGACCATTCAGTATGAGATTCGCCGTCAGGCGGCCATTCTGAGCGAAGGCGGCGAGATTCTGCAGGAAACCCGACACTGGGATGAGGCTTCGCAGACCACCGCCGGCGGCCGCGTGAAGTCCGACGCCGACGATTACCGTTACTTCCCGGATCCGGATCTGGTGATGCTGCACATCACCAAGGAGCACATCGAAGAGATGAAGGCCCAGATGCCGGAAATGCCGCGTGAGCGCCGCAACCGCCTGAAGGGCGAGTGGGGCTTCAACGATCTGGAGATGCGCGACGTGCTTAACGCCGACGCTCTGGACCTGCTTGAGGAAACCGTCAAGGCCGGTGCCACTGCAGCCGGCGCCAAGAAGTGGTGGCTGGGCGAGCTGAGCCGCGAAGCCAACAACAAGGGCGTGAGCCTCGAAGAGCTGCCGATCACTCCGACCGATGTGGCTGAAGTTGAGAAGTTGATCGCCGATGGCAAGCTCAACGACAAGCTGGCCAAGCAGACCGTCGCAGGTGTGCTCGCCGGCGAGGGCACTCCGGATGAGGTCGTCAAGAAGCATGGCTTCCAGGTCGTGTCTGATGACGGCGCTCTCGAAAAGGCCGTGGATGAGGCTCTCGCAGCCAATCCTGACATCGTTGAAAAGCTCAAGAGCGGTAACATGAAGCCGATGGGCGCCATCATTGGTGCCGTCATGCGCGCCACTCGCGGTCAGGCTGACGCGAAAGCCGTCACCAAGATCGTGATGAGCAAGATTAAGTAACGTTTACAACGATTACTTGCGATTGCTGAATCGCACGAAAACGCACGTTCCAAAAACTTGGGACGTGCGTTTTCTTATCTTTCCAAAAGAAAGGGAAAGAGCTAATCACCAGTTGTTTTTCTTACGATTACCGACGTGTCTTTCAATATCAAGTTATGCTGATAGAGGAAGATTTATAACGATTGCCGCCGCGCTAATTCACAGCTGACATACAGTCGGGTACAATACCCTCGGTACAGGTGCGGCGACGGTCGTACCTGCAATGACGTAGGGGGCGGGAAAAATGCCAGAGAATCTTGAGGCTGCAACACAGGAGCAGTCGGACCGGCAGTCGCGTGAGCTGCCGAAACGTATCGTTGTGCCGCCTATCAAAGGCGAGATGGTGCATCTACGCCCGGCCGTGATCGAGGATCTCGACCGCATGGACGCCATCGAGGCGTACGTCGGCGCTTCCGGAATCACTGGTAAGGACCGAGTCGCCGAGCGTGGCGCGGTGCGTGCGTGGGTACGTCGTTCCGTGGCATGGTCCCAAGGCGAGGCTCCGTCCGAATCCGGTGTGGGGGACCCGGAATCACGTCGCACAATCGCATGGTCCATCATCACCGAAGCCGACCATGATGGCGATGGTAGGATTGATGCCGCGAATTCCGACAATGTGATCGGCATGATTTTCCTGATCGATATTGACGGTTGGGCCCGTTCCGCCCGCATTCAGGTGGTGCTTGGAAAGGATTACAGGGGCCGTGGCTATTCGCGAGACATCATGCCGCGCGTGATGACGTACGGTCTTGCTCCGGAGCCGGCAGGCCTTGGCATGCATCGCATTTGGGTCGCAGTGCCCGAACAGAACACGCGTTCCGTGTCCGTGTACCAGTCGTTGGGATTCGTGCCTTCCGGTCGCTCCCGCGACGCCCTGTGGAACGACTCGCAGAACCGTTACCAAGATCTGATCGTTATGGACACGCTGGTTGACGAGTTTGATCCGATCCGCTCGCTTGACGCGTTCGGCATGCACGTGATCGAAGACAATCCGGGCGTCAAGGAGGCTTTGAGTGCACGCGAGCATTCGATTGCCATTCGACTGAATGAGAAGAATGCCACGAAACCTGATGCGGAAGGCGTGGGCGCCGACGATGCTGCGGCGGTTGCGCAATCCGTGCGGGAAGTTCCTTCTGACGGTATGGATGATGTGGCTGCGTCCCAGCAGAAGAACGTCGAAGGCGTGGATGCTGCGCGGCAAAGCGAGCGTGACGACCGCAAGTCCGTTAATGGTGATGCCGATGTCGAAAACAGCTGGCCGTATACGGCTGGCGAGCGCAAGACGTCGAAGGAAGCTTGGTGGCGTACGCTCGGGCGTGGTCGCAAGCGTGATGTGGAAGGTAAGTGATGAGCGCCGAGGATCTCGATAATTACGAAACCGACGCAGAACTGGCTCTGTATAAGGAATATCGCGACGTTATTAAATTATTTACTTACGTTGTTGAGACGGAACGTCGTTTTTATCTGGCAAATAAAGTCGATTTCAATGTGCGTTCCGCCGGTCAGGATGTGTATTTCGACGTGCGTTTGACCGACGCGTGGGTGTGGGACGTCTATCGTTCCAGTCGTTTCGTCAAGAATGTGCGTATCGTCACTTTCAAGGACGTCAATGTCGAGGAAGTGCAGAAAACCGATATCGACATTCCTGATTCCATATAGTCGATATGGTCGTGTGTGGTCGCGTATCGTTTTGCTCGGCCTGATATTGTCTTGTTTGTTTTAGACCGTTCGGCTTGGTATTGCCTGACTTGGCTTGATTTTGTAAGCATTCGCACAAGTTGCGATGTTCGTTTCCCTACCATCGGGTAGACTATCAGGGATTTTTGTTTTCATAAGGAGACCTCAAAGTGACGCAAAAGCGATCCGTGGTGATTATCGGCGGTGGCCCTGCGGGCCTGACTGCCGCTTGGGAGCTCGTCAAGGACGGTGGCTCCGAGAACTACGATGTGACCGTGCTGGAAGCAACCCGCGAATTCGGCGGCATCTCCCGCACCGTCAAGCATGATGGCAACCGTATGGATATTGGCGGCCATCGTTTCTTCTCGAAGGACGAACGCATCATGGATTGGTGGAAGGGGGTCCTGCCGCTGCAGGGCGCGCCAAGCTATGATGACAAGAAGCTCGGTCGTGAGCACGATATGGAACCGGGCGGGCCGGATCCGGAAGTCGAAGACAAGGTGATGCTCAAGCGCCATCGTGTGTCTCGTATTTACTGGAACCGACACTTCTTTGACTACCCGATTTCCCTGAGTGCCAATACGTTGAAGGCCATGGGTCCGAAGCTTACGTTGGTTGCCGGTTTCAGCTATCTGAAGTCCATGGTGCACAAGCTGCCGGAAGACAATCTGGAGAACTTCTACATCAATCGTTTCGGCCGCAAGCTGTATTCCATGTTCTTCGAGGGGTACACCGAGAAGCTGTGGGGACGTCATCCGTCCCAGATTTCCGCCGATTGGGGTGCGCAGCGCGTCAAGGGCCTGAGCATTATGGGCGTGCTGAAGAATGCGTTCCAGAAGCTCCTGCCGAAGAAGCGCAGCAATGCCGAGGTCGAAACCTCGCTGATTGAGGAATTCTGGTATCCGAAGTATGGTCCGGGCCAGCTGTGGGAAACCGTGGAGGCTAACTGCGAGGCCGCGGGCGTGAAGGTCATTACCGACGCCAATGTGGTGGAGATCCGCCAGTCTGACGGCAAGATCGCTTCCGTGGTGTATGAGGATTCCGAAGGTAATCGCAACGAAATGGCTGCGGACGATTTCATCTCCTCCATGCCGGTCAAGGACCTCATCAACGCAGTGGACGCTTCCAGCAAGCCCGCGCCGAAGGATATGACCGAAATCGCCAACGGCCTGCCGTACCGTGATTTCGTGACCGTCGGTCTGCTCGTCAATCATCTGCGCCTGCCGAACACCACCGACATTCCCACCCTTGGTAATCCGCCGATCGTGCCTGATTGCTGGATTTACGTGCAGGATCCGGGCTATAAGGTCGGCCGCCTGCAGATCTTCAACAACTGGAGCCCGTATCTGGTCAAGGATGTTGATAACACCGTGTGGATCGGTCTTGAATACTTCTGCGAGGAGGGTGATTCCTTCTGGAACATGTCTGACGAGGAGGCGAAGAAGTTCGCCATCCAGGAGCTCACCCGCATGCAGGTCATCAACGGCCCTCAGGATGTGATCGATTCCCATCGCGAGCGCGTGAAGAAGGCATATCCGGCCTACTTCGACACGTACGACCGCATGCCTGAGCTCGTGGAATACCTCGATTCCTTCGGTAACCTGTACTGCGTCGGACGTAACGGACAGCACCGCTACAACAACATGGATCATTCCATGGCCACCGCCATCGAAGCCGTCGGCAATATCAAGAATGGCAAGACGTCCAAGAAGAACGTGTGGTCCGTCAATACCGACAAGAGCTATCACGAGGAAAAGTAGGTTTCGGTAGGATCTCTCGGTAGGATCGGCAAACCGTTGTTTTAGTGCGACGCTCGCGTTGTTTGCCGGCGAAGACCCGTCATGTGATTGCATGGCGGGTCTTTTGCATTGCGATTGGCGATTGACTTGCAATGCTTGATTGACTTGCAATGCTTGATTGGCTCGAATACGTTGGCACGCCTGCGTTGCGTTGGTCTGGATAACGTTGTATGGTTAGAAAAGTTCGAAAACCGTGGTATTTCGCGGCGGACTTTCAGTGGCGGAACATTTTTCCGTATCTCTTTTTTACAGCTGTCGTGGGCGTGTGCCTGCGGGAAGCTAGGGAAAGGCAAAACTAGTGGCAACCAGCCCGAATCTTGAAGATATGAAACTGCCTGAGCTCAAGGAGCTTGCCAAGCAGATGGGCCTTCGTGGCACCTCCACCATGCGTAAGCCGGAACTTATCGCGACGCTTCAGGCTGCTCGTTCCGGCGGCGAGGCGCCGGCCGGCGTGACCGTTCGAGCCCCGAAGTCCGCAGCGTCCGCAGCTTCGGCTGACCTGGCAGCTCAGGTCGCAACTCCATCCGCAGACGCTGAGGTCGCGGCTGGTAGGGCCGAGAATGCCGGCAAGCCTGCTGAGGTTGCCGAGGTCAAGGCCGATGATGCTGAGGATTCTGAAAAGTCGGTTTCCAAAACCTCTAGGAGGACCCGCGTCGAGCGTACTGAGCGTTCCGAGCGCTTCAGCCGCCGTAAGCAGGACGAAGCGCCGGCAAGCGAGGATGCCGTGGGCGTCATGGTCGCTGTGAACGCTTTGGACAGCCTCGACGAGGCTCCGAAGCGCCGTCGTCGCCGTGATACGGAAGCAGCCGCCGATCTGCTCGCCGAATTGGGACTGGATGATGCTTCGCCGAAGCAGGATGACCATCGTCGCCATCGCAAGGATGATGAGGTCAATGCCGAGCCGCGTCGACGTCGCCGTGCGGTGGAGGAGCTGAAGGATGAGGATGTCGTGCGTGATCTCGACGATATTCTCGCCACGCTGCCTTCGCAAGGCAACGAGGGCGACGAGCGCCATGACGAAGCCGAGGATGGCGATTTCACACGTCGTGGCCGTGGCCGTGCCGGTGACAGGGGCGGCGATCGTATGGATCGTCGCGGACGCCGTCTGCGTGGCCGTGACCGCGATTATGATGAGCGTGACGATCGTCGTGGCCGTAACAGCGAGCGTAATGACCGCACTGAACGCAACGATCGCACGGATCGCAATGTCGAACGTGTCGAACGCGAACAGCGCCACGAGGAGCCGAAAGAGGATCTCGTGCCAGTCGCAGGCATCGTCGACGTGCTCGACTCCTACGCTTTCGTGCGTACTTCCGGCTATCTGCCGGGTCCGAACGACGTGTACGTTTCCATGGGCCAGGTCAAGAAGTATGGCCTGCGCAAGGGCGACGCCGTGCACGGTTCCATCCGCACTCCGCGTGAGGGCGACCGCCGTAACCAGCGTCAGAAGTTCGTGCCCCTGCAGTCCATCGACTCTATCAACGGCATGACCGTCGAGGCAGCGCAGAACCGCCCGCACTTCAACAAGCTCACCCCGCTGTACCCGCAGGAGCGCCTGAAGCAGGAGACCGCGCCGAACAAGCTCACCGGCCGTCTCATCGACATTGTGGCGCCGATCGGCAAGGGCCAGCGTGGTCTGATCGTGTCTCCGCCGAAGGCCGGCAAGACCATCACCCTGCAGAACATCGCCAATGCGATCGCCACCAACAATCCGGAAGTCCACCTGATGGTCGTGCTCGTGGACGAACGTCCGGAAGAGGTCACCGATATGGAACGCACGGTGCAGGGCGAAGTGATTTCCTCCACCTTCGACCGCCCGGCCTCCGACCACACCACCGTCGCCGAACTCGCCATCGAGCGTGCGAAGCGCCTCGTGGAGCTCGGCCAGGACGTGGTGGTGTTGCTTGACTCCATGACCCGTCTGGCACGTGCCTACAACGTCGCGGCTCCGGCTTCCGGGCGTATCCTTTCCGGCGGTGTTGACGCTCAGGCGCTGTACCCGCCGAAGAAGTTCTTCGGCGCCGCCCGCAATATCGAAAACGGCGGTTCCCTGACCATCATCTCCTCCGCTCTGGTGGAAACCGGTTCCAAGATGGACGAGGTGATTTTCGAGGAGTTCAAGGGCACCGGCAACATGGAATTGCGTCTGAGCCGCGAACTGGCGGACAAGCGCCTGTTCCCAGCCATCGACGTGAACGCTTCCGGCACCCGCCGCGAGGAGCTCATCACCGATCCGCAGGAACTGCCGATCATCTACCGTCTGCGCCGACTGCTTGGCGGTTTCGAGCCTGAGCAGGCCTACCAGACGCTCGTGCCACGTCTGAAGAAGACCGCGACCAACCGTGATTTCATGGCGTCGCTGATTCAGCAGAGCAGCAATAACGCGAATAATGGCAACAATTGATCGCAATTAGTCGCGAGTGATCGCAATCTGCGGTAAGCAAGCCAAGGGTCGTATGGCAATCGTCATACGACCCTTTCGTATATCCGCAAGGCATTGCAGATGTATGGATGATCACGTTGTGGACATGCGATACATAAATTCCGACATCCTAAAAAATACGAAATCAAAAGTTGAAAGTCGAAAATTGTATTGCCATATAAGGGGGTATGTGTAAATATTAAAAGATAAGTGATTGAAAATCGAAATTCGTCGGAAGCGTTACGAAAATGCGGTTGACGGTTTGTGTGTTGGGGTGGGTATCGTAATGGACGAACTGTGAGCTGCATAGGGGAGTCGGTCCTGCCAGGCCGATGCAGAATGCTTGTTGGAAAGGGGTATGTATGACAGGCAACGGCAACGAACCCGACACAACGTACGCTAACGTGGGTCAACTTGACGACATCGACGAGACCATCCTCCGCATGTTGGAGGAGGATGGCCGCGCCACGCTATCCCAGCTTTCGGACGCTACGGGACTGTCGATTTCCGCGGTGCAGTCGCGCGTACAGAAGCTGGAACGTCGCGATGTGATTCTCGGCTACAAGGCCGTCATCGATGATGAAAAGCGCGGGCTCGGCGTGCGCGCCTACATTGCGGTGACCCCGATCGACTATTCCAAGGAATCCGAGATTCCCTGCAAATTGCAGGATATCGACGGCATTATGTCGTGTGATTCCGTTGCCGGTTCTCCCAGCTACATGCTGACGGTGCGCGCGGCTTCGCCAAGCAAGCTTGAGGATCTGCTGAATGTCATTCATCAGACGGTGCCGGTGAGCACGGAAACCTCGATTGTGCTGCAACGGTACTTCTCCAAGTGACATTCGCGCGGTAGTCTTGTACGCATGAGCGATAGCGAACACGACTGGCTTCGGCCAGAAGAAGAACACGAAACCGAAACCATCATCGACGCGGGTACCGCGCAAAACAATCCTGAGGTTGCCGACGCCGTGGCGAAAATCGCCGCGTTGCGCCAGTCGATCGACAATGTCGACACGGCCATCGTCTCCCTGCTGGCGGAACGCTTCAAATACACGTCCCAAGTGGGCGTGCTGAAGGCACGTGCGGGCTTCGCGCCGGCCGATTACAAGCGTGAAGACTATCAGATCGAGCGTCTGCATCGCAATGCCGTCGACGCGGGTCTTGACCCTGATATCGCCGAAATGTACCGCGAATTCGTGGTGACCGAAGCCAAGCGTAGGCATAAGCGCATCGCCGAAAACGGTGGAGATCCGGGCGTGCTCGACGTATTCGCCTGACCTGTCTGTTTTCGGCAAAAACAAGTATTTCGGGGCATGCCGGGCGCTACATTGAATGCTTTGGAAAGTATTTCAGGCATTTGTAATTGCGATTGAGAGGCTCGGCATGCATCACGCACTTACGATTCATCCACGGGACATCCGTCGCCATCTTTCCGCGGCTACTGCTGTGGCGCTTGTCGCCGCGATTCCGGTCGCGGCCGTCGATGCGGCCAATGTGGCGACGTTCGTTCGGCAGAACAGGCAATATGCGGTCGAGGCGACGCAAAGTGACGTGATGAGCGCGTATGAATCCATCGACAAGCCTGGCCGTCTTTTCCTGACCCAGAGCGGAACTTCTGCATCGCACGCATCACAGCGCGTTCCCAAAGGCACTGTGGCAATGCCGTGGAAAGTGTCCGCCACGTTCACTCTTGACGGTCCCAATGTGAGCGCTTCCGAAATTTCCGGCGCTTCCGGAATGGTTGGCGTTCGCATCGCCCTGCATGCCGTTGATGCCGACAAAACGGCCGATTTGACACCGATCGTCGCTTTCACCATCCCCAGCCGCGTCGGCAATGACGTGACCGCTGATGACGGTGTGGCCGTTTCGTCGGACAACACTTCGACACTGGTGGCCGCAGCCGGCAAACCCGGTGAGGATCTAACATTTAACACGTATGTGACGGCGAATCGTTTCTCCATGAGCTCGCTGGCCGTCGCCGCGGTGGATGGCGATGCTGGCCAATCGCTGCCTGATCTCACCAAGCGTGCGGCGACGCTGGTGGACGGGTTGACCAACGTTGGTTCGCAGCACAACCGCAAGCTCATTTCTCAACTGGAAAGGCTTCGGGACAACGAAAAAGCGATCGCCAAACAGACCATCTCAACGCGTTCCAAAGCGCATGAGCAGGCGTTCGACGCCTATGTCGAGGCGTATGTCGGCTCGTATACCACGCATCTGTCCGGCTCACTCGGCAATTCCACGCAGCTGTCCGCCATTCTCGGCACCGCATCCGAGTTGAACGGCGACACTCCCGTAGCCAAGTCCGTGGCGGATCTTGCCAACGTCGTCAACGACGTGAGCGCCGCCTACCGACATATTGGTGCCGCTGATGCGGTCGACGAGGTGATCCGCACCATCGAACAGCGCGGCACATCCGGGCTGGTGAGAGAGCTCGGTAAACGCGCGGGTGAGGAGCAGCAGCGCGGCTCCAAGGATTACAGCGTCGGCCAGTCACAGCTGTCCTCCGCGATGATTCCGTATTCGATGGACTTCACCGACGCATACACGGCTCGACTCAAGGAACTGGGCGCCACCACCGGCACCGCGTCCGAATACGAAAACCAGGCGATCGCCGACGTGCGTGCCGGCATCAAGGGCAATGAGAAGCTCAAAACCGCATCCGACAAAGTCTCCGCCGCGATGACCGCGCTGGCGGACGCTAGCGAGCATATCGGGCAGGCCAGCGCGTTCCATCAGATCATCGTGCGGTTTGCTGACCAGCTGGAT
This sequence comes from Bifidobacterium hominis, assembly GCF_040095915.1. Lineage (NCBI taxonomy): Bacteria > Bacillati > Actinomycetota > Actinomycetes > Bifidobacteriales > Bifidobacteriaceae > Bifidobacterium > Bifidobacterium hominis. The sequence continues at coordinate 127,352 of NZ_JBBMFR010000004.1, read as the reverse complement.
TCGGATGACGAGACATCGGATTCCAACGCTGCTGACGGCTCTTCGGTGCTTGATTCAATGCGCGCCGTTTCGGCTGGGCGTGCGTTGTGCGCGAAGGCCGAGAAGTCGCGCGCCAAGGCTCAGCACAAGGCGGAACGGGTGCAGACCAAGGGCGATGCCGCCGATTCCTCCAGCTTGGTTGACGACAAGAACGCCATCAGCATGGACGATGTGATGAGCTATGCGGGTGGATTGCGTCCGTCATTCGGCGCGGCCGCGGACGTCACGTCGAAGAACGTGGCGAAGGTTGGGGGAGTGGATGGCTCCACGAAGAAGGGCGATTCCGTCGCTTCGGATGGCGGTTCCGAATCCGCCGGCTCGATGCCGATTTCGGGCTACGGTTTGGCGAAAAGCGAGTTTGCGCCAAATAATGGCGATTTGATCGACGAGACGGTTGAGTTGGCTGCCGCGGCCGAGATTTTGGACGGTGCGATGCAGTCTGGACTGTCGGCTGGCCCCGCAAAGGCGACTGGCGTCGCGCAGTATTTGCTGGCTGTCCCGATACTGTAGATTGGCTGTTTCCGCTGATGGGTGTGATTTGTGGTTGTTTTGGCGCGGCCCCCATTCATGAATAAGATCGATCTGGATTGGTTTTCCCGGTTTTTCGGATACGGGGGTACGTATTTCGGCTTGGAACGCCGCTTTGATGCCCTCTTGCGTGCGTTGACTGCGATTGCACATCGGGAATGCGGCTTTTTCGAGTACGGGGGTGCATATTCTGGCAGGGAATGTGATTTTCGCAACCCCGACCATGCATCGATTGCGATTTGGAAAAGCATAAGAATACGATAAAACCTCCTTTTGCGATACCGAAATCCGCAATGCGGGGCAATACAAAAGGAGGCTTTACCGTCAGCCGGCAGTCCCGTGAGAACCGTCGGCCGATATGATTTCAGAAGATTACTTCTTAGGTTTCTTTGCCGGCGGCTCGCCCAGCTCGCTTTCAACGATTGTCACGTCGGTTGCGGCCTCGTCCTCACCTTCGGCTGCTGCAGGCGAGGTGAAGGAGATGCGTCCGACCACGCGACCGGCTTCGGCAATATCGCCCAATGCACTTTCGATGGATTCGCGCGCTTCATCGGAAACGCCTAGCTGCACGGAAAGGATCGGGGTCTTCATCGAAACCTTGGCCTTCGACTTGATGCCACGCAGCGCGGCCAGCGCTTCACCGGCATGGGTGAGCAGCTCCGGGGAGATGGCTGCGGCGGCCGCATCGTACGTTTCAGCCTTCGGCCATGCGGCGTGGTGCACGGAGCCTTCGCCCTCATGCATCCAGCTCCACACTTCTTCGGTGGCGTACGGCAGGTACGGTGCCAGCAGGCGTGCGAAGGCATCCAAGCCCAGTCCCAGTGCGGTGCGGGCGGACTTCACGGCCTTCTCGCTCGGCACTCGGCCGGTGGCGTCGGCGGTGCCGTACGCGCGGTTCTTGACCAGTTCGATGTAATCGTCGCAGAACTGCCAGAAGTAGTTCTCGATGACTTCCAAAGCCTTGGAATGCTCGTAGTTGTTGAGGTTTTCGGTGGCTTCGCGCACCACGAGAGCCATCTTGGCCATGGCTGCGCGGTCCAGCGGCTCGGTCACGTCGGCCGGGTTCCAGCTTGCGGTTGCCGGAGCGCCCACATGATGGTTCTCATCCTCACGTCCGATGGCCAGTGCGAACTTGGTGGCGTTGAGCAGCTTGATGGCCAAACGGCGGCCGATCTTCATCTGGCCTTCGTCGTAGGTGGCATCCAGGCCCAAACGTGCCGCAGCGGCCCAATAGCGCACCGCGTCGGCGCCGAACTGCTTGATCGGCTTGTCTGGCACGACCACGTTGCCCTTGGACTTCGACATCTTCTTGTGGTCCGGATCGAGAATCCAGCCAGACAGGGTGGCGTTGGACCACGGCAGACACTTGTTTTCAAGATGCGCGCGATCCACGGTGGAGAACAGCCAGGTACGGATGATGTCCTGACCCTGCGGGCGCAGATCCATTGGGAACGTGGCGTTGAAAATCGCCTGGTTCTCTTCGCCTGGCTCTTCCCAACGGGTCACGATCTGCGGGGTGAGGGAGGAAGTGGCCCAGGTGTCCATGATGTCGGGCTCGGCGGTGAAACCGCCGGGTACGTCACGCTGGTCCTCGGTGTAGCCTTCCGGCACATCGTCGGTCGGATCGATCGGCAGGATGTCTTCGCTCGGGGTGATCGGGTGATCGTAATCCGGGGTACCGTCTTCCTTCACCGGGTACCACAGTGGGAACGGGACGCCGAAGAAGCGCTGGCGGGAAATCAGCCAGTCGCCGTTCAGGCCGTGCACCCAGTTCTCGTAGCGCACGCGCATAAAGTCGGGGTGGAAGTTGAGTTCCTTACCGCGTTCGATGAGTTCGGCGTTCAGCTTCTCGTCGGTGCCGCCGTTCTTGAGGTACCACTGGCGGGAAGTGACGATTTCGAGCGGCTTGTCGCCCTTCTCATAGAAGTTGGTCATACGCTTGGTTGGAGTCGGCTCACCGTCAAGATCGCCGGATTCGCGCAGTGCGTCGACGATGACCTTGCGTGCGGAGAACGTCGTCTTGCCGGCGGTCTCTTGGAAGATGCGCTGGCCTTCCTCGTCTTCGATCCAATCCGGAGTATCCATGACGATGCGTCCGTTGCGCTGGATGATGGAACGCAACGGCAGGTTCAGGTCACGCCACCATTCGACGTCGGTCACGTCGCCGAACGTACAGCACATGGCGATGCCTGCGCCCTTGTCCATTTCCGCGGCCTTGTGCGCCAGAATCGGCACCTTCACGTGGAACAGCGGGGAGTAGACGTACTGGCCGAAATACTGCTTGTAACGCTCATCGTCCGGATGCGCGATCAGTGCGCCGCAGGCTGCCAGCAGTTCCGGACGGGTGGTTTCGATGTAGATCGGAGTGCCGTCTTCGAAACGGAAGGCCACCTTGTGGTAGAAACCCGGGTACTCGCGGGATTCCAGTTCGGCCTGGGCCACTGCGGTCTGGAAGGTCACGTCCCACAGACCCGGAGCATCTTTCTGGTATGCTTCGCCGCGGGCTAGATTGCGCAGGAATGCCTTCTGAGCCACGCGCTGCGGGTGCTCGCCGATGGTGTGGTAGGTCTGCGTCCAGTCGATGGACAGACCGAGGGAGCGCCATAGCGCCTCGAACTGCTTCTCATCCTGAGCGGTGAGCTTCTCACACAGTTCGATGAAGTTCTTACGGGAGATCGGAACCTGATCCTTGGCGTCGATCTTCTTGCCATCGGTGCCTTCGAACGGCGGCACGAAATCAGGATCGTACTTGAGGGAGGTGTCCACGCGCACGCCGTAATAGTTCTGCACGCGGCGTTCGGTCGGCAGGCCGTTGTCGTCCCAGCCCATCGGATAGAACACGTCGTAGCCGTTCATGCGCTTGAATCGCGCGATCACATCGGTATGCGTGTACGAGAACACGTGGCCCACGTGCAGGTGGCCGGAAACGGTGGGCGGCGGGGTGTCAATGGAATAGACGGCCTTGCGGTCGCGGGTGCCCTGGAACTTGTAGACTTCGTTTTCGTCCCAGACTCCGCGCCACTTGTCTTCGAGACCGTCCACGCCGACCTTGTCGGGCAGCGGCGTGAGGTTCGCGTTGATGGTATTATCTTGGCTTTCAGTCATAAAGGCTAGTCTAGAAAGCGAATGTGACAACTTACGGAACCGCAACCGAATGCCGAAATCGCGAAATAATCGCAGGGAAATCAGTGCAGTTTTATTCTGCTCAACGGAAGCAGTCGGTCGGTCAGATTTTTCGGATATCCCTGCAACTGGTCGCTTACCGCAATGAAATTCTTACGCGTGTACAGCCAGTCGCTTGCCGCGTTCTCGCTGACGGTGCGTGCATACGTGCGCATGCGATTCTGATAATCGTTGTCGTTGGTGGCTGCCATCGCATCCGCATATGCTTGCTGCGCATCGCCATTCTCATAATGGAATACGCTTTGGCCGTCGGTGAATACGCTCGCATCGTTTTCGCCGCTCATGGTGGTGAGCGCGATATTGTACGTGCCGGCGTTCATACGTTCCGTGACTTGTGCCGCGGAATCAAGCACTTCCATATTGACGCCGATATTGAGCTGTTCGATCGCCGATTTCACGGTATTGCCGATCTGCTCGTATTCCTTGGGTACCAACAGATTGATGTCTGCGATATAGTTGGCGCCGAAATAGCTGCGCATCTGCTGGCCCTGCTCAAGATTGTAGGGGAACAGTTCGCTCAAGTCCTCATAGCCGTCTTCCAGCGGGCTGATCGGACCGCCGAGCGGCGAATAGGCGTCCGGAGCGTCTTTGGCGATGGATTGGGCGTCGATGGCGTACCGTGTCATTTTGCGGATCTGCTCGTCGGAGAATGGGCTTTCAGTGCCGTTGTTGAAGGCGAGCATCACTTTGTCGAAGCTGATGCCGCTGTCGGAGTTGATACCGCTTTGCTGGTTGAGCTCGTCCGCCGTCGATGCGCTCAACGGCAATGCCATGCTGATTTTCTTGGCTTCCATGGCGCTGACCAGCGAATCTTCGGAAGCATAGTAATACAGCGTTATTTGCGATGCGGCGGCTTTGGTGCCCCAATACGAGTCGTTGCGCTGCAGCACGATCTGTGTTTTCGACGAGGCTTCCACGGTGAACGGTCCCGATCCCACGGCCTTCTTACTGTAATCCGCCTTGCTTTCCTCGTCGTAGACGATGCCGGCGCGCCCGCTGAGTGCGCGCAAAAGCCTTGGATTTGGCTGATTAAGGGTGATGACTACTGTGTTTTCGTCGGGATTGGTGATTTCCTTGAGATCGCCGAGCTGGTCGGCGTCCACGTAATTGTTGTTGATGACGTTTTGCAGCGACCAGACCACGTCCGACGAGTCGAGTTTGTGACCGTTGGCGAAGGTCATGTTGGTGTTGAGCGTGAACGTGTAGGTCAGTCCGTCGTCGGAAATCTGCCATGATTTGGCGATTGACGGCTGCAGTTTGTTGGTTTCGCTGCGTGACACCAAGGTTTCGTACACGTTTTCGAGCAGTGCCTGCTCTATTGCAGTGCCCTGTTCGCTGCGGATGTCAAGCGATTCCGGCGCGCTGCCTTGTATGCCGATGGCGACGGAGGAGTCGGAAACGAGCGTGGTGAATGATGCGATCGGGCTTTTGCGGTTCGTCAGCGACCAGCCCAGCCAGGTCATGACGCTGAGCATGATGGCAACGCCGAAAAAGATCAGCCACCGCGTGATTTCGGCTTTCAGCTTGGCTTCCCGCCCGTTTTCTTCTTCCATGCTGCCGAGTCTAGTTGACACGTGCTACAGCGGGTGCCGCATCTACGGGATGATTATTCCAGTGAGTGGGAGAATCACCCCATTGGGAGGGCCGATACGGAACTATGCTGCGAATGCGCTGGGGCAGGTGTCGTTAAGCGGGCAGTTCAGGCAGTCCGGCTTACGAGCATGGCATATGGCACGACCGTGCAGTATCAGCCTGTGAGACAGATCCGTCCACTCCTCGGGCGGGAAGCATGCGGTGATCTCACGCTCAATGGCCTTGGGATCAGGAGAGCCGCTCGCCCAATCCGAACGCCAGCGCAGTCGACCGGTCACACGAATCACATGCGTGTCAACAGGAAAACCCGGCACGCCAAAAGCGTTCCCAAGCACCACATTCGCGGTTTTGCGCCCCACGCCCGGCAGACTTGTCAAAGAGTCCATATTTTGCGGCACTTCGCCATCGAACCGTTCGCACAATGCGTAAGAAAGTCCGATGATGTTCTTTGCTTTCGTGCGATGAAATCCGATGGAATGAATGATGCTTTCCACATGTTCGGGATTGGCGTTCGCAAGTGCGTCTGGACCTGGATATTCGTCGAATAATTCCGGCGTGACCATATTCACCCGCTTGTCGGTGGTTTGCGCGCTCAATACGGTCGCCACCAGCAATTCAAAAGGATTCGAAAAATTCAGCGCACATTTCGGATGCGGAATCTCCTCGCACAACACTGCGTATTCCTGATGCATGCGTGACAGTCGCGCTTGTTTCGATTCCTTGGGCACGCTACCAGTCTACCGTCGCATGAGCAACACAATCGCACGCACGAAAGCAAAACGGCCGACAGTCAAATCGCAGGCAATTGTAAAAAGCGGATATTGCAAACCGTCTGCAAAGCAAACGGATAGTAAGAAAAATCAGTCTTCTTCCGAAGCGTTACGGGCTGCGGCATCCTTGGCTGCAGCTTCGCTCTCTTCCTCTTCGGGAGGGTCGAAACGATAGCCGACATTGCGCACAGTGCCGATGACATGCTCGTATTCGCCGCCCAGCTTGGCACGAAGGCGACGGATATGCACGTCAACCGTACGGGTTCCGCCGTAATAGTCGTAGCCCCACACCTCCTGCAGCAGTTGCGCGCGGGTGAACACGCGCCCCGGGTGCTGCACGAGATACTTGAGAAGCTCGAACTCCTTGTATGCCAAGTCGATCGGATGCCCGTGCAGACTTGCCGTGTAGCCGTTGGTGTCCACCACCAAGTCTCCGGAGCGGATCATGCCGTCTTCGTTCTGCACGCCCGATTCGCGGGAACCGTACACTGCGTTGATCGGCGAGTTGCCGCGTTCCGACACCAGGCGAAGGCGCCCCTCGACCTCGGCCGGAGAGGCGGATGCCACTACCACGTCGGCGATGCCCCACTGCGAATTGACCACGGTGAACCCGCCCTCGGTGAGGATAAGCACGATTGGCGTGGAAAGTCCGGAGGCGTGGATCAGGCGGCACAGCGTTTTCGCCGTGGCCAGGTCGTCTCGCGCATCAAGGAAAAGAACGGTGTTTTCCGGCATTTTCACCAGGCTCGCCGCATCCATCGGCAGAACGCGCACGCGGTGGGAAAGCAACGCCAGAGAAGGAAGCACGGTAGCTGGGTCGCTAGCGAACGTCATAAGCGTCAGATCCGTCACGTTAGCTCCCTTTGTCTCTTGTGTTGGTTTTGCGTTGTTGCCGCGATTGTACTCTTGTTGTGTGTTATCGGCGTTTCGTTAATTTTATCTGAACTATGTGGACACTTGCGGCTACATTTAATGGTATTGCATACGTAATGACCACATTATGGAAAATCATGAAAAGGGGACGAAATGACCGCCTCTGAAAAAGTTGCCGTCAAGTCGGCTCAGAAAGCCTCGTTCGGCAAGGTGCTTGCCATCCAAATCGCCGCATATGTGGTGCTGGTTGTGCTTGCGCTGATTCCCGGCATTTCCTATGGGAATACGGAAGAGCCTGCGATCGTGTCGTTCACTGTTGCGGCTTCCGTGGCGATGATTGCGCTGCTTGCCGTGTTCAACCCGTTCCGCGATGGTGTTGCGGGGCATGCGATTTCCGTGGTTGCGGGATTGCTTTCCGTGATGTGCGCCACGACGGTGATGCTTGGTCGCACGATTTTCCCCGCCGATTTGGGTGGCGAAGACACATTTTGGATGCAGGAAGGTTGGATTGCCGGTGTTGGTGGTCTGTTGATCCTGCTGATTGTGGTTTCGTTCGGACGTCAGATGGCGCGTGAGAACCGTACGCATCTGATTCGTTCGCTGTCGCACAATGTTGTGGAAGGCGTTGCCATGATTGGCAGCGCGGGCTGGTGTTTCTTGTCGACGCTGCTGCCGATTCGTTCCGGTGAAAACGCGGCTTCCACCGAGTTTGCCGTGAATCCTGCGTGGATTGTCTCCGTAATCGTGTCGCTGTTGCTGATTGTTGCGCTCGATGCGTGCTCGTATTGGTGGAATCGTAATGCCGATCCTGATCCGCAATCCAAGAATCCGTGGATTGGCATCGCGCTGTTGCCGGTTATGATTTCCGGAATTGTGGTCGGCCTTGCATCGTATGCGAACGTCATACTTTGGTAATGCGATTCTTTCAATCGTGGGAAAGCAATCATAAGAAAATAATCGTAATGCAAAAGCCCGTAATCATGTGCGATCACGGGCTTTTGCTGTAGTTTGTATATCTGTTTTTTATCTGACTTGCGATTGTTATGCGAGGAATCCGAGATGTTCCAGCAGTACTTTCACCCCGATCAGAATAAGCACGATGCCACCCGCGATCTGTGCGGGCTTCTGCCAGTGCGAGCCGAATGCGCGGCCGATATACAGGCCGGCTGCGGAGAACAGGCCGGTGGTGATGCCGATGATGATCACTGAAATCCAAATATTCAGCGACATGAATGCGAAGCTGACACCAACGGCGAATGCGTCGATGCTGCAGGCTACGGCGAGCGGAAGCATGTGTTTCCAATCGAAATCAGCGGTTTCCTTGGCGTTTTCCTCATCCTCTTCGAATGCTTCACGCACCATGTTGCCACCGATGAGGGCGAGCAGGACGAAAATGATCCAATGATCGACTGTGGTCACGTATTTGCTGAACGTGGAGGCGGCAAAATAGCCGAGCAGTGGGAAAAGCGCCTGAAATCCGCCGAACCAGAGGGCGGTTTTGAACGCGTCGAGGTCACGCAGTTTTTTGACGGTGAGACCTTTGCCGATGGAAACGGCGAATGCGTCCATCGATACGGAAACGGCAATAAGTAATGTTTGAATCAACATAGCTGGTATATAGGTTCATCCCGCCGGTCGTCCCACGGGATGGGCCTCGACGGAGTCTCACGTCCGCCTACGCCTAGGGGTACCGACATAGAACTGCCGCGCCAGCCAGCGGGCTTTGAATTCTGCGAATACTGTTCGCATGCCGTGAATTACGTGCTCCACTATAGCGGCGCCAGCGAATATGCGCGTATGGTATGCGCGTATGGTGTGCTGTTTGGGTGGTTTGGCGGGCAGTTTCTTCCACTCGCTGGAGGAATCCGGACACTTGGAGGGTATGGTTTTGTCCGTTTTCCTCCAATCGGTGGAGGAATCTGCCCGCTGAGAAGTTGATTTGCGGGCATTTTCTTCCAGTGACTGGGGAATCTGCCCGCTGGAAGCCGTGTTAGTGGGGTGATTGTTCCAGTGAGTGGAGGTTTTTGCCCGCTGAGGGGCTGGTTTGCGGGAGAATTCTTCCAGTGACTGGCGGAATCTGGACGTTGGAAGGTATGCAAAAGCCCGTTGACGTGTGCGAGTGCGTATGTCAACGGGCTTTCCTTGGATTGCTACCTAAAGCTATCTAGAAAGGCGTGGAAATCACTTCTCGGATTCGGCGAGGCGCTTGCGGGCGGCCACGATCTCAGCTTCAGCCTTCTCGACGCCGGTCCAATAATCGCCCGGCAGCACTTCCTTGCCCGGCTCCAGAGCCTTGTACTGCTCGAAGAAGTGCTTGATTTCAGCCTTGTGGTACTCGGAAACGTCTTCGACATCCTTGATGTCGTCGAAACGCACGTCAGCCGGCACGCACAGCACCTTGTCGTCTCCGCCAGCCTCGTCGACCATGTGGTACAGGCCAACGGCGCGGCATTCCACCACGCAGCCCGGGAACACGGAGTTCGGGATCATGACGAGTGCGTCGAGTGGATCGCCGTCCTCGCCCAGAGTGCCGTCGATGTAGCCGTAGTCATCCGGGTAACCCATGGAAGTGAACAGGGTGCGGTCCAGGAACACGCGGCCGGTCTCGTGATCCACTTCGTACTTGTTCTTGGAGCCGCGCGGAATTTCCACCACGACGTTGAAGGTTTCTGCCATGTCATTTCTCCTTGAGATTGGGCAGTTTACATTACCAGTAACCACAATACCGCTTTCCGCCGAAGTGGAACCGGTATTGTGGCATGAATCGAAACGAATTCCTAGTTGAGCTGACTGAGATTAATCAGATCGATTGAAAATCAGTCTTCGACAACGGTGAGCACGTGTGCCACGTCGGCCCATGGGGCGAGCGAAACGTAGTTGTCGTAACCCCATTCGAAGTCGCGGCCGGTCAGCTCGTCATGCACCTTGAGCGGCTTGTCGGTGGCGAAACCGAAGTCGCCAAGCTCCACATGTACGATGGACTGGTGCGCGTTGTGGCCGTCGAGGTTCACGATCACAATCACCGTGTCTGCCTTGCCGGTGCCGGTCAGTTCGGCCGGGGTCTGGCGCAGGAATGCGATCACGCCCGCATCGTCGCTCGGCAGAATGTGCAGATTGTGGTAGCTGCGGCATGCCGGGTGAGTGTCACGAATCTTGTTGAGCGAGGTCAGCAGTTCGGCGATACCGTACTTTTCGGTGCTGTCCCAGTCGCGCACCTTGACTTCGTACTTCTCATTGTCAATCTGCTCTTCGAAGCCCGGACGCTGCTTGTTTTCGATAAGCTCGTAGCCGTTGTAAATACCCCAGCTCGGGCTGCCCATAGCGGCGAGCACCGCACGCACTGCGTGACCGGCGATGCCGTTGTCGCGCACGTAGGCGGTGAGAATATCCGGAGTGGTGGGCCAGAACGTGTTGTGCTGGTAGAAGCCGCCATCGCCGTTGGTCTCTTCGAAGTACTCTTCGAGCTCTTCCTTGGTGTTACGCCATGGGAAGTAGCAGTGCGACTGCGTGAAGCCCGCATAGCTCAGCGCGCGCATCATGCCCGGACGGGTGAACGCCTCGGCGAGGAACAGCACTTCCGGGTGCTTCTTCGTGACGGCGGCGATCACATCCTGCCAGAAACGCACCGGCTTGGTGTGAGGGTTGTCAACGCGGAAGATCGTCACACCCGCCTTGACCCACAGGTCCATAATGCGTTCGACTTCTTTTTCGATGCCTTCCATGTCGGCATTGAAATCGATCGGGTAAATATCCTGATACTTCTTCGGCGGATTCTCGGCGAATGCGATGGTGCCGTCCGGCTTGGTGCGGAACCAGTTCGGATGCGCCTTAACCCACGGGTGGTCAGGAGAGCACTGCAGAGCGAAATCAAGCGCGATTTCCAAGCCCAGCTCGTGGGCACGCTCGCAGAATGCCTTGAAATCGTCCATGGTGCCAAGCTGCGGGTCAACGGTGTCGTGGCCACCCAGTTCGGAACCGATGCCGAACGGAGAGCCCGGATCGTTCGGGCCGGCTACCAGGGAATTGTTACGTCCCTTGCGGTTGGTTACGCCAATCGGGAAGATCGGCGGCAAATACACAATGTTGAAGCCTTCGGCTGCGGCACGTTCCAAGCCGGCGATTGATGTCTTGAGGTTGCCGGGAACGATCTTGCCGTCTTCGCCGTAGTAGGCACCTTCGGAACGCGGGAAGAACTGATACCAGGAAGCGAAGCTGGACTTCGGGCGTTCCACGCGGAAACGCTGCGGATTCGACTCGGACAGGCCGTCGCGCAGCGGGTTGGTTTCGTGCAGCTGCTCGATGTCGCTGCTCTGGGCTGCGGCGAGACGCTCTTCGGCGCTCAGCGACTTGTTTTCTATGGTCTTGGCAGCGTCGCGCAGCACCTTCTTGTCGGCTGCGGAAAGCTTGGAATCCTTCGCATCGGCCCAACGTGCGAGCAGTCGTGCGCCGGATTCCAGCGCGTTCTCCACGTCGTCGTTCACTTCAACCTTGATGGCGGCGTCGTGCAGCCAGGATTGGTAGGTGTCTTCCCAGCCTTCAACCACGATCTGCCATTCACCCAGCTGGCGCTTAACGGCGGCATAGTCGGAATCCCACGGCTTCAGATCGCTGTGCTCGCCGATCTTGACCATGGCTTCCCAACGGTCAAGACCCGGATTGGTGCAGGTCATGGCGAAACGTTCAACCTCGCGGCCGCGTGCGCTGCGCACGGACACGGTCGCTCCGGCCTTGGTACGGCCTTCGATGAACACTTGGGCGGTGACGTTGAATGCTTCGCCGAGCTCCACGCGTGCCGGGAACAGGCCGTTCTCAACGTTCGGGGTGATGTCGAGCACGTTCACGCGGCCGAACTGTTCGGGGCTGGTGCGTTCGATGACGGGGGCTGGGGCTTCACCTACGACTTGCGATGAGGCGGCCTTCGCCTTAGTGGTGCGCTTGCGAGCGGTGGATGCCGTAGGTTTTTTGGCGGCAGTGCGCTTGTGAGGCGTCTGAGATGTTGATGACTCCGCCTTGGCGGTCGTCTTCTTGACGGTTGATTGTTTGGTTGTGGTGCGCGGTTCTGCGCTCTTATCTTCTTCTGCCATACCGCCGATTATAGAGGAGAAAAGGTGGATTTGGGTGAACTATCTTCCGACCAGCGATTTTCCACCCTTTGTGGATAACTTGTTTACCTACGATTGGTAAAACGTTTTTTGTGGATAAGTTACGTTTGCTGATAAGCGAAGTTGTCCACAAAACGGCAAAAAGAACGTCCTCCGACCACAACCCTTGAAAAAGACCATGTGGTAATCGCAAGTATGCAAGTCTGTTGAATCACGGCAACAACGACGTGCATATCGAAAGGACGATGCAATGAATGCGATGAAGCGACGTATGCTTGCGATTCAGGCCGCGGTATTGGCGGTCTGCGCCATCATCGTGACGATGACATGCCCGGCAGCGCTGGCCGCCGAACAGCTGCTACGTGCGAACGGCAAGCATTACGAATATTTTCTTGATGGAAAACCGTATGTGATCGGGGTGAACGCGGAATCGAAATCGGGCAAATTCTATTATTGCCGGCAAATCGAAAGCGTGACAGACTATAGGGTGACTGAAACCACCACCGTGGAAAATACGGAAGCGGCGCGGCGCCTCGCATGGCTGCTGTCCGAATATCAATATGACGGGGAGCCGGTGCTTACGTATGCGGCGATCGGCGTGCTGGTGCACCGCAACTATGATGACCAAAAGGTGTGGGCCAGGCATGAGCAATACCTCTTCTCAGTAATGGACGGGCTGGAAAGCAAGGTCAACGAGCTTTGGGAGGAGGCCGCGAACAAGCTGCCGGTTTCTTCGAGGGTGACGCGTGATGATCGGCAGGGATTGCGGTCCGGAAGCCTGTTCGTGCAGTTGCTGGATGCGAGTGGCCAGCCGGTCGAGGGCATATTCACGGCGACGATCGAAGGCCCGGCCGTGTTCGACGAAGATGATGAGCCCACGGCAGTCGGCTGGGCCGAACCGGAGGGAACCACCGTGTATTGGCATGCAACGGGCGCCGGCGAGGTCAATATCAAGGTCGGATACCAGTCCGTGGGATTGGATGAGGCCGTCACCGCGCAGAAAATGATGGTGCTGAACGATGTGGTGGAACGTGAGGATAGCCTGCTGACGTTCAATGTCGATAACCTTTATGCCCCCGATCAGGAAATGCCGCAGACAGGAAGTCCGATGGGGCTGGTGTTGGGTTTGGCGGCTGCCGTGATGTGCTGCGGGGCGTTCATGCTGTATGCGGTACGGCGACGATGATATGCGGCGATGATGTCGTCTCGCGGAGGTGAGGCTTCTCGATGAGAGTTGCGATATTTCAGCTGCAATATATTCCGCATGTGCGTGAGAATACGGCTATATCATGCTGAAAACGTTGAAATTAAGCCGCAGACGAACAGATTTTTCTGCTGACGAACTCCCATTTTCACGTATCTACAATCATGGCGTCGTCGATACGAATGGAGGTTGCGATGACAGAAGAACATGAAGATGAAACGATGGTCGCGAGCATGCGTGCGGATGCCGAACGGCAGGGAGCCGATGATCGGAAGGTCACCGATGCGCCGCATTATCTGGCGCGGGTGCTGATGGCCAACGGCATACGAAACATGTATGGCGTGGTCGGCATTCCCGTCACCGATTTCGCGCGCATCGCGCAGGGCATGGGTATGCGATTCGTGGGCATGCGCCATGAGGAAGACGCTGTGAACGCGGCCGCGGCCGACGGATTCATCACCGGTCGGCCGGCTGTCACGTTGACGGTATCTGCTCCTGGATTCCTCAACGGTCTACCGGCACTGCTGGAAGCCACGGTGAACGGCTATCCGGTCATCATGATCGGCGGCTCCTCAACCCGCCATGTGGTCGACCTTGAGGAAGGCGAATACGAAGGCCTCGACCAGATGAACTACGCCAAGCAGTTCTGCAAGGCTTCGCTGCGCATCGACCGCATCGAAGATATTCCGCTCGCGGTGGCCCGTGCCATGCATATCGCCTCTTCAGGACGCCCAGGCGCGGTGTACATCGATTTCCCCGATGACACCGTGGCACAGACCCTGAGCCAAAGCGAAGCCGACCGCCTGATGTGGACGGCAACCGACCCGGCCCCTGCCATGGTGCCGGCACGCGAATCCATCGACGCGGCGCTCGCATTGCTGCAGCAGGCCGAACGTCCGCTCATGGTGATCGGCAAAGGCGCCGCAATCGCCCGCGCCGAAGAGGAAATCCGCGAATTCGTCAAGAAAACGGATATTCCATTCCAGCCAATGTCCATGGCCAAAGGCGTAGTGCCCGATACCGACCCACACAGCACGGCAAGCTGCCGTTCCACCGCGCTACGCAACGCCGACGTGGTATTGCTGGTCGGCGCGCGACTCAACTGGATGCTGTCGTTCGGCCAGGGCAAAACGTGGAACGAACATGTGAAATTCATCCAAATCGACATCAATCCGGAAGAAATCGAAAACACGCGCAGTATCGACGTACCAATCGTGGGGGATATTCGTTCCGCCATGACGCTGCTCAACGGATCTCTGGAAGAATACCCGTTCAAAGCTGACGAAACCTGGCTGAACGTGCTGAAGGAAGCCAGCGCGAAAAACGTGGCGAAATTTGAAACCCGCGAACAATCCGATCAGCTGCCCATGAGCCATTTCAACGCCTTGAGAGCCATCAAAAAGGTGTACAACAAACACCATGAAGATCTCATTCTCACCAATGAGGGAGCCAATTCGCTCGATGATTGCCGCAACATCATCGACATGCTCGAACCGCGCCATCGTTTGGACTGCGGCACGTGGGGTGTGATGGGCTGCGGCACCGGCTATGCGATTGGCGCGGCGCTTTCCACTGGCAAGAAAGTGCTGTACATCGGCGGCGATTCCGCATTCGGCTTCGATGGTATGGAAGTGGAGGTGGCCTGCCGCTACCAGCTGCCCATCACCTTCGTGGTGCTCAACAACGGCGGTATCTACCGCGGCGACTTCGAAAACCTTGGAGCGGACGGTGATCCGTCGCCGCTGACGCTTACCTACAACGCGCATTACGAGAAGGTCCTCGAAGCGTTCGGGGGTAAAGGTTACTACGCCACCACTCCGGAAGAAGTCGAACGCATGGTCGGCGAGGCGGTCGAATCAGGCAAGCCAAGCTTCGTGCATGTGCAGATCGCGCAGTATGCGGGCAAGGAATCCGGCAATATCGGAGCGTTGAATCCGAAGCCGGTGGTCGGAGCCCTCGTTGATTCCGAAGTCACCATGTACGACTACGCGACCGGCGCTCGCATGTAGCGCATCGGCTGTCGGTATGACATGTGGGCGTGCGAACGGTGGAATGCGTGCGCCCACTTTTTCTGCCTGAAAACCAATGATCCGATCAACGTATCTGCAATATCCGGAATATCAGCAATCAAACAATATTGCAGAAGATTGCAGATGGAAAAAAATATAAAGAAAGAACGACAGTGATAAACATACTTGTTGACGACATCGTGCCAATTATTGTCATTATGGCATTAGGGTATATTTGTGGAAAATTCAGTTATTTTGATGACGATCAGCGGCAGGGACTTAATAAACTTGTGTTGAATATCGCGCTTCCTGCGGCGTTATTTGTGTCCATCATCAAATCGACCCGTGCAATGCTTGCGAAAGACGCAACATTGACCGCCATCAGTTTCATCGGCGTCATCGTCATGTTTATGGTGAGCTATTACCTGTGCCGGTTGCTGTTCCACCACAGCATTCAGGAGGCGTCCGTCTGTGCTCTGATCGCAGGATCTCCGACGATTGGTTTCCTTGGATTCGCTGTGCTTGATCCGATTTACGGCAACACCGTCAGCACGAATCTCGTCATAGCCATTATTTCCATCGTGGTCAACGTGGTGACCATTCCGATCGGCATGTATCTGATCAACCTCGGCCAGGCCAAAGACCGAGCGAAGCTTAGCGTGCAGGCCGAAAACGCGGTCAATGCAAAGGTCAATGCAAAAGGCGATATCACGCTTGACCCGGCGCGAGATGCCGCAACCGACAAAACCGCCGAACTTATGGTGCATGGCACGTCGAATACAGGAAAGAACCGCAACGGCAATCTGCAGGCGTTGCTCGACGCACTGAAGCAACCGATCTGCTGGGCGTCGTTATTGGCCATTTTCCTAGTGTTGGTGGGCATTCATGTGCCAAGCCAGGTGGCGCCGACCTTCGATCTGATCGCCAAAGCGAATTCCGGTGTGGCCGTGCTTTCCGCGGGCCTCGCGCTTTCCACGGTGAAATTCTCGCTCGGTTGGGAAACCATCTGGAACACGTTCTTCCGCCTGATTCTGACGCCTGCAGTGTTCCTTGGCGTGGCGCTGTTGTGTGGCATGGGCGGTGACATGAACAAGATTTCGATGCTGGTGATGGCGGTCGCGTTGCCGCCGGCGTTCTCAGGCATCATTATTTCCAGCCGTTACAACATTTATGTAAAAGAAGGCGCCTCGACCACGGCCGTCGCCACGGTGGCATTCGCGGCCACCTGTCTGCTGTGGATCTGGCTCGTCCCCTTCTGCGTGGGCTGATTCAGTATCCTCACTGTAGCTCACGAAGCGCATATAGTAACGGAACGTTGAAATTCCAACGTTCCGTTACTGCATGCGCTTTTTGTGACGGTAAACCGTAAGACGTAAGACATGTGATTGTGTGCGGAAGTGCGGGGCGTGGACTGCAATGGATGTGACGCATAACAAATAAGGGCGAATCTTGTGATCCGCCCTTATTCGTGCGCCAGTGCGCGCTAACTTGCGTTACTTCAAATCAGCCTGCACACCATCGTTGCCGCCGATCACACCGGAATCACGCAGCGAAGCGATCTGATCGTCGTCATATCCCAACGCATGCAGAATCTCACGGTTATGCTCGCCCAGCTTCGGCGCACGCTGGTAATCCGGCACGAAATTACTCATCGTAAACGGCATGCCGATCGTCTTGAAATCGCCGCGCGCATCCTGCTGGTCAATGGTCACAATCGTGCCATCCCCATTCAAATCAGGATCGTTCTCCAACTCATACCAATCCAACACCGGGCCGACCGGCACGCCCTTCGCACCTAATTCCTTGGTCAGCGTGTACTTGTCGAACTGCATGGTGTACGCCTCAACACGCTGGTACACCTCGGTTTTATGCTCGTCACGCGCATTGGCGGTATTGAAACGCGGGTCGGTCAGCCAATCCTCGAATCCCATCGCATGGCAGAAATTCTCGAAGCCCTTCTTGGACTGTTGAACCACTATATATACGTAAGCGTTCGGGTCATGCTCCCAGCCTTTCGCGCGGTAGCACCAGCCAAGCACCAAACCACCCTCCGCATTCGCTGCGCGCGGAATGGCTTTGCCTTGCTTGCCCCACTCATAATTCGGGTAGCAGTCGTAGTAGGAAAGCTTGCCCAAACGGTCGAGAATCAACTGGTCGCGCAGCTTGACACGGCACAAGTTCAGTACCGCATTCTGCATCGACTGGTACACATAGCAACCCTCACCGGTATGCTCGCGCTGCAACAGCGCCGAAAGAATGGCGATCAGCAGATGCATTCCGCTGTTGGAATCGCCCAATGCGGCGCCGGACTGCGTGGGCACATTGCGCTCGCCGTCATACCAGCCGGTGGTGGAAGCGGCACCGCCCGCGGACTGCGCGACCGGCTCGAACGCCTTGACATGCTCGAACCGGCTGCCCTTGTTGAAGCCCTTCAGCGACGCCATGATCAGACGCGGATTGATCGCATGTACGTCATTCCATCCGAAACCAAGCTTTTCCACGTCTCCCGGGCCGATATTCTCTACGAACACGTCGGCTTTCTTCAGGAGTTCGGCGAGGATTTTCTTGCCTTCCGGATCTTTCATGTTCAGCGTGATGGATTTCTTGTTGGCATTGAGCTGAAGGAAGTACAGGGAGTACGAGCCATCCACGTCGTTCATTTCATTACGTGTCGGATCTCCGCCCTGCACCTTCTCCACCTTGATGACGTCGGCGCCCATCCATGCGAGCATCTGGGTGCACGACGGGCCGGACTGCACCTGCGTCCAGTCAATCACGGTGATGCCTTTCAGTGGCGCGGTGTCCTGCGTTGCCTTTGTTGCCGTATCGTGCGTTGCGCTGTCTTGCATTGTGGTGTCCTGCGTCGCGTTGTGCGCGTTCGCTTGATTCATATAATGCATTGCCTTGTTCTCCTTATATCTGGTGATATGTGGTTGGCGAGGTCAACGTAGCGCGTGCAACCTTGGAGAACGTTGGATTTTCAGCCTTGAGCGGCAATCTTCGCTTTCGGCACATGCGATTGGCGGATCCGGCGCATTTTCGCCATACTTTCGGCACATGCGATTGATGAACTCGGCTGATATACCCGGTTTTTGTCGGATTTTGTCCAGATTTTGTCCAGAAATTGGTTTTGGTGAGATTTGACGGAAAACAAAAAAGCTAGGAATTGTTGCAATTCCTAGCTTTCGTTGGTAGCGGGGCATGGATTTGAACCATGGACCTCTGGGTTATGAGCCCAGCGAGCTACCGAGCTGCTCCACCCCGCGTCGGCTTGTCTTTAAGACAGCTCTATTAATTTTACGATTACTTCCAAATATGTCAAATCGGCGTGTCGCGCTCGTTTGGCCGTGTAAAACAGCGCCACGAATAGCGCGTTATCCATTTTTCCTATACCCGTTTCGACCGATCGCCGGCGCAGAGGAGTGCGCCATATCCGACTCCGCACCATAATAGAAGCATGCCTATCAAGATTCCCAGCGGCCTTCCGGCCAGAGACATTCTCGACTCCGAGCGTATTTTCGCGCTCGAAAAGCCCGAAGCGGAGCGTCAGCGTGTGCGCCCGCTTAAGTTGGTGATCCTGAATCTCATGCCGAAGAAGGTTGAGACGGAAACTCAGCTGCTGCGCCTGATTTCGAAGAGTCCGCTGCAGGTGGAGATCGATTTCATGAAGACCTCCACGCATAAGGGTACGCATGTGAGCGCCGACCATTTAGTGAAGTTTTACGAAACCCTCGACGCGTTCCAAGACAACTATTACGACGGCTTCGTGGTGACGGGTGCTCCCGTCGAGCATCTTGATTTCGAGCAGGTCGATTATTGGGATGAGTTCAAAAAGATTCTCGACTGGGCTTCCACGCATGTGTTTTCCACCATGTATTTGTGCTGGGGTGCGATGGGTGCGCTCAATTACCGCTATAACGTGCGCAAAGAGAATCTTCCGGAGAAGATTTTCGGTGTGTTTCCGCAGTATTTGCAGGATGAATACTGCTTCCTGACGAACGGTTTCGACGAGATCTGCCTGCAGCCGCATTCTCGCCTTGCAGGGGTGAGCGAGGGTGATGTCGCCCGCAATCCCGAATTGCAGGTGCTTACGTGGGGTCCGAAATCCGGTCCTGGTCTGATCGCCACCCGCGATTTTTCGGAGGTGTTCGCGCTTGGACACTGGGAGTACGGCAAGTACACCTTGGCCGAGGAGTATGAGCGCGATATGAAGAAGGGGATGACGAACGTGCCGTTCCCCGAAAACTACTTCCCGCATGACGATCCACAGCTTGAGCCGGTGTTCGCGTGGCGTGCCCACGCGAATCTGTTGTGGCGTAATTGGCTGAATTGGGTGTATCAGACCACGCCATACGATTTGAGCGAGGTTCCGCAGCTTCGTGCGCAGAAGCGTCTTGGCACGGATCGTTCGATTCGCCATCAGCCGGGTTCGCCGCGTGTCGATGCGTTCGCGCCGTTCGTGCGCGACGGCTACGGCGTGATCCACGACTGAATCCAAGGTCCCTTCCGTAACATTGCGGAAGCCGTCGATGTGCTGAAGATGCGGATAATCCGCGTGATACGAATCGCGTGATTGTGTGCATCTTTTTTGTTTGTATCAATCGCATTCGTCTGTGATTTATCGGTGTTGGCTGAATTGGTCTAAAAGATCTCCGACACTCGATAGATATGGTGAAACGTTTTACTGAAAACATGCGGTATGCTGGATAACGTCGACTATCCGACGAATCACAGAGCCGTGTCTAGTTAGTCCAGCTTGAAGCGAAACGCCGGAAAAACTAAATGGCCGTAAGGAAAACTCCAAGTGTGTGGACGTTGTCTAGACACGGGCTAATAATCCTATCCAGCCATTCGGAGTCGAATGCGTCGCACGGGACTCCGGTCGCGTCGATGCATACTTCGAAGTACGCTTTGGTTAAGTAACCAGAACGTCACATTCGACTCGGTTGTTGGGCTAAACTAACAGCTGACACAAGAGCAGGAGGCGTGAATGATTGGTGCATTGGGGAAGGGCATGCTGACCATCGCTGATGGTCCCGAGATGCCCAGTATCGATGACTTCCTTCCCGATCCGTTCGTTTTTCAGGGCACGCCGTTCGCCATTAACCGCATCATCCTCGTTCGCATTCTTGCGACCGTCATCATGCTGCTGGTTCTCGGAATTACGGCAAGCCGTGCAAAGCTCATCCCCAGCCGTTGGCAGGGAGCAGTCGAATGGTTGATCGAATTCGTCCGCGACAACATCGTCTATCAGGTGATGGGCGAGCTGCGCGGCAAGCGTTACGTGCCGATGATCACCACCGTGTTCTGCACGTTGCTGGTCTTCAATCTGTGTGGCATCATCCCAGGCTTCAATATCGCGGCAAGCGCAACGATTACGCTGCCGCTGGTATTCGCCATGTGGTGCTTCTGCCAATACTGGATTGCAGGCATTCGTGAAAAGGGCCTCGGCCACTTCCTGAGAGATGAGATCTTCCCGAAGGGCGTTCCGGCCCCGATCTACATTCTGCTGTCCCCGATTCAGCTGCTTGAGCTGCTGATTATCCGTCCGTTCTCGTTGACGATCCGACTGTTCGCCAACATGGTTTCGGGCCACTTGATTCTTGCGCTGTGCCTTTCGGCCACGCAGTACTTCCTCATTGATGTGGTGAACAAGGTGTTCATGCCGTTCGGCGTCATCACTTTCGCAGCTGGCATGTTCATGTTCCTGTTCGAGGCGCTGGTCGCCTGCCTGCAGGCTTACATCTTCGCCATCCTGACCACCGCATACATCAATATGAGCTATCCGGAGATCGACTGACCGCCGGCTTTTTAATTGTTGCTTCTTGTCAAGCAATAACCAGAAAGGAAACAATCATGGATATCGTTACCCTCGCTGAGGTTGCCGGCAACCTGAACGTCGTTGGCTACGGCCTCGCAGCCATCGGCCCTGGCATCGGTCTGGGCATCCTGATCGGCAAGACCATCGAAGGCACCGCTCGCCAGCCTGAGCTCGGCAGCCGTCTGCAGACCCTCATGTTCCTGGGCCTGGCATTCGTCGAGGTGCTGGCACTGCTCGGCTTCGTGCTCGCCTTCATCAAGTAAGACTTGATTCAAGGTAACACCGAAGACGCAAACGAACATGAAAGGAGGAAGACACTATGGTGACCGCAGCTAGCGAAATGGAATTGTTCCTTCCGAAAAGCTACGACATTTTCTGGTCGTTGGTCATTCTGATCATCGTCGCCGTGTTCTTCTACAAGTTCTTCCTGCCGAAGTTCCAGGCCGTGTTCGATGAGCGCGCTGCCAAGATCGAAGGTGGCATCGCCAAGGCCGAACAGGCCCAGAAGGATGCCGATGAAGCCAAGGCGAAGTACGAGGCTCAGCTGAGCAAGGCGCGCGTCGAGGCATCCAAGATCCGTGACGACGCACGTACGGAGGCATCGCACATCATCGCGGACGCACGTACCCGTGCCGAAAGCGATGCGGCGCAGATCACCGCTACCGCTCAGCGTTCCATCGAATCGCAGCAGCAGCAGGCTCTGGTGAGCCTCAAGGGTGAAGTTGGCGTGCTGGCAACGGCACTGGCCGGCAAGATCCTGGGTAGCAAGCTCGAGAATAACGATGTGCAGTCGTCGATGATCGACCAGATGATCGCCGACATGGACAGCGACAAGAAGTGATCGAAACCTTCAAGAAAGGGAGGTGACCAATGCGAGGAGAAGCATCGCGTATCGCAGATCGCGTTTCGCGTGACTCGCTGGCCCCCAAGCTGCGTAACAGCGGTGAGGACGCATGGCGTATCGGGAACGAGCTGTTCACGATCACCAGCGCGCTTGACCACAACATCCAGCTTGAACGTGCCCTCACCGACCCGTCGCGCCCAGTCGAAGACAAGGTTGCGGTAGTCAAGACCCTGATCGGGGATCAGGCCCATCCACTGGTGATGGAGATCATGTCCGATCTGGTGTCCCGCCGTTGGAGCCGCGTGTCTGATATCGCCAATGCCGTCGAGGATTTCGGCGTTGACGGCATGATGTACTACGCGGACCACACCAATACAACTTTGCAGGTCTCCGTCGAGCTTGCCGAGTTGCATTCCGCACTGCTCAACCTTCCGGTCGTGCGCACCAAGCTGTATGACGCAACCGTTCCCAGTGAAGCCCGTGTCAAGCTGCTGTACAGCCTGATTGGTGATGCGGATTTCACCAAGGTGACCAAGCGTCTGGCCGAGCACGCGACCTGCAATCTGCGCAATCGCCGCTACCTGCAGACCATTCAGTGGCTGATCAACAAGTTCTCCCGTCATATGGGCGAATCGATGGTCACTGTTACCACGGCAACGCCGTTGAGCAAGGAGCAGGTGGAAAAGCTCGTCGCCATCTATACGGTGAAGACCGGCCATTCGGTGCACATCAACTCTGTGGTCGATCCGACCGTCATGGGTGGCATGCGTATCCAGGTGGGCGACGAGGTCACCGACAACACGGTGGTCGCACAGCTGCAGCATCTTCAGCGCACGGTGAAGGCAACCGCCTAACGGTTCGCCGCACGGTGAACAAGCCTGAAACAAGACTTGACTGAATTTATAAACAACAATAAGGAGTGATCATGGCAGAACTTACCATTGATCCCACCACGATACGCAAGGCGCTCGATGAGTTCGTCGAGTCGTACAAGCCGTCGGATACCCCGACCCAGGAAGTCGGTTATGTCGCGACTGCTGGTGACGGCATTGCGCACGTGACGGGACTGCCTGGTTGCATGGCCAATGAGCTGCTGACCTTCGAAGACGGCACGCTTGGCCTGGCGTTCAACCTTGACGCCCGCGAGATCGGTGTGGTTATCCTCGGCGACTTCGCAGGTATCGAGGAAGGCCAGGAAGTGCGTCGTACCGGCGAAGTGCTCTCCGTGCCCGTCGGCGACGGCTACCTTGGCCGCGTCGTGGACCCGCTAGGCAACCCGATTGATGGTCTTGGCGAGATCAAGACCGAAGGCCGTCGTATTCTCGAGGCCCAGGCACCTGACGTTATGCATCGTCATCCGGTTGACGAGCCAATGTCCACCGGTCTGAAGGCCATCGACGCAATGACGCCTATCGGCCGTGGCCAGCGCCAGCTCATCATTGGCGACCGCCAGACCGGTAAGACCGCTATCGCAATCGATACGATCATCAACCAGAAGCGTAACTGGGAATCCGGCGACCCGAAGAAGCAGGTGCGCTGCATCTACGTGGCCATCGGTCAGAAGGGCTCCACCATCGCATCGGTGAAGCAGTCCCTCGAAGAATCCGGCGCCATGGAGTACACCACTATCGTGGCCTCACCGGCTTCCGATTCCGCAGGCTTCAAGTACATCGCACCGTACACCGGTTCCGCCATCGGACAGCACTGGATGTACAACGGCAAGCACGTGCTCATCGTCTTCGACGATCTGTCGAAGCAGGCTGAGGCTTACCGTTCGATCTCCCTGCTGCTGCGCCGCCCGCCGGGACGTGAGGCATACCCGGGCGATGTGTTCTACCTGCACTCCCGTCTGCTCGAACGCTGCGCCAAGGTTTCCGATGACCTCGGCGGCGGTTCGATGACCGGCCTGCCGATCGTCGAAACCAAGGCAAACGACGTGTCCGCATACATTCCGACCAACGTGATCTCCATCACCGACGGTCAGATCTTCCTGCAGTCCGACCTGTTCAACGCGAACCAGCGTCCGGCTGTCGACGTCGGCATCTCCGTGTCCCGAGTCGGTGGCGCGGCACAGACCAAGGCGTTGAAGAAGGTCTCCGGCACGTTGAAGATCTCCTTGGCCCAGTACCGTTCTCTGGAATCCTTTGCCATGTTCGCGTCCGACTTGGATGCGGCTTCGAAGGCCCAGCTGAACCGTGGCTCCCACTTGACCGAGCTGCTCAAGCAGCCGCAGTTCTCCCCGTATTCCATGGAACAGGAAGTCGTCTCCGTGTGGGCCGGCACCCATGGCAAGATGGATGACCTGCCGCTGAACGACGTGCTGCCGTTCGAGAAGGCCATGCTGGACTACTTGGACCACAACACCGATATTCTCAAGACCATCCGCGAGACCGAAGACTTCACCGCCGACACCGAGGCCGCCCTCGACAAGGCTGTGGAAGCGTTCCGTGAGACCTTCGTGACCAGCGCGGGCAAGCCGCTGGTCGAGAAGAAGCCTGACGTCAAGAACGCCACTCCGGTCGAGCAGGAAAAGATCGTCGCAGGAGAGAAGTGATCCATGGGCTCGCAACTCGCATTGAAATCTAGGATCGCCTCCACCGCGTCGTTGGAGAAAATCTTCAACGCGCAGGAGATGATCGCGTCTTCGCACATCGCCAAGGCACGTGACGTCGCCTTGAACGCGAAGCCGTATACCGATGCGATTTTCGACGCCGTGCAAGCGCTGGTGGCCCATACCCATATTGACCATCCGATCGTGAAAAAGGACGAGGACAACCCTCGTGTGGCTGTCCTCGCCCTCACTTCGGATCGTGGTATGGCAGGGCCGTACACCTCCTCGATCATCCGCGAAACGGAATCGCTGCTGGCCCGCCTCGATGCGGCAGGCAAGCAGCCGGAACTGTATGTGTATGGTCGTCGCGGTGTGACGTACTACAAGTACCGCAATCGTGATGTTGCCGGTACTTGGGAAGGCGATACCGACCAGCCCGGCGTGGAAGTCGCAGAGTCCATCTCGAAGGCCCTGATGGACGCCTACATGAAGCCGGCGAGCGAAGGTGGAGTTTCCGAACTCTACATCGTGTTCACCGAATTCGTGAATATGGTTGTTCAGAAGGTGCGCGTGCTGCGTATGCTGCCCGTTGAACTCGTACTTCCGGAACAGCAGGACTCCGGCCCTGTGCCCGAATCCGATGCCGATGCCGCGACCCCGCTTTATGCGTTCGAGCCGAGCGTCGACGAAGTGCTTGACGCGATTCTGCCGAAGTACATCCAGTCCCGTATTCATGAATGCCTGCTCACAGCGGCGGCATCCGAGACTGCAAGCCGACAGAACGCCATGCATACGGCTACAGACAATGCCCGCAGCCTGATCGACGACCTGACCCGCAAGCTCAACGCTTCGCGACAGGCTTCGATTACCCAGGAACTTACCGAAATCATCGGCAGCGCCGACGCGCTGAATAAGAAGGAAGAGTAGGAACGCATATGGCTGAGAATCAGACCACAGCGGCTCCCGAGACGGCTGCAGAGCCGACCGCTGGACGCGTCACGCGTATCCAGGGTTCGGTTATCGACGTCGAATTCCCGGTGGGCCACCTGCCCGACATTTACAACGCACTTACCGTTGAGCTGACCAACACCGCCAACGAAGAGGGCGAAACCACGAAGAAGATTACGCTTGAGGTCGAACAGCACCTCGGCGACTCCACCGTGCGTACCGTGGCCCTGAAGCCGACTGACGGCCTCGTTCGTGGCGCCACCGTGCTTGACACCGGCGGTCCGATCTCCGTTCCTGTTGGCGATGTGACCAAGGGCCACGTGTTCGACGTGTCCGGCAACATCCTCAACAAGAAGGATGACGAGACCATCACGGTTACCGAGCGTTGGCCTATCCACCGCAATCCGCCGGCATTCGATCAGCTGGAATCCAAGACCCAGATGTTCGAAACCGGTATTAAGGTCATCGATTTGCTGACCCCGTACGTGCAGGGCGGCAAGATTGGTCTGTTCGGTGGCGCAGGCGTCGGCAAGACCGTGCTTATTCAGGAAATGATCCAGCGAGTCGCCCAGAACCACGGCGGTGTGTCCGTGTTCGCAGGCGTCGGCGAGCGTACCCGTGAGGGTAACGATCTGATTGGCGAAATGGACGAGGCTGGCGTTCTTGAGAAGACCGCACTGGTCTTCGGCCAGATGGATGAGCAGCCGGGTACCCGTCTGCGCGTGCCGCTGACCGCACTGACCATGGCAGAGTACTTCCGTGACGTGCAGAACCAGGATGTGCTGCTGTTCATCGATAACATCTTCCGTTTCACCCAAGCTGGTTCTGAGGTGTCCACCCTGCTCGGCCGTATGCCGTCCGCAGTGGGTTACCAGCCGAACCTGGCTGACGAAATGGGTGCCCTGCAGGAGCGAATCACTTCGACCCGCGGCCACTCCATCACCTCGCTGCAGGCCATCTACGTGCCGGCCGATGATTACACCGACCCGGCTCCTGCAACGACCTTCGCCCACCTGGATGCAACCACCGAGCTTTCCCGTGACATCGCTTCCAAGGGTATCTACCCGGCAGTGGATCCGTTGAGCTCCACCTCGCGAATCCTTGATCCGCGTTACGTGGGCCAGGCTCACTACGATTGCGCGAACCGCGTCAAGGCGATTCTGCAGCGTAACAAGGAGCTGCAGGACATCATCGCCCTGATTGGTATCGACGAACTCGGCGAAGAAGACAAGACCACTGTGAACCGTGCCCGCAAGATCGAGCAGTTCCTCGGCCAGAACTTCTACGTCGCTGAAAAGTTCACTGGTCGTCCGGGCTCCTACGTGCCGGCCGACGAGACCATCGAAGCCTTCACCCGTATTTGCGACGGTGTGTATGACGACGTTCCGGAGCAGGCATTCTCCGGTATCGGCGGCATCGACGATCTCGAGAAGAAGTGGCACGACATGCAGAAGGAATACGGTGCGTGATGGCCGGATTGACAATGCAGGTGAACATCGTCGCCGCCGACCACCCTGTGTGGCACGGTACGGCGAAGTCCGTCACTATTCCGGCTTCTGAAGGCGGAATGGGCATCCTGCCCAACCACGAGCCTGTATTGACCGTAATCAAGGAAGGAACCATCGTTGTGGTGGATCCGGATGGCAGCCGTCGCTCCTTCGAAGTGACCGACGGTTTCATCTCCTTCGATTCGAACAAGCTCACCGTTGCGGTTGAGCGTGGACGTGACGTCAAGATGGCCGAGTAGCACTCGGTAGCATACTTCTGACGGTCTGTCTGTTGTGATTGCAGCAATCGCATATGATTGCGATTGATGCAGTTGCGGCAGACAGGCCGTTTTTCTTTTCAAAAACGGTATTGATCAAAAAAGATTGCATTTATCACAGATTCGGGGCTTACGGCAATCATGGTAGGGTAGTGCCTCGTGCGAATTATTGTTGCTGATTGCTCTGCCGAATATTCCGGACGTTTGAATGCGTCCTTGCCGCTCGCCAAGCGAGTGCTGCTCATCAAAGCCGACAACAGTCTGCTGATTTTTTCCGAACTCGGATCGTACAAGCCGCTTAATTGGATGGCGGCGCCCTGCACCATCAAAGACATCACTCCGGATCATGCCGATGACGATGCCGAAACGGAAGTGCCGCAGAAAGTCATCCGTGCTTCGGCAGACAAATCCAATGACGTGCTCGAAGTGACCTTACAGCATATTTATTCCGATGAAACGTACGATTTGGGCGAAGATCCAGGACTGATCAAAGATGGCGTCGAAGACCATCTGCAAAAATACTTGGCTGAACAGATCGAACGCATCGGTGAGGGGGCGACGCTCGTGCGCCGTGAATATCCGACTGCCATTGGGCCGGTCGACATCATGGCTATTGACGCCAGTGGCAAGCATGTTGCCATCGAAATCAAGAGAAACGGTGGTATCGACGGCGTTGAGCAACTCACCCGCTACTGCGAACTGCTCAACCGCGATCCTCTGCTAGCCCCCGTACGTGGTATTTTCGCCGCGCAGACCATCACCCCGCAAGCCCGCGTGCTCGCCCAAGACCGCGGCTTCGACTGTCTGATCCTCGACTATGACGAAATGAAGGGCACTGAAGACGACTCCTTAAGACTCTTTTAGATGCAAGCCTAGCGAGCGGCAACGGAGTGTCGTCGCGCTGAGCCGTATAACGGACAATCCGGAGGACTGCCCGTAGACGAAGTGAGCAACTTGTTGCGAAGGCCGCGCAAGGCGGTACCTCGGTCGACGTACTTTTGCACGCCTTTCCGCGGTACGCCTTGCCACACATGCATTGCCGCATTCGCTCCTCGTGGGCAAGGCTTTGGCCCACGAAACGTGGTGTTTTAGTAGGCGGCGAGAATGTCGACCACGAAGACCAGCGTGGAGTTCGCCGGAATCTTACCGGAATCCTTGTTTCCGTAGCCGAGGTCCGGCGGCACTACCAGCAGCACCTGCGAGCCAACGGTGTGGCCTGCCAGGCCCTGCTTCCAACCGGCGATCACTTCGTCAAGCGAGAAGCTCGACGAAGTGCCGCGATCCCACGAGGAATCGAACTGCGTGCCGTCAAGCAGCCAGCCGGTATAGTGAGCGACCACGGTTTGCGTATCCTTGACCTCGGCACCCTTGCCCTTGATCAAATCCTGCGAAACCAATGTGTCGGAACCTTTATAACCATTCATGTCGATCGACGGCTTGCCATCCTTCGCAAGCGTGACCTTCGGCAGATCGGCAGGTACGTCAAGCACCTTCGTGCCTGTGGCCTTCGTCAGATCCTTCGACTTCGACACGATCGTGAGCACCATCAAATACGATGTGCCAGCGGAATTCGAATCGTTCACGCCGAACGCAAGCGTGGCATTAATCTTCTGATCCTTGAAAATGTTGTAATAACTCTCAGTCATCTGACTGGTGTTGGAGGTGACCACAGTAGAGCAATCGGGGGTGTTTTTCTCCCATGTGCTCGCCAATTCGGAACCATCTTTGACGTTGATGGCGATGCCTTGCGTGCATATGCGGTCGCCCTCTTCGATCTGGTCGCCATTGCCTTTCTGCAGTACGACGTAACTGTTGTCTTCCACCGTCATAGGGGTTTTGAAGGAGACGGTCGGCTTCTCTCCGGGCTTGCCTGTGGCGGTCACTCCGGCGATCTGGTTCATTTTCGACGAGGATTTGGAGGAAGAGGAAGATGAATCGGAGGAGGTATCAGACTTCGTGTCGGAGCTTCCGCATGCCGCGAAACCCAGGCACATGATCGTTGTGCAAGCGGCTGCGACGGCTTTGAAAAGAGTAGATTTGCGCATAGGCTCAACCTTAGCGTCAATCATTGATTTTCATAGTTTTTTCAGGCTTTTGCAGAGGGGCAATGTAGAATGGAGAGTGCTATGACTTTATTGCAGGATGAACAGGAAAAACCGCAGTCCAAGGCGGGTCCTACGCGACACGCTAAGATCATGCGTGGCATTGTCACTCCTATTTTCGGATTGCTTGCCGTTGCTTGCATCGTACTTGGCGTCTTGAACGCGACGATTTGGAAGCCTTCGACGCAGGTCACGGCGTCCGCTGCGGTTACGGGATCGCAGTATGTGGTCACTGATCCGAATGTGTTGCAGTTGGTTGACGATCACGTCAACATTTCGGCGAAGTCCCGCGACAAATCCGCGAACGTGTGCATCGCCATCGGTTCCGCCCGCGATATTGCCGGTTGGATTGCGGGATCCAAATACACGCGCGTTACCGGATTGTCGGACTGGTCCACCCTGTCCACGCTGAAGGCCACGGCTCAGGGCACCGCCGATAATTCCGAAGGCCAGGTCGCGTTCCAAGATTCCGACATGTGGCGCACAGTCAAATGCAATGCCGGTTCCGTTGACATGCAGATCAAGGGTGCTAATACGAATAATGCCGAGGATTCCGTTGCGATCATCGATTACGGCGATCGCAAGGGAGGCTCGGTCGTGCTTGACTGGACCCGTCGTTCGCTGCTGAATTTCGCCATGCCGTTCTATCTTTCCGGCGGATTGCTGGCAATACTTGCGGTACTTTCGGCTTCCGTGTTCGCCATGCCTCCGCATAAGCGTCGCAATAAGCGCGCGTTTGCCATGGTTGATGGCATCGGTTCCACGCAGGGAGACGATGATGAGGTTGCCGCATGGGTGAAGAACGCCGAAGCGAGTGCCGCCCGTAGTGAAAAGAGCGGGTCGAAGCGTACGCGTCGTCGCCATGCGAGCCATCGTGCGACCGTTTCGGAAAACACGCAGAACGAGACGGCGCAACCTACGATTGTCGATCCTTCCGCTCGAAATTTGGTTGCCGACCAGCAGAATGCTGCCACTGGTGGCGTTGACGAAAACGACGATTTCGAACAGACTTCCGTGATCTCGCCAGACGAGCTTGCCGCATATTTCGCACGTCTCGCACAAGAGGAAAGCAGTGCGGCCGCAGCGGCCTCGGGATCTGTAGAATTCGCGGTATCCGATGAAATCAACGTGCCTAACGAAGTTGACGAAATGGCCGTAACGGCCGAGTCGGTCGGATCCAACGAAACATCCGAAAACGACGAATCCGACAACGACAAGTCCGACGAACCTGACAACGAGGAGGCCAAGTGATGAAGAAGCGTTTCAACGCAATCGCGGCGGCCGTGCTCGCATTGGGAATGGTCGTTGGCATGTGCGGATGCGAGGGGCAGCTGCCGCAGCCGAAAACCACGCAACGTCAGGATGCGCCGAATCTGACCGCCAAGCAGGAGAAAACCATCCGTACGGATATTCTCACAACGCTTGACCAGTGCAATAACGACCGCAATATCGACGCCCTCGGCTCGATTTTGGAGGGGCCGGAACTTGAGATTCGCACAAGCGAACTTCATGTGGCGCAGGTCACGGGCAATCTTGACCGCAAGACCACGATTCCAACCGGTCTGGCGCAGGCTGTGATCTCCACAGATAGTGGATGGCCACGTTCGGTGTTTTCCATTACTTCCACCACGGACGACCAGCAATCCAAGCGTCTGCTGGTGTTCCGTCAGGATTCCGCACGCCAAAACTACAAGCTGTGGGGTGTGGCGCGACTGTTTTCGGGCGTGAAGATGCCGAGTTTCGAGATTTCCAAGACCGGCAGCGAGCAGGGTACGGAAAAAGACACCGGTCTGGTCATGACCCCGAAGGATGCGGTCGCTGCATATGCCGACGTGTTGCAGAATGGTGCGGCCAGCCAGTATGCGCAGCAGTTCGCCGACGATGATTTGCGTACGAAGCTTGCCGATCTGACCGAACAGGTGCAGAAGGCCATGGAGCTGAACGAGGGATCGCAGCAGCAGGTGTTCACGCCGGTTGACGGTGCCATCAGCGTCATGCGTTCCGCGGATGGTGGCGACTTGGTAGTGGCGCAGATCAATTCCGAATGGACGCGTTCCGCTGGTGCCGGACGTGAATCGCAGCCCGCTTCCGATGCGGAAAAAGCGCTGTTTGGCAACGGTCAAGCCACCAGCACCATGAAAACCACGTATGTGAATGTGATCGCGCTGTACGTGCCTCCGGCAAATTCCGGCGAGAAGATTACCTCAGTCGGTTCCGAACGCCAGCCGGTCAGGGTTGAGGCGCTGTAATCGTCGCGATTGCGCGATTGCGCGTAAGCTTGGGGCGAACGTTTGCGATGCGTGTTGCGCTGGGCGCTTAATGTTGTTGATTGTTGATATTTAGGAGGCAAGCATGGCAGGTCAAAGGCCGTTTAATCCGGGAGTTTCCTTGGCGGGGGCCGTCGATCTTGAAGCGTTGAAGCATCAGGTGAAGGCCGAACCGGGGCAGGCTGGAGGCGCTCCGGCCGCTGGGGGTTACGTGATCGACACCACGGAGAACACGTTCCAGGCCATGGTGCAGACGTCGGCCACGTTCCCGATTCTGCTGTTGCTGTGGGTGCCGACCGATGATCGCCTGTTCGACATGGCACGCCAGTTGGGCGATGCCGTGAACCAGTTAAACGGCCAGATTCAGCTGTCTCGTATTGATATCGCGTCGAATCCGTCAATCGCGCAAGCGTTCCAAGTGCAGGGTGCTCCCGCGTTGTTCGCGTTGATCAACGGCCGCCCGATGCCGATTCTGCAGGGCTTGCCGTCTGCCGAGGAAATGCAGCAGATCGTGGACGCGGCGATTCCGAATCTGGTTGCTGCCGCCCAGCAGGCTGGAGTGACCGGTTCCGCGCCGTATTCGGGCGATCCGGATTCCGATGCGGCGAATTCCGCCGCCGGCGCTCAGGAGGTGCCTCCGGAGCATCAGGAGGCGTATATGCTGGCACAGCAGGGCGATTACGCTGGTGCCGCAGCCGCGTACGAGAAGGTGCTTGAAGCCGATCCGAACGATGCCCGCGCAGCCCGCGAGCGTGCGAAGGCGTTGCTGTTGGCCCGTTCCGCCAATGCGAACGTGCGTGAGGTACGTGCCGCCGCTGCCGACAACCCTGATGATGTTGAAGCGCAGCTTGCCGTTGCTGACATTGATATGATCGGCGGTCAGATTCAGGATGCGTTCGACCGTTTGCTGGATTTCGTTGCGGCCGGTCACAAGGCTGATATTGAACCGGTGCGCAAGCGTCTGCTGGAATATTTCACGATTCCCGAGCCGACCGACGAGCGGTTGAAGCGCGCCCGCCGTCGCCTCGCCACGCTTATGTACTGATACGTTTATTGACTTAGATACCGTTTTGGGTACCGTTCAACCGTAGGCTGACAACCAAATCGTTCTTTACGGCCTACGGTTGTTTTTTAAAAAAAAGACTTATTCCATACGATTGGTGCCGAAATAGTCAAGGAATTGCGGTCCGTCCGCTTCCAGTTCGGCTTCGAATTCGGATTTCCATCGTGAATATGGATTCGCTGCAAGTCCTTCATTGCTGAACCGCGATTGGTCGGTGATTTCGGTGGTGCAGAATTTCGGGATCACCAGATTGGTGACGGGTCCGATACGTTCCGCTTCCGCAATGATCAGGGGAGCGTTGGTGCCGCCGAATACGTCGATGTTCCAGCCATCTTCGTCGATCCAGTCGGTGAAACGGTTTTTGATGGTTACGTGTCCGCCGCGTTTGATGAGCTCTCCTGCGATGCGCGAATCCAAGTCTCGGCTCGCCTCATAGCGCGTGCCTCCTACGGACGGCCCCTTCACGGTGACTGATCCAAGCTGGAATTCGTCGCGATACTTTTCGAGCACGGCCATCGGGTCGAGGTCCGGAGTCATGGCGATGCGAACGGACTTTGTTTTCAATCGTACGCGCAACGCGTAATTATCCTGATGAACGTAATAACTTTGCACGATTAATGTCGGACTGTCGCTGTCATCCAACTGCGTTGGCAAAGCACGGCAGAAAAAACGGCGCATGTATTCGAAATCGCCTATATTTTTGCCTGAATCCTCAACCATATTCTCAGTCTAGTGGAAAATACGCGGTAAATGACGTTATTGTGCCGCAAATTATGACGTAATACTCTTCATTCCCCGTTCTACACCCGTCACCTCCCCTTCGTAGTTGGGTATGTTGCCGAAAACCCATTCATGCTTACTTTGCCAACATGATGATTAAGATTCAAAGATCATTTTTCCGTAAAAAGTGTCGCTTTCATCTCAAGGCAGTGTAAAGTAGGTTGACGCACGGGTTTGTAGCTCAGTGGATAGAGCGTCTGTCTCCGGAACAGAAGGTTCCGGTAGCATATCTGCTGGCATGTGTTCCCAGCCCTACTCCTGCTTGGCGAGTACGGATAATTGAATTCTGGTGAAATCTGAGCCAGACACGATTAGACACGATGATGGATTACCTTCGGTGTCCAGGTTTATCGGTCAGAAATCGGCATGTGTGGTCGACCGACGATTTGGTTGGTTGAAGTGCTACACTAAACAGATTGTTTGGGTCCGTAGCTCAGCTGGATAGAGCGTTCGCCTCCGGAGCGAAAGGTCGAGAGTTCGAATCTCTTCGGGCCCACAAGTAAGTCCGCTTCCTGATGTGGAGGCGGACTTTTTGCTATTTCATTCCGATTTTCGCACGTTGCCGGAGAGGGGGCAAGCGCACTGAGTTGCAGGGTGCCGTCCGGCTCGGGTTGGAGTCTGCCCCTGCGGATCCATGAGCGAATGGTGCTTGCGGGAAGACGGATTCCGGCCTTGCAGTTCCGCAAACTCGTTTTCCTGCCTTCCGTCACACATCCGCACGAATACCCGACGACGGTTCAACGCTTCGATGGATTGCAGTGTTGGACGCGATCGCCAAGGTCGCACGGTTATGGAAAACGGGTTGCGCCCATTTCCTCCGCCCAACAACGCGGTCGCGTTCACGGCAGAACTCAGTCAGGGAGAAGTCTGGCGGAGGGAACCCAGCAGTATGCCCTTACCGTTACCGCCACCGCCATAAATCACCCAAAACAGGTGCAGATGCGGTTGTAGCAGCGAAGCCGCGAACAGACGCTCCAAATTCTCCGCGCCATGACTGTCGGCCGTCACGAAATGAAGCAGGTGTCCGGCTTGGGCGACCAAATTATCGCCGTACGCTGCATCCAAAGAGATTTCATAGGGGTTGCCAAACATCGGGTCATCGGATCCGATGCGTTGCACCTGTCCGTTCATACGATAAAAGGCAAGGTTGGAGAACTCCACTCCGTGCGGGATCCGGTGGGAGACGGCGTTGCGCCTCATCGACCTAACGACTACGCGCGGGCCGAACGGATCTACGGAGCCAGCCCGTACAGGATCGCCAACGAACTGCACGTCACGTTCAACGTCATCATGACGATGCAGGAGATCCTCGAAAACGAACCATGGCGATTCCGAATCGTCATCAGCTACTGAACCAACAAACTAACTACGAACCACGAAAGGAGATGACAAACAATGGCACGCGTGATCATCGATGACCGCTGGCTACGAACCGCCGAAGATGGCGCAGTGCCAAGCAGTGCGGCAAAACGCTCACTCGCCAACACCAAGGATCTGGCAAAGGCTCGCGTACCGGAGAAATGGCGCACCAGCATATACGGCACGGGCAAGCGTTGGCGCGTTCGCTGGTACGTCGCCGACAGCGACGGCAAGAACATCCAGAAAAGCAGGTATTTCGAGAAACTGTCCGATGCGGAAAGCTTCAAGGCCGCGATGGAGGACGATATCCGAGCGGGACGCTACCGCGATCCCAATGCTGGGCATCATCTTTTCCGAGTGGTTGCGGAGGAATGGCCCCAATCCAAAGTTGATATCAAGGATGTTACGCTGGGTCGGTATACGCGGGACACGCGGGTGTATGTCTATCCGCAGTGGGGCGACGTACTGCTTTCGGGCATCACCGTCAAAGACGTGCAAAGCTGGGTCAATGATCTCGTGGCCGGGAACTACAAGACCGAACTTCCGCTGGACAAGCATGGCGTGATGCGCAAGCCAAAACCTCTGCCGCCATCAAGCATCAAGAACATCGTCAGAGTCGTCATGTGCAGCGTCTTGGACT
Source organism: Bifidobacterium hominis (assembly GCF_040095915.1). NCBI lineage: Bacteria > Bacillati > Actinomycetota > Actinomycetes > Bifidobacteriales > Bifidobacteriaceae > Bifidobacterium > Bifidobacterium hominis. Next base: position 91,911 of record NZ_JBBMFR010000004.1, on the reverse strand, counting down.
TTGTAGTCAAACACGACTATCTTGCTGAAAACGTTATCGACAAAGTAATCACGCCCAAGAGGGTCAAATAGGACGATATGGTGTCCTGACCATTCCCGAAGTCGAACAACTCGCCACACAGGCGGGACGTTACGGCAAACACCCCAAAGTGATTAAGGGAATCGAGACATGGCCGGACGACACGACGAACACACACGCGTTGCTCGTCCGTTTCCTCGCATATATCGGCGTCCGTATTGGCGAGGCGATGGCACTGACGGTTCGGGATCTTGACCTCGCCCATTGCCGCGCAAGGATCCGCAGAACATGGACAGATGACAAAAACGGCAACGCCACATTGGGACTGCCGAAGAACGGGACGTCTCGAACAATTGCCATGCCCGTATTCCTTCGGGATGCGTTGCGACAATACGTGGCGGGTCTTTCGGAGAGCGATTACGTGTTCCGAGGTAAGCACGGCGGCCCATTGTACGTGCGTACATGGCGCAATTGAGTCTTCAATCGAGCAGTTCGGAATGCAGGCATGGAAGATAATGGCATCACCCCGCATTCGTTGCGTCATACCTACGCGTCGATAGCAATCGCAAACGGCGTTGACGTAAAGACCCTGCAGAAACAACTTGGTCATGCCGCGGCGGCGATGACCCTAGACGCATATGCGGCGCTTTGGCCTGAGCGGCTTGGCGAAGTCGCTCAGGCCGCGGGGTGTGCACGTGACAAAGCACTTACTCCCGCTGCCCCGGTTGGCGGAACCGTACCGCTGGCACAAGCCGCATAACCAGTGCCCGTCAATTAACGGGCACTGCCATATGAACGGATAAACGATCTCAGGTAGCTCAAGTAGCGCACAGCTATATGGACATTCGTATGTCTGCGTTCTAAGTGCGTTCCCTTCTGCGGCTCCCGTTACCCTTGATACAAAGAAGAATAAAAGTCCTTAATGTAGTAATTCCGCAAGTAACAGGTGGTTCGACTATTTGTTACCCGCAGAATTTGGAGATGGGAACAGTATTCTTGCTAGTAGCAATAGTGGGTATAAGAGTGTGGATATTAAGAGTATCGAAAATGCGAAAACTCCTAGGATTTTATAGTTATCGTCGCCTATCTTCATATAGGCCAAAATCCACATTTCGATCGTTAACACGACGAAGCACAACCAAAATAACCATGAAATATCGAGAATAATTATTAATAATAAACTTATATTTGCTACAGCTCCATATGTCCCCGTTAAAAGATCTCCTACCATATTTTCAAAATATGCAAAAACTGCGACCATAAGAGCAAGTATTATCGCTAGTATTTGGAATGCCGCTGCTCTATTCAGAATATATTTTTCAATTGAAACAACATCAATATTAGGGAGTTCAAGCCAGCGTAAAGAAAGATCTAAAAACTGAAGAGGGGCGACTTTCTCAATGCAGCCACCTACGATTAACCATCCGCATACAGCACCTAGGCATAGAATGATGGTTTTCCATGATAATCCGACAAGTTCTTTCCCCTTGGAAATGATCGTTCCAATATCCATATCTGCAATGCTATCCACTGGCAGCGTCGTTGTCGTCTTTCACTTGCAGGAAAACTGCAACGCGGAGAAGATGATAGTGTCGCCGTTCAATGCAAGGAACACCAAGGCAATCGTAAAGACTTCCCTCCCACCCGCCGGGCTTTCCTCCTTTCGCCGGCGAGGTCTATTCAATTCATCCGGGTGCCGTGAAGCTCGCCAAGCCTCACTACAAGATAACAGAAACCGCTTGCGTAACAGGCATCACGGCACCCGCCAACACGCGACAGAGGGGATTGTAAGCTCATCTTGCATACCGTTCAAACAGTAGAACTGCTCCCTCAAAAAACGCCAAAGGACACCGCATCACCCAAACCGGGCGACGATATTTCTAATGTATGAATTTTGCTTATTCTCCCCATTCTTGTGGTTGTGCAAAGGAGAGAATGCCGTGCTTGCCGAGCGCCCAAAGAATCGAAGTAGCAAGCCCGACAACGCACAGGTATAGCGCGAAGCCATTACCTAATAGTCCTGCAACAGCGCCACCTGCAAGCGCACCAATAGGCTCAGCCGCTAACGCGATCACCCGTTCTACCGAGCTGACCTGTCCAAGCATATGCTCGGGAGTGACCACCTGCTTAATCGACTCGCTTACAATCAGGTTAATCGTAATCGTAAAACTCCACGCAAACTGTGCGACACACACCACCAGCACTACCAGCGGCGGATTGCCGAGCAGAAAGCCAGCCAACGGTATCAGCAGGGCGGCAAGCGTAGGACCAAGCATCGTAGCCAAGAACAATGGTCCAGCAGCTACGTGTTTCATCAATGGACTGGCTACAGCAGCACTAGCGATCCCGGCAATGCCACTACAGGTTTCAGCAAAACCCACTGTCAGTGCGCTCATATGCAGTTCACGCACCACGAACACGTAGTAAACGGTGAAAAAAGCGGCAGTAAAGAAATTAAACTGGCCAGCGGAACAGGCGATCGAACGAATCACGCCATTCTTCCACACGAACCGCAAACCCTGTTTAGACGACTTGATGTCCTCAGTAAGGCTCTCGTTATCACCTTCGCCACTGTCCTCGTCTGCTGCCGCACGTTCCTGCGCGTCAAACTGTGCAAATGTCTGCCGATACTCACGCACATTGAGCAGCACGAGCAGCGAACTACACACGTACGTTGCGCAGTCAAACAGCAGGGCAAACGCCGCACCGATGGAAGAAAACAACCAGCCGCCAAAACTCGGGCCAATGCCCTCACCAACAGCACTTGCGCCCTCGATCAGTGAGTTTGCATGAGGCAGTTGTTCTTTCGGTACCAGCGCCACCGTATAGCCCGTGCGAGCAATATCAAAACCAAGCTGCGCGATGCCCACCGCCAACATAAGCACAATCAGGGCGGGGAGCGAAATGAAGCCGGTAAACACACCCGCGCACAGCAGACCGGTCGATGCCACGCCGATCAGATTCGAGGCAAGCATAGTTTTATCGGGGCCAATCTGGTCGCACCAACGTCCGATATGAATGCCTAATATTGCTGCAGCGATTGACTGCGCAGCATTCAGCACACCCACTTCAAACGAGGACGCCTGCAAGGTGATCACCGCGATCAGAGGAATCACCACCGCGGTCGCATTACTGCCCGCAGCCGAAATCAGCTGCCCCGAAATAATCCGAGCAAACGGACGAGAAATAAAAATTTGCTTCAACCACGCACGTAACATGTGAGTATTTTGATTACGCATTATGCTCCTTTTTGATTTACTTTACAGTTCATTTATTTTTTCAACTTTCCATATATCTTCTGCTGGCCATTGAGATGCCCAGTCTATATCTGGGCTTTCATGGAAAAATTCTTGGTCTTTTTCATTTGCGGTTAGCTCCACCAAACGGATTACTCGAAAGCCGGACTGCTGGAAAGTGTCAATCCATGCACTGTGGCTCAAAGACACTACCAAAGGGCTCTTGCTGTTTTTCTCTAATCTTATGTTTTTGAATTTATTTGAGAGTTGTTTTTCCATCCGCCCATTTACTCTTGAGTAGCAGAGTTGTGCTAGTTCGGAATACGTGCAAATTACTAGATATCCATGTATCTTCAAAGTTCGATTGACTTCACGTAATGCTGGGGCAGGCAAAGAGAAGTCAAATGCACCATGGTTACAGTATGCTATATCGAAGAAATTATCGGGGAACGGCATGCTTTCTACGGGTGCACATTGATATTGACACCTACCATGCTGTCGAGCGATATCAATCATTCTTTGCGAAAGATCAATTCCATAGCAATCCATGCCACGTTCGGCCCAGCCGACTAAATTATGACCGACGCCACAACCGATATCTAAAAGCTTGGAATCAGGGCGAATTTCTTCAAGCAATTTGAGCTCTGTCTCGCTCCTATACCATATCCCCCATGATGGAAAAAGTTTTGCATTCGCAAATTCAGGGTGGGAACTTACATATTTTTCCGTGTTTGCATTCCAATACTTTTTATTTTCCTCTAAATATTTCATATTCTTTATCTTCTCTCACTCATAAATAAAATAAATCGTCATCCCAGCCAATCCACCCTGTGCGCGTTTCGCCCACATGAATTAAATGGGTAATTTTTAATCCTCGTAACCGCCCTATGCGTACCACACCTTCTACATGTGCACGTTCGACATTGAAACTGGATTGTGTTTCCATCTTTGAATGACTTGGATTAGTTGTATTCAAATTGTCATTTGAACGAGGAAAAGTAAGCGATAGGATACTCTCAGGGCCAGCCCAGGGATCAGTCTCAATCATGAATCTTAGGACACGTTCATCCTGCATTTCATTATTGAGATAATCGGTGTACGATATCTCTTTACAACGTAACTGGATATCGTATTTTTCTGCTAATTGTTTTGATAGCCAAGCACAAATCTCTTTATTGGGTGGAAAATCAGGATATGTGATGGTGAATTCTTTTTCGAAGTTGTTTCTAATCTCTTGCGACGGATAGCTTGTTGCGCTGAACTGGCCTTTGGTTTGTTCCTCAAGTTGCGAAAAAGGTAAGTTCATGATTCTATCAGCAAGACTGTAATACTCTGAGGGAACAGCGATAGCAACATGCAACGTTGTGTCAAACATACAGTTATTAACTGTGTTTGTAAATTCACTCCAGTATGTAGTGGGAACACCGACGCCTGTTAAAGCATCTAGATTGCCTTTTTCATATTCATTTGCTGCCGTGTAAAAGTTATCATATTTACAAAACGTTACTTCTGAACCGCTGGTGCCTCGCATAGTTAGCGTGGCGGGGCTAACCAACGGTTCTTGTTCTTCAATAGGTACGCCAAGTAAAGGATGTGCGAAATAGGACTGTATATCGTCCATGCTCTCAGCCATTTCTACTCTCATTGACAGTGGATCTATAGCCTGAGCTTTGCGCATGACACGCAACAAAGAGCCCATACCAGAATGCGCTTTTGCAAGCCTACGCCAAGAACTCAGAATTGTGCTCGAATTAATCTCGTAACGATTAGAAATAGAACGATTTAGTCTAATTAACCATGAATTCGAATTTAGACGTTCTGTCTTTTCAATAACGCCAGCTTGGGTTCCAACGGTCTTTTCGCGTAATAGCGGAAGAACGGCAGATCTTGAAACATAAATCCCCGTCCAGTCTTCACTGTTGGCGAATAAGCGCTTTGGAATTACATCCACAGAGATTCTCTTATTCTTGTCCTTCATTATTTTTCTTTACCAACGAATATCGTTCAAAATTTAGATTAAATGTTGCTTTACTCTGGGGTACGCCAGCCAAATATTCTAATATTTCTTGTGCCATAAATGCTGCTACTATAGTATTAGTCGGTCCAAATGAATATGAGATACCACGCTGATGCTCGTAAATTTCTCGACTTGTATTCGACAATTCCGTCCGCACGGGACCAAAGAACCCTTTTCGTATGCCAACACCACCGAAAATGCATGGAATACCCTGACTTATCAAGGCCTGTTCGCAGATACTGCTTATTACACCTGTCGGTCGATCAATACAGATAGCAGCCAGATCAAATTTTCCTTCTTGCTCGATAATTCTATCTAAGTCCTCTTTATTAGTGATACTTTTTTGCAATCCTCTAACATGTGTACTAGCACCAAAGTACGTAGTAGCATAACACTGTGCTGCATTAACTTTGGTTTTTCCAATATCACTGTTCTTGTATATGAACTGTCGGTTCAGATTCGACTGCTCAACGCAATCATCGTCCACAATTGTGATGTTCTTGATACCAGCAGCTAGTACATGTTGAAAAATAACTGATCCAGTACCACCCATTCCTAGTATCAGCACTTTAGAATTGGAGATCTTTTCCGATGCCTCTTGAGGATCTAGCCCCTTCGCGGCCCAATACCCGAGTGTTCTATCGTCTTGGGACAAGACTTCATTTCGACGAATATAAAGAAGCTGCCTATCTTCGAAAATCTTTACAATGCTAGCGATTCTTTTATGCGACTGCAGATACGACTCATATTCCTGAGTATCCAAGCCTATTTTAAGCTGATTAATGAACTCCATATCTCGTTCAGAGACGTTTTGAACACTCACGGTTCGTGCTTCGTTGGCTAAAAGTAACCTCCCATTTGTATAAGTTACTTCTATATCTGGTCTAAACGCTATATACATTTCTTGCCCTCACTAATGTGGGGTGCCATCCACGAATGAATAGTACCCCACAATCGTTTTTTGACGAATGAAAATGTATTAGCAACGGTGAACCATTACAACATGTGTATCATCAATCAATTCATCTTCAACAACAAACTCGTCAGTCTTCTCGTCCATAATCGCCCCCTTTCGTTGAGTGACGCTGTCATTCTGTGTCCTGTTTCACTCATTGTTCTCTGATGGTCACATTGTGACCTACCAGCCCGACGAATGGGCGGCAATCGCCCAACCCAACCAACATGCCTCATGGACGGAACTGCCGGGATCCTTGACACTTCAACCGTCAGGCCCGCAATCTTGCACGCCAACGAGTGCTCGCACAACAAACGCCGTGCGGCATCTGCGGTAAACCCATAGACGACACGGTCAAATAGCCGGATCCGATGAGCGTGGAAGTGGACGAGATCATTCCCGTCAGTCGAGGCGGCAGCGCGACGGACTTGAGGAATCTGCAGAAGACGCATCGTTGCTGCAACCAGTTGAAAAACGACAAGAGCCTTGCATGGGCGCGACGGGCCGCCAACGGTACACCGGCGCTTAAACCCACGGCCATCCCGTTCAAAACGTCGGTTTGGAGTTTCTAATCCAAATAGATGTGGGTAAACAATTAAGGGAGAAAGAGACATGGCTAGGTCAAAGTGCAAGAGACAGCGCGGCAAGAATAAACCTAAGGACTGGAAAGTGAACTCGAATAAGAGCGATGTCGTTTGCAAGAACCGTGCCGAAGATATAAAGGCGGACAAAACAGTCAAGAAATGTGGATATTGCAAGTGTTAACGTATTCGTTCGTCTTAGTCTTCATATTCATGCCACTAGTTGGTATCAAAAGTGCAGTTCGGAATATCAAAAAAATTAGTTCAAAGTATAAGTCGAAGCGTCATAAGATACATATAATTATTTGCTGTATTATTTCTTATCTTGAGAAGAAGATGCGTATTGCGTTGCTGATGATTTGAACGTTGCCGATCCAGTTTGGTTGGGTATGGGCGTAGCATAATCGCTCGTTGGAGAGTCGTTTGTTGCGTTACGAGCAGCGCCTCTCCAGACACGATTCAGACACAATAATCTCTCGGATACGCTGTCACGAGCAAAGCCAATCAAGAAACACGCGGTCTGAAAACGTTGATTTTCCAACGATTCCAGACCTAACCAATCCAAGTCGTCCAAACCAATCTATCCTAGATCTGAACAGAAGGTCGTGGGTTCGATCCCCATCAAGCCCACCACAAAGACATGTGAAGGGCCGGGGCGCTGAGCCGGTATTTGGAACATGGGACAATGCGCGTCGATTCCATGGGTACAGTGATTGTTTGAGATTGCGTTGTCGTGGTTTGCCGCGGCCTGAACGCAAGCAAGATGCAATAACACATTCTTCAGAGGAGAAACATTATGAGCGAGAAGATGGAAGAGGTTGCGACTTCTGAAGCCCCGGCGGCTCTGGGCGCTTACAGCCAGGCTGTGAAAGCCAACGGTTTCGTGTTCGTCTCCGGCCAGCTAGGCATCGACCCGGCCACCGGCGAACTGGCTGGCGAAACTGCCGGCGAGCAGGCATCCCAGGCGCTGAAGAACATCAAGCACATTCTTGACGCAGCAGGCACAGGCATCGAGCACGTCTGCCGTGCCACCATCTACATGAAGAACGTCGAAGACTTCCATGAGATCGACGACGTGTACGCGCAGGCCTTCATCGGTTCCGTGAAGCCGGCCCGCGTCGCGTTCGGCGGCAACAACATTCCGAAGGGCGCTCTCGTCGAGATCGACGCCATCGCTGTGCTCTGATTTCAGTGCGCTGATTGCAAATCTCCAGGGAATTCCTTTTCAGGCTCGTATGCGGTTTCTTACGCTGCATGCGAGCCTGTTTTGTTTATGCAACCTCATGATTGCCGCAAAAGTGAACAGCAGGCAACATGTTTCCACCGATTTCCGTATAGTAATGCGTTTGGGTATTGTGCAAACGCATGCAAACGCATGCAAACGCAAGAACGCGCCCAGCCAAATATGAAGGAGCAGTCGCGCATGGCCGAATCGCAAGTCAACGCATCTACTGCAGGCACTGACGCCGCTGAATCCGCTGAAGCCGAGCAGGGCGGTCTTGAACGCAAGATGGAAACCCGCCATCTGACCATGATTTCGCTGGGTGGCGTGATCGGTACGGGCTTGTTCCTCAGCTCCGGCTACACGATTCACCAAGCCGGCCCTCTTGGCGCGATCATCGCGTATGGCATCGGATCCATGCTTGTGTATTTTGTGATGCTCAGCCTCGGCGAACTGTCGGTGGCCATGCCGTATGCGGGCAGCTTCCACCTGTATGCGAAGCGTTTCATCGGTCCCGGCACCGCGTTCACCATCGCCGTGCTGTATTGGCTGAATTGGGCGGTGGCGCTCGCTTCGGAATTCACGGCAGCCGGTCTGCTGATGCAACGTTGGTTTCCTGATTCGCCCGCGTGGATTTGGTCCGCCGCCTTCATTGCGGTGGTGTTCATGCTCAATATTCTGTCGGTGAGGCTGTATGGCGAATCGGAATTCTGGTTTGCGTCCATTAAGGTGTTCGCGATTATCGTGTTCATTGTGGTCGGCTTGCTTGCCATGTTTGGTGCGATTCCAATTGCCGGTTACGATCATGCTCCGCTGTTTGAGAATTTCTATGATGATGGCTGGCTCCCGAATGGTGTGCTGCCGATTTTCTCGACGCTGCTGACGGTGGTGTTCGCGTTTTCCGGCACTGAGGTCGTTGGTGTTGCGGCGGGGGAGACGAAGGATCCGGCGCAGGCGATTCCGAAGGCCGTGCATACCACGGTGTTGCGTCTTGCGATTTTCTTCATCGGCTCGATCGCGGTGATGTCCGCGCTGATTCCGTGGCATCAGTCGGGTGTCGACGCGAGTCCGTTTGTGCTCGTGTTCCAGTCGATCGGCATGCCGTTTGCCGGCGATGTGATGAATTTCGTGGTGTTGACGGCGGTGCTGTCCGCTGCGAATTCCGGCTTGTATGTGTGCTCGCGTATGGTTTGGTCGCTTGCGCAGGAGGGTATGATTCCGCGCGCGCTCGGCAAGACGAATTTCCATGGTGTGCCCGTGTTCGCGGTGCTCTTCAGTATGGCCGGATCGCTGTTGGCGTTGCTGTCTTCCGTGGTTGCCGCCTCGACGGTGTATTTGGCGTTGGTTGCGGTTTCCGGCTTGGCCACGCTGGTGGTGTGGGCGTCGGTTTCCGTCTGCCACTTGCGTTTCCGCAAGCAGTGGCTTGCTCAAGGCCATTCGGTTGACGATTTGAAGTATCGTGCCCCCGGTTTTCCGTTTGTGCCGATCGCTGCGATTGTGATGTGCATTGGCGCGTTGGTTTTGGTGATTTGCGATCCGTCGCAGCGCTCCACATTGCTGTATATGATTCCGTTCGTTGCGATCTGCTATATCGGCTATTACGCTTCGGTGGCTTGGCGCAGGAAGCATGGCGAACTGCAGGATGCTACGCGGGGCGATACGCAAGGCTGATTCTGTCTGCATAATCGGTAGACTTGGAGGAATGAGTCCAGAAGCGCTTAGTGAACTGATTTTCAATATTGCCAACAACCTTGTGAACGAAGGCAAGGCAGGCACCCTGACCACCGATCTCATCCCTCCGCAGGCCAAATTCGCCGTCATGCGTCCGAAGGACCGTGCGCACGGCGATTGGGCGTCGAACGCGGCCATGCAGTTGGCTAAGAAGGCCGGCATGAAGCCTCACGATTTCGCCGAACTGTTCGCTGCGGAACTCGCCAATGCCGATGGCATCAAGTCCGTGGAAGTGGCCGGCCCCGGCTTCATCAACATTGTGCTTGATTCCGCGTCCGCCGCAGCCGTGGTTGACACTGTGCTTGGCGAGGGAGCGAACTACGGCAAGAACGACCATCTTTCCGGCAAGACCCTGAATCTTGAATTCGTGTCCGCCAATCCGACCGGTCCGATCCATATCGGCGGCACCCGTTGGGCCGCGGTCGGAGATTCCATGGCCCGCGTGCTTGAGGCGAACGGTGCCAAGGTGGTGCGCGAATACTATTTCAACGATCACGGCGAGCAGATCAACCGCTTCGCCAAGTCGCTGGTCGCGGCCGCCCACGGTGAGGAAACCCCGATCGACGGCTATAAGGGTGCTTATATCGATGAGATCGCGCGTCGCGTCATCGATGAGGCAAATGCCGACGGTGTTGCGATTCTCGATCTGCCGCGCGTCGACGGTGGCGTTGACAACGATGGCAATCCGTTGGGTGAGGGCGATTCCGAACAGCGTGAGGAATTCCGCAAGCGTGCAGTGCCGATGATGTTCGACGAAATCCGCAAATCCATGAAGGATTTCCGTGTGAACTTCGACGTGTGGTTCCATGAGAACAGCCTGTATTCCGATGGCGAAGTCGACAAGGCGATCGCCGATCTGCGTGAACGCGGCGACATTTACGAAAAGGATGGCGCAACCTGGTTCGAATCCACCAAGCATGGTGACGACAAGGATCGTGTGATCATCAAGTCCGACGGCAACTACGCGTATTTCGCAGCTGATATTGCTTACTATCGCAACAAGCGCCATCGTGACAACGATCCGGCGGACATCGCCATTTACATGCTGGGTGCCGACCATCACGGCTATATCGGCCGCATGATGGCCATGTGCGCCGCATTCGGCGACGAACCTGGCGAAAACATGCAGATTCTTATCGGCCAGCTCGTCAATGTGCTGAAGGACGGCAAGGCAGTGCGCATGTCGAAGCGCGCCGGCAATGTGGTGACCATCGACGATCTGACCGACGCTATCGGCGTGGATGCTTCTCGTTATTCGTTGGCACGCACCGACTACAATTCCCCGGTCGATATCGACCTGAACCTGCTCGCTTCGCATTCCAACGAGAATCCGGTGTACTACGTGCAGTACGCGCACGCCCGCTCCTGCAATGTGGACCGCAACGCAGCCGCCGCAAACATCACCTACGAGGGTGCCGACGTGAGTCTGCTCGACACCGCCGCCGACGGCGAAGTGCTTGCCGCGCTCGCCCAGTGGCCGGCCCTGCTGCGCGAAGCCGGCGACCTGCGCGCCCCGCATCGTGTGGCCCACTACTTGGAAGATCTTGCAGCCACCTACCACAAGTGGTACAACGTGGAACGCGTGGTGCCTATGGAGCTCACCGATCCGGAAGCTCGCGGCGAACAGGCCGAAGCCCTGCGCATCGCCAAGGCTCCGGAACCGGCTCGTGCGGCTGCACGTTTGAAGCTCAATGACGCAGTCAAGACGGTTATCGCCGAAGGCCTTGACCTGCTTGGCGTCGCAGCCCCAGACAGGATGTGATCGCCATGGCAGTCACCCCCATCTGGCCGGCCGGCTCCGACGTGAACGAGCAAGGTGAAATTACGTTCCATGGCCGCACTGCCGAAAGCCTGCTGAACGAATTCGGTTCGCCGCTCTACGTTATCGACACCGATGACGTGCGAGCCCGTGCCACTAAATTCGTCAAATCCGCGGCAAATGCGTTCAACAACACCGTAACCCACGTCAGCTTCGCCGGGAAAGCACTGCTTTCCAAGGAAATCTGCCGCATCGTCACCGAATCCGGCATGCTGATCGACACCTGCACCATGGGCGAGATGCGTATCGCGCTTGCCGCGGGCGTTCCCGGAAGGCGGCTCGTGCTGCACGGCAACAACAAGTCCGATGCGGAAATCGAACTCGCCATTACCGAAGGCTTCGCCAAAATCGTGGTGGACGAGCCGAACGAGCCGGCCCGTATCGCCGAAATCGCCAAGCGTCTCGGCAAGCGCGCTCGCGTGATGTTGCGTGTTACGTCCGGCATTCATGCGGGCGGTCACGAGTTCGTGTCTACCGCGCATGAGGACCAGAAGTTCGGTGTCGCCTTGCTGCCGGCCGGTGCCGATGCGAGCAAGCTGAACGTGCTCGACGATTTGGCTGACGTGACCCCCGCAGGGTCGAACGCACGCCTAGGCGAAAGCGAAAGCGCAGAACGCCAGCTGCAGTACGACATCAAATACCCGTATGACATGAGCCACGAGAAGGTTTCCGAAGGCGACCGCCAACTCGCCGAAGCCATGACCATGGTGGCTGATGGCCCCGCGCTCGCCGTATTGAAGGAGATCTACCGCCATCAGGACGTGCTCGAACTGGTCGGCGTGCATTCGCATATCGGATCGAACATTCACGATGCGGACGCCTTTATCCAGGCCGCGAAGCGCATGATGCTGCTGCGCAAGACCTTCTACGCCACCGACGCATACACACTGCCGGAGGTTGACTTGGGCGGCGGCTATTCCGTGGCCTACACCGATGGCGAGGATTCCATGGATCTCGATACGGAACTTGCCCGCCTTGCCGATGCGGTCACCACCGTGAACCGTGCGCTTGGCATGCCCGCTCCGGTCATTTCGTTCGAGCCTGGCCGTTGGACGGTCGCTCCGACCGGTGTCACCTTGTATCGCGTAGGCACGGTCAAGCCGGTTCAGCTTGCCGGAACCGCGAAAGACAAGGCTGGCAATCCGGTTACGGAACGCGTGTACGTGTCTGTCGACGGCGGTATGAGCGACAATATTCGTCCGGCATTGTACGGATCGGATTACACTGCGAAAATCGCCAATCGTGAGGGTTCCAGCGAAACCAAGTTGTGCCGTGTGGTCGGCATGCACTGCGAATCGGGCGATATCATCGTCAACGAGGTGCGTCTTCCTGCCGACATTCAGCGTGGCGACGTGCTTGCGGTGCCTGTTACGGGTGCATACGGTCGCACAATGGCCAGCAACTACAATCAGGCGCTGATTCCTGCGGTTGTTGCCGTATCCGAGCAAGATGCGCATGTGATGATTCGCCGTCAGACGGTCGACGATCTGCTCGATTGGGACGTGAGCGAATAGCGATTCGTGGCGTTTCGCTCGTGTTTCGTATTGTTCATGGCGATTCGTCTCAAATTGCGGACGCAGCATGGATGCAGCATGGACGGTTTTCGGGGCAAAGCTCGGAAACCGTCCATTTTCGTATGATTTCGCGGTCTTACGTCATATCGGGACCGTACAATAGGCAGGGTTACTCCAATACTTCACACAAGGGAGGATGCCTTGGCACAGGAAGATGTTGCGCCGATTCGCGTTGGATTGTTGGGCGCGGGCACGGTCGGCTCTCAGACCGCACGCCTGCTGGTGGAGCAGAAGGATGAGCTTGCCGCACGCATCGGTCGACCGATCGAACTGACCGGCGTCGCCTGCCTTGATCCGTCGGAAACCGACCCGTTCCCGTGGATCGACAAGTCCGTGGTGACCACCGACACCATGAGCGTGGCCACCAATGCCGACATTGTGGTCGAACTGATTGGCGGAACCGGCGTGGCCCGCAAGTTCGTGCTTGCGGCCATCGAATCCGGCGCTTCCGTGGTTACCGCCAACAAGGCGCTGTTGGCCAAGTATGGTCCAGAAATCTATGCCGCCGCCGAAGCCAAGGGCGTCGATATCTACTTCGAGGCTTCCGTGGGCGGTGCTATTCCATTCCTCAAGCCACTGCGTGAATCCCTCGTCGGAGACAAGGTGACAAGCATGCTCGGCATCGTCAACGGCACCACGAACTACATTCTCGACGAAATGACCACCAAGGGTCTTGATTTCGACGACGTGCTGAAGGACGCTCAGGCCAGGGGATACGCCGAAGCGGATCCGACCGGGGACATCGAAGGCTACGATGCGGCCAACAAGGCGGCCATCATGGCCACGCTCGGTTTTCACACCAACGTGACCATTGACGATGTGTCCGTTGAGGGCATCACCAAGATCACCGCCGACGATATTGCTGCCGCAACCGCCGAAAACAAGGTCATCAAGCTGCTGGCCGTGGTGGAGAATGGCGAGGCCGGTGTGTCTGCCCGCGTGTATCCGGCGCTGATTTCCAACGAGCATCCGCTGGCTTCCGTGCATGGTTCCTTTAACGCGGTGTTTGTGAAGGCCGAAGCGGCCGACGATCTGATGTTCTATGGTCGTGGCGCTGGCGGCGCTCCGACCGCTTCTGCAGTGGTTGGCGATGTGGTGACCGAGGCGCGTCACATCGCACAGGGATGCACTGGCCCGACCATTCCGTTGTATAAGGATCTAAAGAAGGCTCCGATCGAGGCTTCCAAGGCCGAGTTCGCGGTGCGTTTCGTGATTCACGACAATCCGGGCGTGCTTGCGGCCATCGCGGCCAAGTTCGCCGAGCATGGCGTGTCTATCAATGGTGTGAACCAGGATCTCAAGCCCACGCTGAAGGATCCGGGTTACGACGGCGAACTGCAGCAGCTGCGCCTTGTCACGCACATGACTGACGAGCTTACCCTGCGTGAAACCGTGAAAGACGTGTGCGCACTCGACTGCGTGGTTGGCGAGCCTTCCATCCTCCGCGTGCTCAACTAACAGTCATGAGACGGCTGCTCAAATCGTTGCGATTGGGCGGCCGTCTTTTCGTTCATATTCCGGCTGCTGCGTTGGACAATTGCGTGCCGATTGTCTACTAAATTGTCTGTTGATTATGGGCTTGAATTTGACTCTTGTACCCTTTCGGGTATACGGTGCTTGACTTGTAAAGAAGATGTGACGAAGGACGACGAGATATGACTCCAGTTACTCGTAAAGTGCGTGTGCGTGTTCCGGCTACCAGCGCCAATCTTGGTTCTGGCTTTGATACGGTCGGACTTGCTCTGGACTACCACGACGAACTTGAATTCACGCTGAGCGCCGATCCGGTGAACACTGCGGCTCAGGTGATGATCGAAGGCGAAGGCGCCGATACTCTCCCGCGTGACGAAACCCACTTGGTGGTTTCCACGTTCCGCCGCGCATGCCAGACCTTTGGTCTGGGCCGTGTGGGCTTCATTCTTCAGGCTCACAACAACATTCCTCAGGCACGAGGCATGGGCTCTTCCGCAGAGGCCATTGTGGCGGGCATCGCAGCCGCGGCCGCCTTCGCGCAGGACGACGAACTCAACCGTGATGCCGTGTTTGAGCTTGCTGCGGCCATCGAAGGCCATCCGGACAACGTGGCTCCGGCCGTGTACGGCGGGCTCACCATGTCTTGGGACATGGAAACCCCCGAAGGTGTCGGTTCCGTGCCGATTCCGGGCGGCGAACCGCTGCATAAGGGCTTCCATACCATCAACTATCGCGTTGCCGACGATCTGACCGCCGCCGTGTTCGTGCCGGATTATGAGCTGTCCACCGAAAAGGCACGCCAGGCGCTGCCGGGCCAGCTGGCGTTCAAGGATGCCGTGCACAATGTGTCTCGCGTGAGCCTGCTGCCGGCCGCCATGAATCCTGCGATGCTGGCGACTGGTCAGCGTCAGGACGTCAACGCGTTGCTGTTCGCCGCCACGCAGGATCGTCTGCATCAGCCGTATCGCGCTCCTTTGATGGAACCGTCGTGGACGCTGATCGAAAAGCTGCGTTCCCATGGTTTCGCTTCCATGGTTTCCGGCGCCGGCCCATGCGTGCTTGTGCTGCATCATGGCGACGCCCACGAACAGCTGGAACAGCTTGCTTCCGAAGAGCTCGCTTCCGGTCATTGGCGTGTGCTGCATTTGGGCGTCGACACCAAGGGTGTGCAGGTGGAACGCGCATGAACAACTCCATTCCGCTGATTCTCGCTTCCAAATCCAAGCCTCGTCGTGACGTGCTTTTCTCGGCGGGCATTTGCCCCACGATTCGCGTATCGAACGTGGACGAGCCGGCGGCGCTCGAACGTGAGGCGGCCGCCATGGGCGTTGCCGTAAGCGATCTGAGCGTGGAACAGCGGGTGATGATTCTCGCTACGGCCAAAGCCGAAGCCGTACATCAGGCGTATCGGAACGTTGCCGCCACCGCTGCGGCGGCGCACGGCGATCGTGTGGTCGGATTTCCGCTGAAAGCCGTTGCCGAATCTTCCGAACATTCGGATAATGCTGAAAATACTGGAGATTCCGCATCTTTAGAACATCATCGTGTTACGTTGCGTGCGGACGAAGTGCAGTCTGCTTCCGATATGAAGACCCGCGATTTTTCGGGAGTCACCATTCCTACGATCACCGAATCGATTGCTGATTTCGTTGATGGCAAGCCGAGCCTGACCCGTGCGAAAGTCGGTCCGCTGATTCTTGGCTGCGATTCCATGTTCCTGCTTGACGGCGAATGTTACGGCAAGCCGCATAGCGCTGAGGTGGCTCGGGAACGACTGCGTGCCATGCGTGGTGCCACCGGTGAATTGTGGACGGGCCATTGCCTGATCGACTTCGCCACCGGGCATATCGCGCGAGGCGCGAGCAGGGCCACGCTGCATTTCTGCGAGTATTCCGACACCGATATCGAACGGTACATTGCCACCGGAGAACCGCTGGAAGTGGCTGGTTCCTTCACGCTTGAGGGCTTCGGTGGAGCGTTCATCGACTCCATTGAAGGCGATCCGCACGGCATTATCGGCTTGAGTCTTCCGCTGGCGCGCCGTTTGGCCGCCGAGCTTGGCGTGGAATGGACCGATCTGTGGAATGTGACGCGAGCCGATCAAGAACCGAACGTTGAACACGATTCGCGAACCGGTGCCGCAAAACCGCTTCCTCCCAAGGAAAACGTGCATCAGCCGGGTGATGGTTGGATTGATTGCGATTGCGGCCGCAAGCATTGGGGCACCAATGGCGCGTCCGGCGTGCTGCTGGCCCGCCGAAGCGAACAGACCGGCGAAGTGACGCACGTTGTCATGCAGCATCGCGCGGTGTGGAGCGCGGAAGGTGGTACATGGGGCATTCCAGGAGGTGCCACCGCCGACGGTGAAAGCCCGATTGAGGGCGCGTTGCGCGAATCGTACGAGGAAGCCAACATCACGCCGGAAGATATCGACGTGGTCGGCTCGTATTGCGAGGACCACGGCCCGTGGGCCTACACCACCGTGTTCGCTTTCGAAAAGCCGGGGCACCGCGTAGAGCCGAAGGCCAACGACGACGAAAGCATGGAAATCGAATGGGTGCCGATTGAGGAAGTCCCCAATCGTAAACTGTTGACCGCCATGCGTACCGACTGGCCGAATTTCGCCGCGCGACTCGCGCAAATGGCTGCAAAATAGCCGCTGTTAGCGCTAACCGGGGTTGCGTGTAGAATAGTCGAAAGTAACAACGGTAGTGTGCGGAAGGCGACGGAGCATGGCAGGCAAGCGCAATGCGGCGAACAAACGCCCCTCGATGTTCGAAGTGGCGAAAATGGCTGGCGTCAGCCATCAAACGGTGTCGCGCGTGATCAACCATTCCCCCGACGTGTCTGACGCGACCCGCGAAAAAGTGCAGAAGGCCATCGATGCGCTCGGCTACCGCCCCAGCAATTCCGCGCGTGCGCTCGCCTCGCATCGATCCCGCACTATCGGTTTGATTGCGGGTGGGCAGCGTTTTTATGGCCCGATCTCCGCGATTTCCTCGATTGAGGCGATGGCGAGGCAGCATGGCCTGTTCATGTCGGTGAGCATGGTGCACGAAGCGCTCTGCTCGCAGACGGAATTCGACGAATTGTGCTCGACGTTCGATGAGATGAACGTGGACGCGTTTATTTTCCTCACACCGACGGATGTTATGTTCTCTGCCGCCTGCCGTGCGCAGATTACGCAGCCGCGCGTGATCGTTACCTCCACGCATGGCAATGTCAGTGTGCAAGACGGTTTGCGCCTGATGAAGCCCGCTGACCGTCGCCGCGTGTCCGTTGTGGGCGTGGACCAGTGGGCTGCCATGGCCGACGTGATGCATTTGGTGGTTGAGTATGGGCATCGTTCCGTGCTTTATTTCGCAGGTCCGAAGGAATGGCGTGACGCCGCCACGCGTTTGATGGCGTGGAATAAGCTGTGCGCGGCCAATACGGTGAGTTCCGTCACCGTGCAATGCGAAACCTGGGAATCGACCGAAGCGTACGGCAAGATGAACCATATTCTTGAAAATATCGGTCGAACCGGCGGAAATCTGCCGACATGCATGGTGTGTGCGAACGACAGCCAGGCTGTTGGCGTGGCTCGCGCGCTGCACGAGCATGGCATGCGTATTCCGCAGGATGTGAGCTTGGTCGGCTTCGACGACATGCCCGCCATGGACAACATGTACCCGCCGCTGACTACGGTTCGTCCGGATTTTGAACAGCTCGGCATTGCCGCTATGCGTGAGACGCTGTTTTTGCTGGGGGAGGGCGATGAGAATTCGTTCGCCTCGTCGCAGCATGGCGTTGGTCTGATTTCCGCAAAGGTGATCGGGCGTACATCTTTGGGCACCGCCAGCCGTCGCTGAATATTTCCTGCGATTTTTGTATTTCTTGCGATTCTCGTATCTCTTTTTGCCGCATGTGCTGCGATTGCCGGATTTCGCAATGCCGGTATATCAAGAAAATCGGCTGACGATCTGCTGGTAGCACGTTGACGATTGCGTGACACGTCGA
The DNA here is from genome assembly GCF_040095915.1 of Bifidobacterium hominis. Classification (NCBI taxonomy): domain Bacteria; kingdom Bacillati; phylum Actinomycetota; class Actinomycetes; order Bifidobacteriales; family Bifidobacteriaceae; genus Bifidobacterium; species Bifidobacterium hominis. The sequence continues at coordinate 73,286 of NZ_JBBMFR010000004.1, read as the reverse complement.
ACTTGTATAGTCGCCATTTTCTGTTTAGAATAGTGAGCGTTAACAGTGAGCGCTAACATTCCGTCGACAATGTGGTTGTGAGGCGCTCGGATGCAAGGAGTTTGAAACTATGGCGCAAGAGCAGGGACTTGACGATCGCATCGCGCTGACCGCCGAGAAAATCCGCGCTGGCAAGACGAGTCTGGGCATCGAATTCGGCTCCACCCGAATCAAGGCCGTGCTCATCGACGACACGTACACCACCATCGCAGCCGGCGACTACGGCTGGGCCAGCCACTTGGAAGACGGCCTGTGGAGCTATTCGCAGGAAGAAATCTGGACCGGGCTGCAGACCGCATACGCGGCGCTCGCCGAAGATGTCGAAAACGCCTACGGCGAAAAGCTCACCCGCGTGGGACGCATCGGCTTCTCCGCCATGATGCATGGCTATCTCGCCTTCGATAAGAACGGCGAACTGCTGGTGCCGTTCCGTACTTGGCAGAACACCAACACTTCCGAAGCGCACGAGAAGCTTTCCGAACTGTTCCAGTACAACATTCCGGAACGCTGGTCCATCGCACACCTGTACCAGGCCGTGCTCAACGACGAAGAGCACATTGGCAAGGTCGATTTCTTCACCACCCTCGCCGGCTACGTGCACTGGAAGCTCACCGGCAAGAAGGTGCTCGGCGTTGGCGACGCATCCGGTATGTTCCCGATCGACCCGACCACGCACACCTACGAAACCGAATTCATCGAGAAGTTCAACGCGATTCCGGAAGTCGCAGCCCAGCCGTGGAAACTCGTCGACCTGCTGCCGGAGCCGCTGGTCGCCGGCACTCCTGCTGGAACGCTGACCGAGGAGGGCGCCAAGCTGCTCGACCCGACCGGCACGCTGCAGCCGGGCATTACCTTCGCCCCGCCGGAGGGTGACGCGGGCACCGGCATGGTGGCCACCAACTCCGTGCGTGTGCGCACCGGTAACGTTTCCGCCGGCACCTCCATCTTCGCCATGGTCGTGCTCGAACACAAGCTGGAACGCCTGCATCCGGAAGTCGACCTCGTCACCACTCCGGCTGGCGATCTTGCAGGCATGAGCCACGCCAACAACTTCACGTCCGACCTCAACGCATGGGTTGGCCTGTTCGGCCAATTCGCAGCCGCGATCGGCACTCCGGTCGACGCCGGCACCCTGTATGGCACGCTGTTCCGCGCCGCCATCGCAGACGACGTCGATTCCAACTGCGGCGGACTCATCAACTACCCGTTCCGCTCCGGCGAATTCCTTGCAGGACTCCCCGAAGGCCGTCCGCTGTTCGCACGCGGTCCGGAAGCCCGCATGAGCCTCGGCAACTTCATGCGTGCCCAGCTGTTCAGCGCCTTCTCCCCGGTGAAGATCGGCATGGACGTGATGACCAAAGACGAAGGTGTTGCCGTTGACTCCCTCGTTGGTCACGGTGGCATCTTCACCACCCCGAAGGTTGCCCAGAAGATCCTCGCAGCCGCATTCGATACGCCGATCAAGGTGATGTCTACTGCAGCCGAAGGTGGCGCATGGGGCATGGCCGTGCTCGCCGACTACCTGTGGCACGCCGATCAGCCGCTCGACGAATTCCTTGACGCTCGCGTATTTGCAGATGCAGCTTCCACCACGGAAAATCCGGACGAAAACGACGTTGCAGGATTCGAGGAATTCTTCGATCGCTTCCGCAAGGGACTGCCGATCGAGCATGTTGCAATCGAAAGCATTCCGCTGGAAACCAAGTAAATAAATATTTTAAAAACTTATTTCAATTTGAAAGGAAATGATTATGGCTACTTTGGCTGATTATGGTCCCGAGGTGCGTGCGGAGGTCAAGCAGGTGCGCGAGGTCGTGGCGGCTTTGCACGAGCAGCTGGTCAAGTGGAACCTGGTGGTGTGGACGGCTGGCAACGTGTCGCAGCGCCTGCGCACCGCGGATCTGATGGTGATCAAGCCGTCGGGCCTGCGTTACGAGTATCTGACGCCGAGCTCGATGGTGGTGTGCGACTTGGACGGCAACGTGGTGGACGGCTCGGAGTCCCCTTCGTCTGATACGGCGTCGCATGCGTACATCTACCGTCATATGCCGGACGTGTACGGCGTGGTGCACACGCATTCGACGTACGCGACGGCGTGGGCGGCGACGGGCCAGAACATTCCGTGCGGTCTGACGATGATGGGCGACGAGTTCGGAGGTCCGGTTCCGGTGGGGCCGTTCCGTCTGATCGGTTCCGAGGCGATCGGCGAGGGCGTGGTCGAGACGCTCAAGGAGTATCCGAAGTCCCCGGCTGTGCTGATGCAGAACCATGGTCCGTTCACGGTCGGCAAGGACGCGGAGGCCGCGGTGAAGGCGGCGGCGATGACGGAGGAGGTGGCCCATACGATGTGGGCGGCTCGTCAGTTGGGTGAGATCATTCCGATTTCTGATGAGGATATCGCGAAGTTGAACGATCGTTACACCAACGTCTACGGACAACACTGAGCTGCAAATCAGCGATCGCAATCGAAATAATAATTTAAAAACTCCATAAACAACGAAGTAAAGGAACAATCAAATGGCAATGGAAAACCCGTTTGAAGGCAAGGAAGTCTGGTTCGGCGTCGGATCCCAGGATCTGTACGGCGAGGAAGCGCTGCGTCAGGTGGCCGAGCAGTCCGGCGAAATCGTCGACGCGCTCAACGCAACCGGCAAGATCCCGGTCAAGGTGGTGCTTAAGCCGACCCTGAAGTCCTCCGACGGCGTCAAGGCCTTCATGGTCGAAGCTTCCGCCAACCCGAACGTTATCGGCGTGATCACCTGGTGCCACACCTTCTCCCCGGCCAAGATGTGGATCCGCGGCCTCGAAGTGCTCACCAAGCCGCTGCTGCAGCTCAATACGCAGCACCACTTCGAAATCCCGTGGGAAACCATCGACATGGACTTCATGAACCTGAACCAGGCCGCACACGGCGACCGTGAGTTCGGTTACATCCTGACCCGTCTGGGCATCAACCGCAAGATCGTGGTTGGCCACTACACCGATCCGGCCGTTGCCGAAGAAATCGGCACTTGGGCACGCGCCTGCGCCGGCTGGGATGCTTCCAACAACATGAAGGTCATGCGTTGGGGCGACAACATGCGCAACGTGGCCGTCACCGAAGGCGACAAGACCGAAGCCGAGCGCGTGTTCGGCGCATCCATCAACACTTGGGCCGTCAACGAGCTCGTCGCAGCCTACGAAGCCGTCAAGGACGATCAGGTCAAGAGCATCATCGAAGACTACAAGGCCAAGTACGACGTTGATCCGGCTCTGCTTGACGCCAAGTACGATTCCCTGTTCATCGCGACCAAGGAAGAAGCCGCCATGGTCAACATGATGCGCGCCAATGGCTGCACCGCCGGCGTCGACAACTTCGAAGACTTGGGCGCCCTCCCGCAGCTGCCGGGCGTTGGCCCTCAGCGCTTCCCGTCCGAGTACGGCTTCGGCTTCTCCGCCGAAGGCGACTGGAAGACCGCAGTGCTCGTGCGCATCGGCGCAGTGATGGGCTACGGCCTCGAAGGTGGCGCTTCCCTCATGGAGGACTACTCCTACAACTTCACCCCGGGCAACGAGATGATCATGGGCTCCCACATGCTCGAAGTCTCCCCGTCCGTCGGCACCATCGCCAAGCCGAAGCTGGAAATCCACCCGCTCGGCATCGGCGGCAAGGCCGATCCGGTGCGCTTGGTCTTCACCGTCGCCCCGAAGAAGGACGCCGTCGTCGTGTCCATGTCTGACGTGCGCGAACGCTTCCGCCTGACCATGAACCTCGTTGACGTGGTCGAGCCGCTTGGCGAACTCAAGCAGCTGCCGTGCGCCCGTGGCCTATGGAAGCCGCAGCCGGACCTCAAGACCTCCGCCGAGTGCTGGCTGCGTTCCGGCGCATCCCACCACACCTGCATGACCACCTCCGTCGGCCGCGAGGCTTGGGAAGACTTTGCCCGCATCGCCGGTGTCGAACTCGCCACCATCGACGCGAACACCAAGGCCGCAGAATTCGAGCGCGACCTTGAGATCTCCGAAATGTACCACCGTCTCAACAACCGTCACTGACATAACGGAGCGTTAACGGCACGGCAGAAGACTCGACGTACCTTCGTACGCCTTCGCCTTCTGCCGCACCGTTACCGCACGCGTTATGCACTGACGGAACCGTCACTGATTGTCGCTTTACTGACAATGGCTGATGGAGTGTCGTTAGACATTCTGGATTCATCACTAATCTCTGCCATATGAGCGCCGGCAGGCCGGATTAATTCCGATCGCCGGCGCTCGTTTGTATTCCTCGAAAGTTGTACAGACAGAACAAAAGCGTGGGGTGCGAGAGAACGTTTATATTCTCTCGCACCCCACGCGTTTATGCATTATGCGATTCAGCGCTTGCCGTTGTAGATCTGCTGATCGATCACGTTGGCGAACACGCGGTTCACTGCCGGACGCACCACTTTCAGTGACGGAGTCAGGCACTTGTTGCTTTGCGTGAACTGGGTGTCGAGCACTACGAACTTGCGCACGGATTCAGCGCGGGAAACCGTCGCGTTCGCCTTGTCGACATACTTCTGGATTTCATCGTGAACGGCGGCGGCCGCAGCCACGCGATCCAGCGGCGTGTCGGCAGAAAGTCCAACGGAAGGCAGCCACGCTTCCAATCCTTCCTGATCCAGCGTAATCAGCGCACCGATGAACGGGCGATTGTCGCCGACAACCACCGCATGCTCCACAATCGGGCACTTTGCAATCTCCTGCTCCATCGGAATCGGGGAAACGTTCTTGCCGCCGGCGGTGATAATAATATCCTTCTTGCGTCCGGTAATCGTAATACGGCCTTCATCGTCGATCGTTGCCAAATCGCCGGTGCGCAGCCAGCCATCTTCGGTGAACACTTCAGCGGTTTTCTCCGGCAGATTATGGTATCCCATGAACACGTTCGGGCCCTTCACCTGCAGTTCGCCATCTTCGGAAATGCGAATCGACGAGCCCGGGGCAGGCTGGCCAACGGTGCCGATCACATTGTCTGTCACGCGGTTCGCGGCGAACGGTGCTGCGGTCTCCGTCATGCCGTAGCCTTGGATCATCGGCAGTCCAATGCCGTTGAAGAAGTGTGCGAGTGACACGTCGAGCGGAGCACCACCACAGGCAACAAACCTGATCTTCGGACCCAACGCTCCGCGAACGGCATGATACACGGAAGCCTCATATGAAAGATGCTGTGCGATCTGCTTGGCGGTCGGACGTTCTCCGGCCTGTTGCATGCGAGACCAGTCGCGTGCAGCTTCGGCTGCCTTGAGGAACAGGCGTCCCTTCCAGCCCATGCCAGCCTTGCGGGAGGCCGCGTTATACACTTTTTCGAACACGCGCGGCACGCCCAGCAGGTACGTTGGTTCGAACGAGCGCACGTCCGGAAGCAGCGTCTTCGTGTCGGGCAGGTAGCCGACCACGCCATCGTCGGAAGCGATCGACGCATACTGAATGAAACGCGCGAAGCAGTGCGCAAGCGGCAGGAACAGCAGCAAACGCGGCTGATCGTCAAGAATTATCTCATGCAATGCGATGCTGCCTGCGCGCGTGATACTCACAAAATTACGGTGCGAAAGTTCGGCGCCCTTCGGAGCCCCCGTGGAACCGGAGGTGTATACGATGGTGGCCAGGTCGTCGGCTTTCACCGACGTGATACGCGACTCGAGCTCCTCGTCGGAAACGGTCACGCCCATACCTTCCAACGCGCCCATCGCATTGGAGTCGAGCATGAGAATGTGCTGCAGGTTCGGGCAGTGGTCGATCACGGAATCCAAGCGGTCGAAACGTTCGCGATCATCGGCGATGGCGAGCTTCACGCTGGAATCGTTGAGAATGCGTTCGGCCTGCGCCGCGGAATCGGTGTCGTAGATCGGCACGTTCACCGCGCCGATTGCGGCCAGCGCGAAGTCGAGCACACCCCATTCGTAACGGGTGGTGGAGAAAATGGTGACGGCATCGCCCTTGTTGATGCCGAATGCGATGAGGCCTTTCGCTGCGGCGATCACGTCATTGTGGAATTCGCCGGTGGTCACCTCGACCCATTTGCCCGGACCGGTTTTACGTTCCGCGATGATGGTGCTTTCTCCGGTGCGTTCGATGCGTTCGGTGAGCAGGGAGTAGATGGTTTCGTCGTCGCGTACCTCAACGGAAGTTCCCGGGGTGGTGTACTCGGTGAGCATGAAGCGTTCTCTTTCTCGCGGTTTTTGCGTTATTTCCGCGTATTTCTGCTTGTGATGCGTGCGGGAGCGATACAAACCGTGTGTCCGCGTTTCCTACCCCTTGCGCACCTCGTATATGGTAAGTTACGGGTCCGTAAGTCTGCATTGTGAGAAGCGACAAGAAATATTTGAGCAACTTTGTATGAACTGACAAACGATTGAAAATCGTCAAAAGTCAAACGATGGGTGTCGCGCTGTGTCTGTTCAAAAAAAGTTTGACGTAACGGTTGCGGGGGTGTTGCCATGCTTCCCGAATATCCCCGAAACGACGGTAAAATCAGCGAAATGCGAAGAAATGGTGGTGCGAGCGATTTTTATCGAGTACACTCACGAGTGACGCAATTTACCCCTTGCGTCAGAGGGCTGCCTGCTCAACGGCGAACATCCAGCCTTTCTCTTTTCAACGTTGCTGATTTGAGGTCGATTATGGCAATTCGATTGCGACGGTTCGCTGTATGCAATGCGCCCTTGACGATTGCGAGCTGCCTTGGATAGGCTGAAAACGGTTTGCCACGCACCGGTTTTCCCGTATTGGCCTGTTGCGATTCGTTCGTTGGATGCATGGCGATTGCGCTTTGGGCCGTAGGCGAGCTGGCAACGCGAGCGCGCTCATTGGACGGAAGGTGTTTATGTTTGACAAGAGGCTGTTTTCCCTCGCTCCCGGCGTGGGGAGGTTGGTTGCGGCGAAAGTGTTCTGCCAATGGATCGGGCTGCTGTCCAACGTCGTATTCGTGGTGACGGTGGTGGTCATGCTTTCGCCGGTGCTTGCCGTGGTGGAATCGGCGTTCGATCCAATGTTCTCCATGGGCGATAGTGGCCTGCTTTCCCGCATGTTCGTCGGCCTTGGCTACGGCGGATTCAGTGCGGAAACGTATATCGGATGCGTGCTGGCGATTGTGGTCTGTGCGGTTCTGCGTTTTCTGATGATGCGCGCCGCGGCCTATTTCGGCGCAGAAGCGGCCGAGCGTGTCAAACTCGCTTTGCGTGAACAATTATTCAATAAAATGCTTGCGATTGGACCGTCGTATTCGCAACATATCAGTACTGCCGATGTGGTGCAATCTGCCGGTGAAGGCATTGAACAAATCCAAAGCTTCTTCGAATTATTCCTACCACAACTGTTTTATGCGATTCTCGCGCCGGTAACGTTATTTTTTATAGTTGCGCCGATTAATATGCCGACGGCTGTTACATTGCTTGTATGCGCGCCGTTGATTGTATTGATTGTTGGCATGGTCGCAATGCGCGCAGCCCGAGTATTCAAAAAATATTGGGGAAAATACACCGACATGGGATCTGTGTTTCTTGACAATGTACAAGGTCTTGAAACGCTGAAAACTTTTGACGCCGATGCGCATGCCGCCAAGAAAATGAGCGAGCAAGCGGAACAATTCCGCGTAATGACCATGAATGTTCTGCAAATTCAATTGCGCTCGCTCACCGCCATGGACGTCGTCGCATACGGGGGTGCCGCGGCCGGCGTGGGCGTGGCGATCTGGCAGTATGCGAGCGGTGCCGCATTGCCGCTTGCCGGCGTGCTGCTGATAGTGCTTCTTTCCGCGGATTTCTTCATTCCGCTGCGCCAATTGGGGTCGTTCTTCCATGTTGCGATGAACGGCATGACTTCAACCAAGCGTATTTTCGCATTGCTTGATACGCCGATTCCTGCGCACGGAATGCAGGGAATGCCGGAATTCGGCGCTTCCGATAACGGTGTGGACGTGTGCTTTGATGACGTGTCGTTCCGATATGCGGACGTGGCTGCGGATACGGCTGTGGCGGATGTGGAAACCGGGGAAACCGGGGAAACCGGGGAAACCGGGGAAACCGGGGAAAAATCCGGTGTGGTTGGTGCCGGAAAAACAGGCATGCCGAAAGATGACGATGGTTCGGTCGTCGCATTGCATGGCGTCTCTTTCACTGCGCGGCGCGGGCAGGTGACCGCCATCGTCGGTCCGTCCGGATCCGGCAAATCTACCGCCGTCGAACTGCTCGCCGGAAATCTTTCCGGATATGAAGGATGTATGTGGCTGCGGCCCGGAAACGCAGGAAATAACCCGACGCAACGGTACCAAATCGCCGATCTTTCCATCGAATCCCTTACGAGAGAAATCGCCATCGTGGCGGCGCAAAGCCACCTTTTTGCAGGGACGTTGCGCGACAATCTGCTGATGGCCAAGCCGGATGCCACCGAAAACGAACTGTGGCAAGCGCTGGAAGCAGCACATATCGACGAATTCGTGCGTGCACAATCGCAAGAACTTGACCTGGCCATCGAACAGGGCGCAAGCAACCTGTCCGGAGGCCAAAAACAGCGTATCGCCATCGCTCGCGCATTGCTGCGGGAGTCTGCCGTCTACATTTTCGACGAAGCCACCAGCAGCGTCGATGCGGAAAGCGAAACCCTGATTCTGCAAACCATTCGTGCGCTTGCCGATCGCGGCAAAACCGTGATCATGGTGACGCATCGCATGGCGAATGCGGCCGACGCTGATTATGTGGTGGTGTTCGAACGCGGGCGCGTGACGGAGCAGGACGCACATGCCGAACTCATGCGTGCCAACGGAACATACGCCAAACTGTTCCGCGCCCAACAAACCGTAGAAAACATAGGTCTACGCAATAACGCAACCCATTCCACCTCTGCATCCCACGCACTTAAAGCGTCCGATTCTGCAGAATCAGTCACGCAGCGTGCGGAAATGGGTCTCCAAGTGTCCGATTCTGCAGAAACGGACGTACAGGGTGCGAAAACGGGCGTTCGTATGTCCGATTCGGCAGAATCGGACGCGAAGGCAATGCCGACGGCGCGGGTGATTGCGCGTTTGCTCAAAGAGGTTGGGCCGCAGCGCAAGTACATGATCGTCGCGTGCGTCTGCGGCACGCTCGGCCATCTCGCCGCCACTTTCCTGCCGGTGTTCGGCATCGCGGCGGCCTTCGCCGCAGTCGGCTCGCCCATCTGGAATCTCAGCGTTCCCGCGGCGCTCGCAGCCATGGCCGTATGCGCGCTGATCCGCGGCGGCATGCGCTATGCCGAACAGTTCATGAACCACAATGTGGCGTTCCGCCTGCTCGCGCTATTTCGCACGAAAGCCTTCGCGGCTCTGCGGCGTCTCACCCCGGCCAAACTTGCGGGCAAAGGCAAGGGTGACCTGATCGCGCTGGTTACCACCGACGTGGAACTGCTGGAAATCTTCTTCGCACACACCATCAGCCCGATCGTCATCGCCGTTGTGACCACCGTCGTCTACACACTCGCACTGCTCACCCTAAGCGCACCCCTCGCTGTGACGTTGGTCATCGCGCACCTCACCGTCGGCGTCATACTGCCAAAGTTGTTCGCGTCGGCGGTGCGAGGCGTCGGTCCGAAACTCCGCGAGGAATCCGCCGCCCTTGACGACGAAATGCTTGACGATATGCGCGGTATCGGCGAAATCATCCGCTTCGGCCAAGGCGATGCCCGGCTCGCTTCCATCACGCGGCGCACTCTTTCATTGTGGGGCAAACGTTTACGATTGAGTGCGAAGAATGGCGATTTTGCAGGATTGGGCGCGGTGTTGGTGATGCTGTTTACCGCAATTGCAGCTTTCCTTGTGATGACGTTGTGCACCGTGGTTTTCACTGCCGCCGATATGCCGGAAGGCCTGATTTGGATGGGTTCCGCGGATTCGAACGCCCCTGCGCTGGTTGCGGCTTTTGTATTGCTTGTCAGCTCGTTTGGTCCGACGCTTGCATTGAGCGCGCTGCCGGCGAATTTGACGCAAACGTTTGCTTCGGCACGTCGCCTGTTCGCATTGATGGATGAGGCTCCCGCTGTGGTTGAGCAGGGGAGCGAACGCCCGGAATATCAGGGCATGACAATGCGCGATGTCACATTCGGCTATGGATCCGGCGCCCGTATTTCCGGCGAACGCACGCCAAACGGGCGGTCGGAGTATGCGACTGGCATGTGTCCGGCACGCCCCGCGGAAGCGCAATCCTCCGGCGAACAAGGTGCCGGCATCGCCTCGCAACCGGTGCTCGACCATGTTTCACTCGATGTTTCACGGCAGGGCATTCTCGGTATTCAAGGCCCGTCCGGGCGTGGAAAATCAACGATGTTGAAACTGCTGATGCGCTACTGGGATCCGGATTCCGGCACGATTTCGCTGTCGGATGTTCCATTGCCGCAGGTTGACGCCGGATGGCGTCGGCGCGTGCAGACGATGATGGGGCAGGAGACGTATCTGTTCAACGGAACGATTCGCGAAAATCTCGCTATTGCCTGCGATTCTGCCGATTCCGCAGCGTCTGCCATTCCCGATTCCGTATTGCGCGAAGCGCTCGCCAAGGCGTCCGCGCTCGAACTGGTCGATGCGCTGCCGAACGGCTTGGATACGCAGGTCGGCGAGTTGGGCGGGAGCCTTTCGGAGGGCGAGAAACAGCGCATCGGATTGGCCCGCATGTTTCTTCGTGACGCCGATTTGGTGCTGTTCGACGAGCCGACGAGCCGTCTTGACGCCTATAACGAGTCGGTGATTCTCGGGTCGATCAATGATCTTGCCGAGCGGGGGAGCGCCGTCGTGCTGGTGTCGCACCGCGATTCCACCATGCGCATCGCTGATCGCATACTGCGTATGTAGTGTGCAATACGCGAATCCATCTGTACCCCCGTCCGCAATGTGGTCGTATGAAAATCATGCGTCATTCGTATTTCTTATAGCGTGCATCGAAAGTGCGGTCGAAAGGAGCCGTGCGCGCGAATCGAAAGCGAATGGCGCATATCAGGCAAGAAAAGCGAACGAAATTGCGGAATCGTCGGCGGAATCGAAATCGTAAGAAAATGAAACAATCATGAAAATGATAGTCAGAATTTAAGAAAAGCAACTTTTTGAGACGTGCAAATATTCAGTTCACATGATTTTGTAACGAAAAATCGTTAGTATCTGTGTCAAGAGATATCCGCTCTGCAGAAGGGTGGAATACGATTCGACGAAAGGCTGGCGATGGCCAACAACAGGAACGAACTGAACAAGAATCTGGCGCAGATGCTCAAGGGTGGCGTGATCATGGACGTCACCACCCCGGAGCAGGCGAAGATCGCACAGGATGCGGGCGCGTGCGCGGTGATGGCGCTTGAGCGTATTCCGGCCGATATTCGTGCTGCCGGCGGCGTTTCCCGCATGAGCGATCCGGCCATGATCAAGGGCATTCAGGAAGCCGTGTCCATTCCGGTCATGGCAAAGGTTCGTATCGGCCATGTTGCCGAAGCGCGCATTCTGCAGGCCATCGAAATCGATTACATTGATGAATCCGAAGTGCTGAGCCCCGCCGACGACGTGTACCACATCGACAAGAATCAGTTCGACGTGCCGTTCGTGTGCGGTGCTAAGAACCTGGGCGAGGCGCTGCGCCGTATCGCCGAGGGCGCGTCCATGATCCGCACCAAGGGCGAGCCGGGCACCGGCGATGTGATCCAGGCCGTGCGCCACATGCGCACCATGAACAAGCAGATCCGCGAGCTCGTCTCTTTGCGCGACGACGAAGTGTACGAGGCCGCCAAGCAGCTGGCCGTGCCGTACGATCTCGCCAAGTACGTGCACGACAACGGCCGTCTGCCGGTCGTCAACTTCGCTGCCGGTGGCGTGGCCACTCCGGCCGATGCCGCGCTCATGATGGAGCTGGGTGCCGAAGGCGTGTTCGTCGGCTCCGGCATCTTCAAGTCCGGAGATCCGGCCAAGCGTGCCGCTGCCATCGTGCAGGCCACCGCCAATTGGCAGGACGCCGACCTGCTCGCCCGCCTTTCCGAGAACCTCGGCGAGGCCATGGTCGGCATCAACGAAGACGAGATCGAAACCATCATGGCCGCCCGCGGCGAGTGATTGCGCTGTATTTTCGTGCGCTGTGCGCTGCGTGCGGCTGTCGGCATGTCTGTTCGACGCGCCGCGCGCAGCCCGTTTCGCATGATTCGCGATGGTTCGGGTAAGGAGATCCGATGGTTGTTGCCGTTGAATACATTTCGAAGGAAGAATCGACTGACGTTGCCGAAGGTGCGGCTTCCGCGCAGCATGGCGTGACCGGCATCCTTGCGGTGCAGGGGGCATTCGCCGAGCATGCCGCGATGCTGGATCGGCTTGGTGCGCCGTGGAAACTGCTGCGTGCCGCCGAGGATTTCGACGATTCGATCGACCGCGTGATTCTGCCTGGCGGCGAAAGCACCACGCAGGGCAAGTTGTTGCGTTCGACCGGCCTGTTTGAGCCGATCGCAGAGCATATTGCCGCTGGAAAGCCGGTATTCGGCACATGTGCGGGCATGATTTTGCTCGCTCGTCGTCTCGATAACGACGAGAACGTGTATTTTGGCGCGTTGGATGCGGTCGTGCGCCGCAATGCGTATGGACGTCAGCTTGGTTCGTTCGCTGCGACCGCCGATTTCGGTTCCGCTACTGGCGATTTCGCCATTTCGGTTGCGCCGGGGGAGCGCGTTCCGGAAAGTGCCGCTTCCGAGTCTATTGTGCTCAAGGATTTCCCTCTGGTGTTCATTCGCGGACCGTTCGTTGCCGAGGTTGGCGAGCGGGCCACGGTCGAAACGTCGGTCGACGGCAATGTGGTCGGTTTGCGTCAGGGCAAGATTCTCGCTACGGCGTTCCACCCCGAACTGACCGACGATACCCGCATTCACGAGCTGTTCTTGGGTCTGTAAATCCGTAGCCTGTGGTCCATGTCGCGGCTTGACCAAGCGATCGGCGGCTTTCAAGGGTATTGTTTTGGAAGCCGCCGTTTTTATACGTGGTTTGCGGGTTGTTCGGGTTTATCTGGGTTTATTCGGGACTCTCTGGTCCTCTTCGGAGATATCCTCGGGATTCCGATGCCTCTGGGCATGCCTTGGCTGCCTTGTCTATTTCGAAAGAGTCGAATTTCCAGGCGGGAAACTGGCTTTTTCGCATACGGGGGCACTGTTCAAACGACTTTAAGCCGATTTTATACCCCCGTTTGTGAAAGGTCCCGTATTTTTTACCATTTTCGACTTTTTCGCGTAGGAGGGGCAACAAAAGTCATAGGTAGCCATTCGCCTTGCATTCAGAACTGATGCGTGGATTTTCCGATGAGCTCGCAACCCGTCCGAAAATGGGGAACTTGCTCAGAAATAGACTCACATCAATCCACAGGAATATCCACATTCATTGACCCAAATGGATTCTGCCATGGGTTATCCACAGCCGACACGCCTTTATCGCGCGTTTTTGCATTCTCCGACCACAACCCTGGTTCGGCTGGACAACTACGAATGTGCTTCAATACCGTCGAAACATGAATGAGATGTACAAACCTTTGATGGCTCGATCCCTTGAAGAAAGGCAGTCCATCACTTGGGAGGCGTGCCGTGAGGCTGTGTTGCTTGGTCCAGTCAGCCATATTTCGGCTGTCGATATGTGGAAGGTCGAACGGCCGTCGCAAACGAATTTTGTTTCGGACAAGCTACATGTCACCGTTTCGGACCCCCGATTGAGTCGTCTTTCGTCGCCGGATGCTTATGTGCATTGCTGGTCGGGGCTTGATTCAAGGCATATTCGATATACGACTGATGGCATTGGAGTCCTGAATGCGGAAACGACATGGGCGTTGATGGCGAAAGGCACGCAGGTTGACGGATTGACGGAATTGGGGGAATCGATGATTCGACATGGCAGGACCACCGAGTCGAAGTTGCGTGATTTCGTGGAACATGAGACGTTTCAATGCAAGGCAAAATGTTACGACGCGCTTACGTTGATGGACTCGCGCAGCGATTCACCTAAAGAGACGCAGACGAGGCTTTGTTTATATTCTTACGGATTGTGGGGTTTCACATCGAATTACTCTGTTCCGGGAATCTCATTCGATAATGGCGCCGCGATTACGCTCGATTTGGCCGATCCGGAATTGCTGATCGGCATCGAGTATGACGGCGACCATCACCGCACGGACCGGACGCAATGGCGTCGTGACGCATGGAAGCGCAGGCAGTTGGAAAGCATGGGATGGACGGTCGTCTCGGTTACTCAGCTTGATTTGTCGGATGAGCCGCACCGTGCTGCGTTTGCGATGAATATCGCCGCCATCCGTGCACGCAAGTTGGGACGTCCGATTGCATTGAGCACGCCGCTTCCGTGGAGAAAGGTGGCCTGTCGTATGCGAAGAATGCGGAGAATCTGACTTTTTCGCGTATGGGGGTATGTTTTTGATGATTTTGAGCTATATTCATCCCCTCTATTCTGTGTTGATTGAGTTTTTTGCCCCATGATCTGACTTTTTCGTGTATGGGAATGCTATCGGACGCGCAATCGAAATTGACAGAATTGCAGAAGTATCTATTATAAAGTATTGTCAATAGATACACAGTTGTATCAAGTATGTTCGGAAAGGTGAGAATGTGCGGACCTTCAATGATGAGAGCAAAGAAAACAACAAATCCAAAGAACCTAGCCATACCAGTAACTCCGATAACCCCAGTCGCCAGCCCTTCAAATGGCCGGAACTGCTGACCGACAACGGCAAAGGCATCGCATACGGCGGTGATTACAATCCCGACCAGTGGTCGGAAGACGTGTGGGACGAAGACGTCCGCCTCATGAAACAGGCCAGTGTCAATACCGTGGCCGTGGCCATTTTCAGCTGGGATCGCATTCAGCCGGAAGAAAACCGTTGGGATTTCGGCTGGCTTGACCGTATCATCGACAAGCTCGGCAAAGCCGGCATTGCGGTTGACCTGGCCTCCGCAACCGCCACCGCGCCGCTGTGGCTGTACGAAAAGCACCCGGAAGTGCTGCCGCAAGACAAATTCGGCCATCCCGTCAACGCGGGATCGCGCCAATCCTGGAGCCCGACAAGCCCGGTGTTCAAGGAATACGCGCTCACCCTGTGCCGCAAACTGGCCGAACGTTACGGCACCAACCCGTACGTCACCGCATGGCATATGGGCAACGAATACGGCTGGAACAACCGTTACGATTACTCCGACAACGCGCTCAATGCTTTCCGCCTGTGGTGCGAACGCAAATACGGTACCATCGAAAACCTCAACAAGGCGTGGGGCACTACCTTCTGGGGTCAGGAAATGAACGGATTCCACGAAGTGCTCATCCCGCGCTTCATGGGTGCCGATTCCATGGTGAACCCCGGTCAAAAGCTTGATTTCGAACGCTTCGGCAACGATATGCTGCTCGACTTCTACAAGGCTGAACGTGATGCAATCGCCGAAATCTGCCCCGACAAGCCGTTCACCACAAACTTCATGGTCTCCACCGACCAGTGCTGCATGGATTATGCCGACTGGGCCGAAGAAGTCAATTTCGTGTCGAACGACCATTACTTCCATGAGGGCGAATCGCATATCGACGAACTGTTCTGCTCCGACGCTTTGATGGATTCCCTCGCGCTCGGCAAGCCGTGGTATGTGATGGAACATTCCACTTCGGCCGTGCAGTGGAAGCCGCTCAACGCACGCAAGCGCAAGGGCGAAACCGTGCGTGACTCCATTGCGCATGTGGCCATGGGCGCCGACGCCATCAACTTCTTCCAGTGGCGTGCCTCCGCATTCGGTGCCGAATCCTTCCACTCCGCGCTCGTGCCCCACGCAGGCGAAGACACCAAACTGTTCCGTCAGGTGTGCGAACTGGGCGCAGCGCTGAAAACCCTCGGCGATGCTGGCGTGCAAGGCACCGAATTGGAACTCTCCGACACGGCAATCCTGTTCAGCGCGGAATCTGAATGGGCCACACGCTCCGAAACCCTGCCAAGCATGAAACTCAACCATTGGCATGACGTACGCGACTGGTACCGCGCGTTCCTCAACGCAGGCACCCGCGCCGACATTGTGCCCCTGAAATACGATTGGAGCTCGTACAAGACCGTCGTATTGCCGACTGTGATCATGCTCAGCGCCGAAGACACGCAGCGTTTGGCTGATTTCGCAGCTGCAGGCGGCCGTGTGGTCGTCGGCTACGCAACCGGACTGATCGACGAGAACTTCCACACCTGGCTCGGCGGATACCCGGGAGCCGGCGATGGCCTACTGCGTGAAATGCTCGGCATTCGCGGCGAAGAATTCAACATTCTCGGCGCCGAAGCCGAAGGCGAGCCCGCTAAGATTCGTTTGAGCTCCGGAGCGGTCACTCGCCTGTGGCAAAACGACGTGAACGTCGACGGTGAACACACGCAAGTGCTGGCCACCTACGAAGGTGAAGAAGCCGACGAATGGGAGCTCGACGGCACCGCCGCAATCACCCGCAATCCGTACGGTTCCGGCGAAGCATATTTCGTCGGATGCGATCTCAACGTGGCCGATCTCACGCAATTCGTGAGCGCCAATATCGTGGAAGATTCTGCGGATCCGGTCAATCCCGACGTGCTGCACACCGTACGCAAGTCCGCAGACGCAACCTTCGATTTCTACCTTCCGCGAGGCAAGAAAGAAATCGCATTGCAGGGCATCGACGGTGAGCCGGTCTACCTGTTCCAAACGGAAGCAGGGGAGCAGTCGGGCAGCTATACCGTGCATCGCAACGGTGTGCTCGTCGTAAAGCGCGCGTGATCCCGTGTGATTGATTGCGTGACCTCACGCAATCTCATGCAATCTCACATAACCCAGGCCCGCCATACTGAAACTTCAGGTGGCGGGCTTGCTATAACTGGTAAACTTTCATCGGCATATCGAACGATCCTGGAGATGAACATGGGCGAGTCAAAGCCGGAGCCGAAGCCGGACAAAAAACGCGTCACCCTACGAGACGTGGCCGAAGAGGCAGGCGTTTCACTCAAAACCGCATCCAACGTGATCAACCATTCCGGCCGTATGACCGACTCCACGCGAGAAAAAGTCCAGGAAGTCATCGACCGACTCGGATACCGCGTGAACGTATCCGCGCGCAATCTCAACCGCGGCAAAACCGGATTCATCACACTCGCCGTACCAACATTGACCGCCCCATACCTGTCGGAGCTCGCCAATCGCGTGATCGACGCGGCCCGCGGCTACGGCTACTCCGTATACGTCACCACCTACGCCGAAGGATCCGTACAAGGAGCGCAATCACTCCTGCGCAACTTCAACACCACCGTCTCGGACGGCATGATCCTGTCGATCTCCGAAGTCGAAAACCTTGAAGCGGCGGACTTGGACGTGGACTATCCGCTCGTATGCGTGGGCGCGCGTTCCACACACGGCAAAGCCGACCACGTTACCCCCGACGATATTCAGGAAGCCCGACTCGCAGCCGAATACCTGTTCGACCATGGCGCAACCCGGCTCGCGGTGGTCGGATCGCGCACGGAACCGGAGCATATCGATTCCGTGCGTGAAGCAGTGGAAGGCAATGCGGAACTACGACTCCGCGGCGTGCTCGAAGCGTGCGCTGCACGAGGA
Source organism: Bifidobacterium hominis (assembly GCF_040095915.1). Taxonomy (NCBI): domain Bacteria; kingdom Bacillati; phylum Actinomycetota; class Actinomycetes; order Bifidobacteriales; family Bifidobacteriaceae; genus Bifidobacterium; species Bifidobacterium hominis. The sequence continues at coordinate 55,646 of NZ_JBBMFR010000004.1, read as the reverse complement.
GCGGCATTCGATTCCCGACTGGTAATGAGCACCGGGCAGGATTGGACGATTGGTTCCGGCGCTCGCATTACGCAGCAGCTTATTGATTCCGGGATTCCATTCGACGGTATTGTGGCGTTCAATGACCAGCTTGCGTTGGGTGCGCTGTTCACTTTGGCTGCGAACGGCATTTCCGTGCCTGAACAGATGCAGGTGATCGGCTTCGACAACATTGAAGAAGCCGCATATTTCCAGCCTCCGCTGACCACCATGGATTCCTGCCTTGACTGGATCGCGCCGACTGCGGTCAGCCGTATCCTCGATCGGATCGACGGCATACGCACGCTCGAGCCGAGTTGCATCACCACCCAGTCGCACGTGATCGCCCGTGCCACCACCCGCGCGTAGCTGACCTGCCGTCTGCACAGCCAGTTCCGGACTTGCGCAGCCGCAGAACAGGACTTGTGCGGACGGGAATTAGCGTCAGTTTGCCGGCAATGCCTGCGCGGGGCAGCCGTGCAGTACGGAAAGCATCGCTCGTTTTTCCTGCGTGGTGACGGTCAGCCCGTACTTGTCTTTCACGCCAATCTGCCGAGCCACGTAATCGCAACGGTATTCGCTGTTCGTCGGCAGCCAGTATGCGGCCGACGCGGAACCCTTCTGCTGATTCGCCGGCCCATCCACGGCCAGCAGATTGTACATGTCATTGCCGAATTGGTACAGCTTCGTATGATCCCATGTGTTCGCGCCCGACTGCCATGCATTCTCCAACGCGACCACATGGTCGATCTGCACCGCCGAAGACGTTTTCACTCCACGCACGAACTGAATGGTCTGACCGGTATACGGGTCATCAAGCGTGCCCGATGCAACCTGGCAGCTGCGGCTGTTCTTATATTGCACGTCCGTCAAATCGCGGACGAGCACATCTTCGCGCACGTCGCAACCATTGCCGTCGTCGTCGGTTTCTCGGAATCCGAACGCGTCGCGATCATATCCGGCTTTGCTGGGATTGTCGTCAACCGTAAGTTTTTCCAACGTTTCCGCGGCAGTGCCGGTTGCCGTGTATTCGCCGGTAATCTCACCTACGGTCGGATTGACTTTCGGCAGAAGCATGCCGATAGTGACGCCGATTACCGCAACGACGACCAGCAGAATGAGAATGCGTTCTAGCGGACCGTCAGCATTAATCCAACTTTTTTTGAACCGTTTTCCGGCCCGCTGAATATCACGCACATCTTGCTTAATATTCCGATAATTATAAGAATTACGATTATTCTTTCGTGCCATAATTATTGAAATAATACATACAACATACTGAAATCGCGGAATTGGGGAATATCAGGCGTAAGTGAACGTCATCGGATCATGACCGGCGCGCGTCGGGCCGTCAAGCGCGTCAATCGCGGCATGTTCTTCAGGAGTAAGTACGAAACCGAACAGATCGAGATTCTGCTTCTGTCGTTCCGCATGTGCCGACTTGGGGATGATGATCGTTCCATTTTCGATATGCCAGCGCAGGATCACCTGTGCCGGGGTGACTCCGTGTGCAGCTGCGATGCGTTCAATCGTGCCATTTCCAGCGTTCAAATCAGCGCCGCGGGCCATTGGCGAATACGCTTCCACTGCAATGCTGTGCGCCTTGCAGTATTCCACAACCTCGCGCTGCTGCCAGGTCGGGTGCAGTTCGATCTGGTTGACGGCCGGATATTCACCGGTTTCCTCATGCAAGCGGTCAAGATGTTCGGGCATGAAATTGCACACGCCCAGTGTGCGCACACGTCCTTCCGCACGAAACTCAGTGAACGCCTTCCACGTCTCACCGGAACGCCAGTCGAACGGAGTCGGCCAATGGAGCATATACATGTCCACGTAGTCGAGCTGCAGCAGATCCAGCTGCCGGTCGAACGCTTTGCGCGCGCTGTCATACCCTTGCTCGGAATCACGCAGCTTCGTCGTGACCCACAGGCCTTTGCGCAGCTCTCCCTCCGTGAATCCCGTGTTTTTCAGCGCACGCCCCACACCGGCCTCGTTGTTGTATCCCGCGGCACCGTCGATGTGCCGATAGCCGGCTTCCAGCGCGCTCTCAACTACGGGAGTAACGCCCTCATCGTCGATGCGCAGCACGCCCAAACCGATCTGCGGAATCAGATTGCCGTCGGAAAGCGTAACCATCGGAGTATGGAAAGTAGCCATGGAAACAACCCCTTGAATCGAATATGCGATGTTCTCCACACCAGTTTAGCGGGAAACGTAACGGCCGTAACAATTCCATGCAGGTAAGCGCGTTATAACATTGCGCGTATATGGAGGACAATATGGATTCAAAGAATGCAATAACTACTCCGCAACCACAATCTCACCAGCATTACGGGCACGCGCTCGCCGGCATCCTCGGCCCCGCTTTTGTGGCGGCTGTGGCATACGTGGACCCAGGCAACGTGGCTGCGAATGTTACTTCCGGAGCCACATACGGCTATCTGCTGGTATGGGTGCTCGTTCTGGCCAACTGCATGAGCGTGCTCATCCAATACCAGTCAGCCAAACTCGGCATCGTCACGGGCCGGAGTCTGCCGGAGATTCTGGGCGAACGTCTGGGGGATGCCGGTCGGTTCATGTTCTTCATGCAGGCTGAGGTGATCGCCATCGCCACGGATCTGGCGGAGGTGATCGGCGGAGCGATTGCACTGAAACTGCTGTTCGGTCTGCCGTTGTTCGTCGGCGGCTGCATTATCGGCGCGATTTCCACGGTGTTGCTGATTTTCCAGAAGGGGCCTACGCATCGTCTTTTCGAGAAGATGATCATCGCGCTGCTGTTGGTGATCATGTTCGGCTTCATCGCGGGTCTTTTCATCGACCCGCCGAATCCCACGCAGGTGGCAGCGGGCTTGATCCCGCGTTTCAAGGGGTCCGCGACCGTGCTCATGGCCGCCTCGATGCTGGGAGCCACGGTGATGCCGCATGCGATTTACCTGCATTCCACACTCGTCAATGACCATTATTCCGCGGGGCAAAAGAAGCCCGACATCAAGACGCTGCTGCATGGCAGCAAGGTCGATGTGGTATGGGCGTTGCTTCTGGCCGGCACGGTGAATCTGGCGTTGCTGATTCTCGCGGCGAATTCGCTGTATGGCGTGACCGGCACTGATTCGATCGAAGGCGCGCAGCATGCCATCGCCGCCGCTCTGGGCCCTGTGATCGGCACGATTTTCTCGATTGGACTGCTGGCTTCCAGCCTGAGCTCCACATCGGTCGGCACGTATGCCGGCGCCGAAATTATGCATGGACTGTTGCGGGTCAAAGCGCCGATGTGGGCGTGCCGCGTGGTGACGCTTGTGCCGGCATTGATTGTACTGTGGTTTGCGAAGAATCCGACGGAGGCGCTGATCATAGGGCAGGTGATACTGTCGATCGGTATTCCGTTCGCGATCATTCCGCTGATGAAATACACTCACGATCGCTCATTAATGGGCGACTATGTGGATGGTCCGGTGAAATTCGCGATCAATATGGTAGTTGTTTCGCTGATTGTTGCGCTTAATGTGATTCTCGTCTTCCTCACACTTTCCGGCCGTTCCTGATGCACATCCCGTTTTCTGTGTGGATTACGGCCGCCAAACATTGCAATGAAAAACCGTATGCCAGTGCTTGGTGGATGGTCGCCAATACTGGTAGTACGAAGAACGACATCATGGAAAGGAAAATAATGCGATCAAGATTCTTGCGATATGAGATCAACATGAAGAGGCATAATGCGATTCCCAAGACTGCAATTGCCTGCGAAAGAAGATAGTAGTTACCGCGATGGTAACGATTGTGGTCATCGAAATAGTAGAAAAGACCAGTGAATTGTGTGATGATAAGTAGGAGAATTCCAATTACGGACAATGCGTAGACGGCATACAATGCGGCTGGTTTGCGATGATTATGGTTGCTTACTGTCAACCAAATATAGGTTGTGAATAAACTCATGAAAATATAATTAATGCAGAATACGGAGAAATTAACGAGTTGCACCATGTAGTATGCGGTTTCTCCGGGATTGTTGAGAAAATACTAGCTGAGCGCGTCGGCTCCAAGAAGAAGCATGCAGGCGATCTGCATAAGTATTTTGATGCGAGTGCGTCTGGTTTTTGTGGTGTGGCAATGAGAATTCCGCCTGTGCAAATCAGGCATATGAAAATGCCCCACAACTCCATGCAGATGTGGAACATGGCTCTAATTGTCATCATTACCCTCCGGCACTGCCTACGCCGAAAACTTGCCTACCGTTTTGCGTGTCATGATGCCTCTAAATGGGGGAGTGTTACCCCGAAATGACAAAAACAGGGATTCGTAAGCGAATATCCAGAGGAACGCCACCGGAATGCTGCCATGTGCCGCAATGCTGCCATGTGCTGCAATGCTGCCTCACAATCCACTCAGTAAGCGCAATTTCGCAGTCCTCAAGCATCCATGTCATATGGGCTGTCATATAGTTTTTTGCGTTTGAATGTGGAGAAGGTGATTGATGTCAGCGAAGCGGAACATGTCCCGAGCGCTTACTCGAGAGGAATCGTATCAGAACGGTCATTTAACGCGCACGGCGTTTATTTCCATTGCGATTCTTACATTTATTACGTTCGTCGGTAATTTCACGCAATTGCAGCTGAGCGCCGCGTTGCCGACGATTGTCAGTGATTTTGGTATTTCCGTTACGACCGGCCAGTGGCTTACGTCGATTTTCCAGCTGGTCATGGGCGTGATGGTGCCGCTTACGGCATACCTTACGAGGCGTTTTTCGACGCGCGAAATCGTGCTTGTTTCCATGGTCGTGTTTACGATCGGTTCGGTATTCGCCTGGCTTGGTCCAACATTTTTGATGGTGCTGATCGGGCGTTTGCTTGAGGCGGTTGGTACGGGTGTGATGTGGCCGGTGCTGCAGATCACCGTGTTTTCGATCTATCCGCTGTCTCGCCGCGGTTTCGCAATGGGCACGGTTGGCATGGCGATGAGCGTGGCTCCGGCGATCGGTCCGACGCTTGGCGGCGTGCAGACGGATTTGAACGGTTGGCGTTCAATTTTCCTCACGTTGACCATTATCGGCGTGATTTCACTGCTTCTTGCCTATTTTGGATTGCATAATTTCGGCGAGAACGATAAAACCGCGAAGGCTGACTTTTTCTCCGTTGGACTGTCTGTTTTCGGCTTTGGCGGCTTAATGTTCGGCTTTACGAATATTGAATCGTATTCGTTTGTAAATCCGATGGTTTGGCTGCCAATGTTGATTGGTATCACGGGAATTATTTGGTTTGTGTTCCGCCAGATTCATGGCGCTCGCAGGCAGGTCGAAAATCCTGAAGCGCAGCCGCCGTTGCTGAATTTGAGTGTGTTGAAGAATCGTAGTTTTACTGTTGGCACGATCACGGCCGCGCTTTCGTTCTTCGCGTTCAGTTCGATTATGGTGATCATGCCCCTGTATATTCAGGATTGCCGCGGCTATTCCGCTGCAATTAGCGGCCTAGTGATGCTTCCCGGCGCGCTCGGCCAGTGCATTTCGCAGTTTTTCGGCGGCAAAGTGCTTGACCGTTTCGGCGCACGCCCGGTGGCGTTGGTCGGCACGATTACTTTGTGTTTCGGCACGGTCATGATGAGTTTGATTTCCATGACCTCGTGGATTTGGTGGGTATCGATTTGGCAGTTTGTGCGCCAGATCGGCATGGGTTTCGTGTTGATGCCGATCACCACATGGTCGCTGAACTGTTTGGAACCGGAAGAGGTGAGCGCCGGATCCGCGGTGACGAATACGGTTCGTCAGATCGCGGGCGCGATTGGCGCCCCGGTGTTGGTTATTTTGATGGAGACGTTCACTTCGTTGCGTTGGGCTGCGCTCGGTGGCAAAAAAGCCGTGTATGCGGCTGCCAACGTGTTCGGCATTCAGTGGGCGTTGCGCATCAGCGCTGCGATTTGCTTTGTGATGGTGCTGATGGTGTTCTTCGGCGTGCGTGGCCAGGGTGCCGGTTCCACCCATGAAACCGTGCAGCGCGCCCTCAACCGCATGCGTGCCGCCTGAGCGTGCATGCTGCGACGGCTACTCTTCTTCGTTGGGCTTGTATTCCACTACGCTGAGGGCCACCACGCCTGCGCTGGTGTGCACGAACACATTGGCGCTCCCGCCTACGGCTTCCAAGCCTTCCACCAGGTGTGAGATTGGTTCGGAATCAAGCATCGGCAGCACTTGCGCCACGCCGTCTGCGTCGGTGACGGTGAGCGTATCGTCCAAATATCCGGAGGCGAGCGTCTCGTCGATGGCGTTTTCGAATTCGGCTAGCTTGCTGATTTCCTCTTCGGCGGCCTTGTTTGCGGCCACTTCCACAGCTTGCGCCACTTCTTCTCGCATTGCTTCTTCGCTCATGATTGCCTCTTTTGTTAAGCATCGTTTTGCAACCTATAGATTATCGGATGAACGTATCAGAACGATTCCAAATGCCGGAAAGTGTCCATATAGTGGCACTTTTGTGAAAGCGTCACCCTAAATGCGCGCGGGAAACATATGCGGGGATGAACGCGGGTAGCGTTCACGAGAAGAGATGTTGTGAGAGATGTTGTGAAAAACGATGCGTAAGACTATCGGTTGCAACATGTGATTGCATACGATTGCGGATTGCGCGGAACATGAAGATGAAACGGGAATATGGAATGGGAAAGGAGTGCGCATGACTCGACTTGGCGATGTCCAACGAAGTGAGACGCGTCGTGAAATGCGCGCTTCACTGCTTACGGCGTTGCTGTGGTTCGCATCCGCCGTCATCGTGTTCGCGATGCTTCTGCGCATGCTACCGAACAGTCTCGATGGTAAACGCTACGTGCCTCTGATCGTCGCGCTCATGCCTTGGCTTGGCTTGCTTTCCGTAATTATCGCAGTTTTTGCAACAGTTTTTCGCACTGTTGGCAAACGGAAACTTTTAGTCGCGTTAAGCGTATTGTGCGTGATCATCCAAATTATTTGGCATTGGGGGTATGTCGTTCCGACCAATGATCGTGCCATACAACCTTCTGCAACAGTGCGTGTCATGACGTTCAATACGAAGCAAGGTTGTGCCGATGCGCAGCAAATCGTGCAAACAATCCAAAGCGAGCATGTTGAAATTCTTGCAATGCAGGAAGTTTCATCAGGATTATTAGATCGGTTGCATGATGCTGGAATTGAGGATTATCTTCCGTATTCCGTTTCCGCGCAACTCACTTGGCATGATAATGGCGGTGTGAACGTACTGTACAGTGCGCATCCTCTGCAGAAAACAACACAAGATCTTATTCCTATTGAATCCAGTAGTATTCCTGCCGCGACAGTTGATTTCAATAGCAGAAAAGTACGATTTGGGTCGGTTCATCCGTTTTCTCCACGACCAAGCAATCAGGGATTATGGAATAAAAGTTTGGATTCCATAGCGCAATTACAGCATTACGATAATGGGGAATCGTATGTGCTGATGGGGGATTTTAATTCCACGTGGGATCATGCAAGCTTCAGATATCTGTTGGGTGATCGCTTTACGGATGCGGGGGAGAGTGCCGGCGAGGGATTGCATATGACGTATCCTTCGGCATTCCCTATCGCTGAAATCGACCATATTATTTACGACAGGGGCGTGCACGCCAGAAATTTGGAAACCAAGCGGATTCAAGGTTCCGACCATCTCGCACTGCTTGCCACCCTAACCATTGCATAGCGGCGGAAAGTGGCGGCGGAAACGAACTTCCGCGATAAGCCTGCAACTCAAGAAGCACGCTCCTTTGTCGGGGGTGTATGTGTTTCCTGCGGTATCCCCGAAGGGGTAAAATGGTTAAACCCCAAATTGTAATATCTATACCTGAGGTAAGATTGAGGATTGTAGTTTTCATTAGTTAGGTAGAGATACAAAGGGGTGTGCGGTATGCATATCATGTTCGTCTGTACAGGCAATATCTGCCGGTCACCTATGGGCGAACTTTTGCTCACTCGCTACCTCGCTGGCACCACTGTGCAGGTTTCTAGCGCCGGCACGCGTGGCCTTCCGCGATGCCAGATGGATCCGTCCAGTGCCAGACTTATGACCAGCGTCAACATTGAACCAAGCGGATTCCGATCCCGCAGACTCACCCGATCTATGGCTGAGAGTGCTGATCTGATTCTCTGTTTCGAGAAAGAACAGCGCAAAGACATCGTTGCCCTCGCGCCCGGCGCGGTCCGTTATACATTTCTGCTTAACGACTTTGCCAACATGTGCCAATACTGTGCGCAAAACGGCATGGTAAGCGGACTGACCATCCAGGAGCGCCTTGCTTCCGTTATCAAAGTCTCTTCTATGATTCGTCCGATGCTGCCCACTCCCAAAGACATCGCTGACCCGCACGGCAAGTCGTTCGACAAGTTCCGTGTTGCGGCCAACCAGACCAATGATGCTCTGCGAACCATGCTGAAAAGCATGAAAAAGCATTACAGCGTGGGTATAGCGCCTGTGCGCTCGCAGATTTGTTCTGTGCGGTCCACTGATACTTACAATATGTGGGCTTAGATGGCAGTGGCCGTCATGGTCGACGATTTCGTGCCGGTGCCTTCAGTCAGCGCCGGCACGAATCGGTCAGTACTGGTAGTTGACCTCGTTAGTCATTTTGCCGGATGGTGTCTGATCGATGGTCAGGTCGCTTTCGGCCTTCGGCGAGGTGGTCACGTCGAGATCGAAAGTCACGCTTTCTCCGGGGGCGATATAAGCCACATTGGTGACCAGTTTTTGATCATCCATCACAGCATTGCTTTGGTCTCGTACGTCTCCGGATGAGGTGATCTTGCTGATGGAACCGCCCTTTGGTGCGTAAAACAGCATACGTTGCGCAGACGTTCCCGGAGCCGCAACAGGCTTACCCGTTACACCTGCCTGCTCGCCGCCCAGAATATAGCCGGTGCAGGTGGCCATTTCGCTGGAAGTCAGCGTATTGGTCAACGTGTAGGTGACATGGTAGGTTTTCGACCCATCGGCATTCTGACCGGTTTTGGTAATCTGCGTCTTACGGTCGATATACCATCCCAACTTCGACGGATTCTGTTCGTTGAGGTAAATGCCCACTTCCGGATCGGTCTCGCTGTCTGGAGTGCCCTTGGCGAGTCCGGCACCTTGGAAATAATTGGCTTCATCATCATGGAACGTGTATGCGTAGAAATGGCGGTTCTTCGTTAATTCGCCGATGCTTTGAGCCACCTTCATCATCTTGGCAATGTCCATGTTGCTGAAAGCCTTGTTCATGATGGTGGAGGCGATGTATTCGAAATACGTGTCTTGTAGAGATACAGGAACTTCCTTATAGATGGTGTTGAGCATGTATTCAGCGGTATTTTTGCCGGTGAGCACAGTACCATCTTCCAACGTCACATTGCCGTTGATTTCCACCATTTTTTGAATGAACACAGGATCGATAGATACGATACCGTCAACATCGCAAGCATATTGGGAACGCTGCCAAGCTTCATTCATCATTTCCGCATTGCGGGCGATGTCTGGCACCGCGAACGTATCGCGAATATCGAAGGAGAATCCCAGAGGCCCCTTGAACACGGCATGTTCCGAAGCATTGCCATTACTGCCGTTAATGAAGTCTTCATTGTGGTGGAACTCACCGACCTGAATTTGTCCATGATCGGTCTGCAACGTACCCATGGAGCCTACCAGTCCGCCGCCGGAACGTTGTTCGGAAGTGGTCTGCGCCACCAGCAGATACGTTCGGGCACCATTCTGCCCCAAGAAGGAGGGGAGCATCTGTAGTGCATTGTTCACTTGCTCCACCATGTCCGTAACCTTGGTGAACTGGCTGCGACTCTGCGAATATGCCTTCTTCACCATGCCGATACGTGGTTCAGGCAGATTGCTGAGCTTCGAATTCAACGACTTCACCTGCTTGCTTACCGAAGAGAAGTCGTCTTGCACATCCACAATGGGCTGAAGATTCAACTGGCCATTCTCACCGCTGATCTGCGCGTTCGCAAGCTGTTGGACCACATCGGTGAGTGACGGCAGTGTTTGTTGCACCAAATCATCCACCACCTGCGTCATGCCCTGCACGTTGGTAACATCACCGCCCACAACCGGCATCTTCGACAGCATGTTCCACAGTGTTCCATTGGTAATATCTCTTGCCGCGGCGGTATGGGCCCGCGCCTGCTTGATCGAGGGGTCCGACACCTGCGCATCCTTCAACGTATTGACGTCGGTGATGGCCGAAAGAGACGAGACCGCCTGCTCCTCGTGAGCTTTGACTTCCTTCGCCTGCTTGTAGAAATTCAGACCGATGGCGCCCCCGGCAATGACCAGTAGGATGAGCAGTGCCGTAATAACAAGCAATATATTGCGAAGCTTGTGAGAACGGGCGGCGTGAGCGCTCGCATGTTGAGACATTAATCCCCCTCTGTTAGGTGTTCCAGCTTTTTATCATGGCACATTCGTATGGATAAATAGTGAAAAAGCGATCGCTGCCTGATAAAATCGACTCTATTTCTAGGGGGGAGGGTAGCATTTCTTAAGGTTTTTTAACATACGGAGATGAGGGGTTCAGTGACTTCCGCAGAGAACACTAACGTCCAGCAGGTTGCCGTTGAAGATGATTCTGAAGACGGCATCACGCTGATGGATTTGATGCGTATCATTCGCAAGCATCTGGTCACCGCGGCCATCGTATTTGTGATGGTTTTCGCCGGGGTGGCTGCGTACACCTTCTTGGTTCCGCCGAAGTATACCGCCACGGCTCAGGCTATGGCTACGTACAATGCATCCCAGGGGGATGATGCGGGTATTAGCCAGCAGTACACAGGTGGCACGTACATCGCCGGCCAGATCACGTCGTATACAACGTTGGCAACCACCGAAACCGTGCTTGAGCCGGTCATCAAAGATCTTGGACTGGATACTTCGGTGGAGAGTCTGGCCGAGCAGCTGACTGTCACCAATCCTACGGACACCGCGTTCGTGAACATTTCCGCGGAAGACGGTGACGCGCAGCAGGCGTCCGACATTGCCAATGCGGTGGCAGTGTCTATGCAGAACGTGATTCAAAACGATCTGTATTCTGCGGCAGATGAGTCTCCGGTGAAGATCTCCATCGTGCAGAGGGCACGTGTGCCTGAAAGCCCAAGTTCGCCGAATAAGCCGCTGTATCTGGCGGTCGGTGTGGTCGCAGGTCTGGTGCTTGGCGTGTTCGCCGCACTGCTGAAAGACATGCTGAACACCAAGGTCGAGGAGACCTCCGACGTGCGTAGCTTGGTTGGGGCGTCTTCCTTGGGTTCCGTGCCTCAGGATAATTCCCTGGGTGAGAAGCGCCCAGTGCTCGTCAGCCAGCCCAATGGCCCTATCGCTGAGGAATTCCGCCGTATACACACTAATATCGAATTCTTGCAGACCGATAAGGTTGCGGGCGAAGGGCAGTTGCTGGTCATTACCAGTGCGCAGCCTTCTGAAGGCAAGACCACCATGTCAATCAACGTGGCTGCGGCCTTGGCTGAAGATGGTGCTCGCGTGCTACTTGTCGACGCCGATTTGCGTCATCCTTCCGTTGCTCATCATTTGGGTCTTGAAGGTTCTGCCGGTTTGGCGCACGTGCTTTCTGGCCAGATGTCTCCGAAAGATGTGGTGCAGAACTACTGGAAGCCGAATCTGCATATTCTTCCTGCTGGTAAACGCCCGGCGAATGCTGGCGTGCTTCTTGGGTCAGACACCATGCGTATGATGGTCAAGCAAGCTTTGACCCAGTACGATTATGTTATTATCGATACCGCTCCGTTGAGTGTTTCCAACGATGGTACCGTGTTCGGTCGTTGGGCTAAGGGTCTGGTTCTGGTGGCCGGTCGTGGCGTGTGCGAGAAGAAGGAACTCAAGGAGATTTCCGAATCCTTGCATACAGCCAAGGTTCCGGTGCTTGGTTTCATCTTCAACCATGCCGATCCGAAGAAGACTCATTCCAATTCGAACTACTATTACTACTACGAGGATGCTCCGCGGAAGAAAAGCCACAAAAAGTAGCCGCAAGTAGTGTATGAGGCGTGAACATGAGACCGGAGCATGAAGCTTCGGTCTCACGCTATAATAAGGAATCAACATGGGTGACAACAACAATACTGTGCCGAATCTGTCGCATCTTGTTTCGTCGGGAAACTCTTTGGACTCTCAGGGCAAGCAGCAGCCCAAGGCGCAGTCGGCTTCCGAACATGATGTGGTGGATACGTTCTGGGATATTCCACTGATCACCTTCTCGGAAGTTGAGTCGGCTGTGGAACGTGGCGAGGCATCTGATGCGCCCACGGTAAACCTTCGTGTTGAGGATTTTCCGAATAGTGCAGGAAAGCATATTTCTGGTGCTGAAAACGATTCCACCTCGTCATGCGAGCCTGATTCGACGTCTTATTCGACCGCAACGCTCGATGTTACGCAGTCTGCTGATGCTTCACCGTCTGTTGAATCTGCCGAGAGAACTGTTTCGTTTGCCTCTCCGGTAGAGTCGGCCTCTTCTGTGGATTCCACTATGCCGCTTTTTGTGGATTCTCCTGCCTCTGCTTCTACTACCTTCATACCTGAAAGCCTGCCCATGCCAGATGACCTGTCTGACATGGAAAACGATGGGCATGATCCATTGAAGCTTGTTCCGGTTCCGCCGAAGAAGTCACATCGCAAGACAATTATTATTACCGTTGCGATTGTGGCCATAGTGGCGTTGGTTGCCGCGGGCGTTGGATTTGGTGTTTGGCAGCGCCAGCAGTATGATCAGGGGCTTGAACGGAACGAACAGCACCGTACCGCGTTGAGCATGTGCAAAAAGTCTTCCAAGGCATATGAGAAGGCTGTGAAGGAACACAAGTCGGCGTTGAAAAACGCCAAAGCGTTGCAGAATGTGAAAAGCGATCAGGTTTTGGATGCGAAAACGTTGACCGCGTTGCAGTCTGCAGTGAAAGATGCGCAGAACCTTACGGCGGTGGGAGAGTGCAGTGCTGATTTGAGCAACGCTGAACTTCGCCAGCGCAGTAAAGCCATGAACGAGCAACTGCCTACGTTGCAAAGCCATTCCAAGACGTTGAATGATTCTGCAACAGCCGTTACGAACAGTCAGAAGGCTAAGGAGAAGCAAGACAACGCTGATGCGCTGAAGAAGCTTGAAGCAGCCATCAATAATGCGCAGTCACTGCTTGACAATAGCCTGTACCAAGTGGCGGATGATTCCACGCGAGTGACGTTGCAGAGCGCCATTGATCATGCTTTGGAATTGTTCAATGGCAACAGTACCGATACTAATGCCATTAACCAGTCGATAACGGATTTGCAAACCGCCTCTGATGATGTGAATGCTTCCATGAACGCGTTGGTTGCGCAGAATCAACAGCAGCAACAGAGCAATACTGGTAATTCGTACAACTACCAGTACACGCGGCAGCCTTCCGGCGGATTGACTCCCTCGACTCCTATTACACCTGGCAATAATCCTAGTTCAGGCATCGATTCTGGCTCTGGTTCGCAGCCTCCAATCAATGAATCGACTCCTCCTAGTACACCTCCTGAGCCTGGTTCCGGCATCGATTCTGGCTCTGGCTCGCAGACTCCAGGCGATTAGAGTGTGCTCTGAACCTTTTTGGGTTCGCTCTTGCAGAGCTTTTATTTTTCCTTCTGCCCTAAGGTGTTATGCACTGGGAAATAGTGGGGTATGACGCGGTTTATGGGGTGTTTGTATCACCTGGATGGATCGCGTCGTTTTTTGCATGCAATACTGACGCATCAGTAAGAAAACTTTCCTATAATATTTGAATTGTGGTGTATCTTTTGCTGTTTATTATCATTCTTTACTTGTATAAAGAATTTCTGGGGCATTGCCGACATGATTGCAATACTAATGATATAGAGTTGGTTACTCTACTATTTGTCTAGTTTCTTTCGGCAGTCGATTTGCTTTTTATGTAGATTGTGTGAGATAATTTTTCAACGCTGTAATACTATTATTTTGCTTTTCTTTATCCCTCAAAGCTGAGGGTGGTCTACACGCATTTCGGTGCGTTTGAAATAGTTAATCACCGCTCCATGCAAGGAACGATCATGTATAAGCATGAAAAGTAGGCGGTCGAACGCCTGCAATCACACCACATCCATATGTTGTCAACGCTTTCGACGGCGATTATCGCGTCTTTCTTGATTATCTCATTATCGGGAACGTTGTTGTTTCCCGTGATGGCGTTCGCAGATGAGCTGCAGCCGGTCGCTCAAGTGGGCAATACGACCTATATGAGCGTGCAAGACGCGATTGACCATACGTCGATGAAGAACAATACAGTCACATTGCTTACCGATACTACGGAAAGCGTCACCGTCACCCCACCGAAAGTGGTGCGCGGGGTCACGCTCGAATTGAACGGACATGCGCTCAACGCCAGCAATACTACGGCAATCACCGTTCCTGCGAACATGCAGCTCACCATCACCGGATCGGGCACGGTTGCCGGCGGAGATAATCCCGCAATCGACTGCCGTGGAGCGTTGCAGATTCAAGGTGGAAACTTCACATCGAATACCACGCTCATGCGGTTCACGGAAACAAACGGCACCTCTGCCAAGGCCAGTATTTTCGCAGGAACATTCACCGCACCAACACTGTTCGGCATGTTGAACGATGCCGAACACCTCGGCTATGTGAGTATTCGCGACGGCGAATACCATGGCGCAATCCCCGCCGGGCTTGACACGCTTGTGCTCATGGGCGGTTCATTCTCCACTACGGAGAATCTCAAACCCTACTTGGCCGACATGGCAGGCCTAATCCCAAACGGCGACGATAGCATGTTTAATATCAGTGAGCTGGCTATTTCAAGCGCTTACCCCACGGTGGAACTTGAGCAAGGCTCAACCTTGCCGAGGCTAACCAACGACAGTCTGCTGGACCTCACCAGAACCAAACTGAACGGTATTTCCGACTATCGTCTCGTAGCGGATGCCGAGCAACTGCAAGCTCTGAATAAGCAGATCGAGCTCGCGCTGCAGGCAGTCGCCAAGCGAAAAGCGTTTGATGCGGTAAGCCAAACCGTCACCATCACTGCAACACGCAATGCTGAAACCGCCGATGGGGGAGCGGACCCGCAATTCCGTACCTCCGGCCATGATGAAATCAGCACGCATGTAACAGTGAACATCAAATCCATAGTCAAGCCAGAAGAGCCAGACAAGCCGAACGAACCTGGCAAGCCCGCCGAGCCCAAGCAGCAGCCGGACATGCCCCGTACCGGCTCCGCAACCCAAGCGCTTGCCGTCGCATCGCTTCTGTTGCTGGTTGCTGCTGCCGTCTGCGCATTCATAACGAACCGACTGTGGTCTTCATAACTGCACAAGCTCGCATCTACCATATATAGGCGAGACATGGGCAAGAATACGGATGTCATTGCGGCAGCGCACGTGGTATTGCAGCTAATGAAAGCCGGCATGGCGATCTACGGTTATCCGGCGGTAGCCATCCATTGAGGAATGGTGCAAAAGAATGGTGAATTCTAATAAATAAAAGTGATTTCCAAGACCGTATCTGCGCAATTCGCGTCAGTGGGACAAAGTCTAAATTGTGCAGGCACAGCGCCTTCTTGCTTATCTGAGCCAAAGATACACGTGGCTTATACCGCATAATAAAGGCCTAGTTTGATGGAAACTAGGCCTCTATGCCGGGGAAGTCTCAGAACGCCATGCATCTCAACGTCGAGGTCTGTATATCATCTAAGATTTGACCTGATAGCGAAATGTCCACTAAAGGAAGATCGCAACAAGAATTGCTACTGCGAAAGCCGCGACGGCCACAATCCAAGGTGTGATTCTTGCCCACCGTTCCTTGGGCTTCACTACTGCGGTAATCAATGCAACGAGGGCGCCAAAACTACCTACTGTAGTAAGGTTAAGTACAAGAACTTGGGAGAGGCATTTGCCAGCAGCGACGACATTCACATTTACCAATGTGAAGATAGCTGCAAAAATAGCCATGAGTGCCAGGACGTTGGCATACATATGCTTTTCAATATCCCGAACCTCATCGGTCTTCTTGTCAATCATCTCAATTTCATTTGCATAAATGTCTTTGTATCCACCCAAACCCCGGTAGTCGAGTTCGTCGGAGAAGATACCTTTGTAAGGGTGCTCAACGTTACCTTCAACTGTTTCAAAAACAAGTTGGGCAATACCGTCGCTCGTGCTCAAGGTGATTTGGTCGCTGCTCATATTTGTCACGCGGAAAAACACTCTAGTGTGATGTCCTGGGAAATAAAGAGGCGCATCCAAGCTTAGGCCTTGACGAATTCGAGAATTCCTCAGCAACACTCTCGCGGCTATGTTCTCGGGTAGCTTGATAACTTCGACCGTAGAAACATATGTAGAATCACCCGGAGATAGAGTAACTTTTTCAAGGCTCTGCCTTTCCCTAGTGTGAAACGCTCTAGTGGTAAGGTCATAGGAAACAGGCCCAAGATTTTCGCTTCGCGTTTCGGTCAAGACGCCACTGCTAATCAACTCACGGATTTTGCTATCACTCAATAACACTTGGAGCCTCCTTGATAAAAAAGCTATGCTACCACAATAATGCATCATGTAGAAACTTTTAGCTATTCCATTAACTGTTTTTCCATTTAATGAGTTTGTCTTGTTAAATGTGGAAGGATAAGGGGCTGCGTGATTAACTCCAAGAAAATGTCCGCAGCCCCTTTCTGCATGCATGGCATGAGAAAACGACTCAACAAGTAGCCAATGCAATAGAACAGCATGGAGAAGGGGAAGATATCAAGAGCCCAAGGAAGGCGGAGCTGATCAATCGGCAGACCAAAGGAATGCATGACCATGATTGAGAGAAAGCTGACCGTGGCAAGCGTCGCGGCAACAGCCCAATCATGCAGAATCGCTCTCTTTGGTTTGACGAGGGTAAAGGTTCCGAGGAACAACATCTCCGTGACAAACAGACAAGATAGGAACCAAAGCACAGCATTCTGCGGATAATTACTGATTCCGGCACGGGCGAGAAAAATGTTCGTCAACTCATTCGTGGCGGAACCACTGGCATCCTCCCCCTAAAGCGCCCTTCGATAAGGGCCCAGTACGCGAAAGTCACTATTCCGAAGAACAGATACGGTATGAGATGTCTTGCAACCTTCTTCTTAAACGAGTCCAGGAATTGTCTTTCGTGGAACAACATGCCTGAGATGATGAAGAACAACGGCATGTGGAATGAAAAAACCACGACACCAGACCGGCAGATGTGATGCGTGTCCCAAACAACTAGTAGTATGCCGAAGCCGCGTAGCGAATCGAGTGCAGCCAGCCTAGAACTTTATGCCATAGTATAATCTCCTCATTTACTTTCTTTTCTTTACAAAACACAATACATCATTATCCAAGCATTATTCAAAAACTTCGTTGAGGCAAAATCCCATACTGTAATTAAACTCCCCGCTTCTCAATCTAAAAGCATCGCAACCAACGGTCGCATTAACTTATCATATAGCGAAATGGTATGGTAAAATACCATTTCCATTAACTGCCAATGTGTGCAGGAACATGAAAAAACAAAAAGATAAATATAATATCTTTATAAGCATTTTATTTTTTTCTGTAATATAGTATTCAATATAGTACGGTATGCTAAGAAAATTAAGCAAATAAAACAATGCAGAAACTCTCTGACCTAGTGGTATAAACAGGCCAATCATAATAGCTATGGATCCTATGAAATGTAAATTTCTAAAAATATTAAACCAATGATCATCCTCTTTAGATTCCGTAAACAAATAAACAAAGAAGAAACCTACAAATAGTAAAGATGATAATGAAAATGCTTTGCTGGGATCTGGCCAGTAGCCGGATATATAATTCTCATACTTTGTCCCTTTGAGCAAAATGCCAATAACTGCAACGAAAGTAGGTACGAGAACAGCCGAAGCGAAAAAAAGGGACAAATATATTTTTTTGTCAAGCTTTAGATAGAGGAGAGTGATAACAACAAAATAAATTAGAGCGGAATAATGAAAACCTACCGCTATCGCAACCAAGGAAAAAGCTGCAAAAAGACTCTGTAATCGTTTTTTGCCATCCATATTTCTTTCCACAAACAATAATGCACAACAGAATAGTGCAGTAGCTATTGTCTGGCGAACCACATTAAATGAGTATAAGAAATACCCACCACACAAAAAAGAAACAGTCAGTAGAACTTTTGAACATGGCATATTATATATAACAATATATATTAAACCTATGAATATAAAGCTTGTAACAATAAATATAGACTGATACCAACTACCTGCAAAATCAATGCATAGCTTGTTAAGCCATAGAAATATTGGCTCCATTGGTGGAGGTGTGCCATTATATATCTGTTTATAAGTTGGAACATATGTAAAAAAATAATCTGTTCCAACTCCATATCGGAATCCAGATATTGTGAATAAAATCAAAAAAACAATAGCAAAAGGTAAAACCTTTGCTCTTTTATTTAATTTATCTGCAACACATATCAAAAGTATGCAGCAGAAAACAGATGTTATATAAATAAACATTCTTTTCCTTATTTTGATGTTTTATATTCACAAAAGGGGTTTTGTTCAAGAAAATTCATCCCATAGAACAAACAGCATAGCCAGTTGATCAAATACGACTAACGCTTCATAAACCATTGCCATACATGTCTAAAGACATCCGCCCTTGAGACATGTATGGCAGACCAGACGCAAACAGAGCTCCGTAAGCCACGGCCAATCCGCGAAACCTCTTCATCATCAATAAAGTTCGGTTTGGATGACGAAGAATTACATATGCAGTAAGTAGCAAATTCAGCGTCAATGGCAATCCGGCAACTTGCGCTCCAGCTTTGAGCAATGATGTAGTGACGAAAACAGAGAGTGCATCCATGGAAGACTCCTTGCTGATTGTACGACTATCTGATCACGCAGATGCAAGTACGCGAACGGGAATATCAGTCTGTGGTTACTTCAAGACCGAGGTAATATCTGAGCCTTGGAATCGAGTGGACCGACAGGTACGTGTTTCGTCCAAGAAATGTCCAACTTCGATATACATGACGGGTACTTCGTTATCAGGCAAATGCAAAAGTTTGCGGGTTTTCTTTTCTGCAGTTGCCGTAAACATGGTATTGAGCGGACAAGCTCCAATTCCCAAAGATTCCAAAGATAATAGTAGTGACATTCCGAACAGGCCACCGTCGGTATATCCCTCATTGCGCTCATAAGATGTCATAAACGCGCGCAAGTCAGAAGTAATCATCAGCAATGCGGGAGGGGCTGGATATCCATTAACACCACCTTGAATGTGCAAAGCCTTTGCGATAACTTCCTTGTCGAGAATGACATGCACTCTAGTGGGTTGCCTGTTACACACTGATGGAGTGCGCATGGACATCTGAATTGCCTGGTTAAGTTCGTCTAGGGACACCGGCTCATCAGCAAATTCACGAACTGAATGTCTATTTTCACTTAACGCAGCAAAGGAAAGATCTTTGTTATTGAGCTTGTCACTTTTACGGATAGATATGCTTCCACCATCGTTTGATTCGGCATTCATAATTCGTTGCCACTGATCTGTAGTGAATAACGATTGCTGCCAAGAAATATCTTTCTCCGCATCGAGATGACGCTGCATGTACTCATGAAGCGCAGCAAGACTTTCTTTGTACACAGTGTTATTAGCGAAATTCAGATCTGCTTGTTCCAGACGTGTAAGCAGGGTCGGAAGCTCGTTAAAAACTTTTTTCCCAAACCCATAGCGAAAATTGTGATGGCTCAGACCCTTTTCAATTTGATGGCTGAGAAACATCACTCGTGTCTCGATTCTTACTCGTTCATGGGGCATAATGCGAGAGTAGCTACGATTAAACCGCTTGGCTTGTGCCCACGAATCTTGATATAGATGAATGCTTTGACGCAGATTCTTGAGAGGAGCGATAAGCGGTTTTGGCATCCACTGTTCTACAGTGCTCTTCCAATTCATAATGACATTCCTTTGGACTCTTGATTAATGCTGATTTAGTGGTTCCGATACGCTGCTGTGTAAATAAGCTAATGACTGTTTACGTAATGAAGCGAGTAGAGTAT
The DNA here is from genome assembly GCF_040095915.1 of Bifidobacterium hominis. NCBI lineage: Bacteria > Bacillati > Actinomycetota > Actinomycetes > Bifidobacteriales > Bifidobacteriaceae > Bifidobacterium > Bifidobacterium hominis. The sequence continues at coordinate 35,560 of NZ_JBBMFR010000004.1, read as the reverse complement.
TCGGCTGCGTATAGTCGATGTGGTTGCTCAGCAGGTCGCCACTGGTAACATGTCTGTCTTTTAACGCCAGCGAATCCAGCAGGTCGAGCATGCGTGAGTTTGTGGTCTGCTTAACTGTAAAGAAGTGGAATGGTTTGTTGTACACAATAGAGAACACAGTGCCATGGAATGAATTTGTCACCACGGCTTTCGCATTGCGAATCAGGTTCACAAAAGTGTTAGGGGAAGCATTCCAAAAATAACGGTCCTGATCAAGTGTGTAATCTTCGATGGCAGTACCGATGGTATAGACTTTCACGCCTAGCTTCTTGGCAAGCCGACGTGCATAAGCGTATACATCTTTCTGGCGGTTATAGCCATACACCAGTACGTAATCTTCAGTAGGAGTGAAATCGCTGGCATCGGCGATTACGTTCCAATCATCCTTCTCAAGCAGAAATACTGGGTCAATGACGGATTGAACATTACTAATGCCGAGATCTTCAAGCATGGGCACCGACGACGGTTCGCGCACAGACACGGCATCGAAATCGGAAATCAGTCTACGATAACGATCCTTCTGATCGTCAGGAATTTCAGGCATGGCAATGCTGGCAGCATACGCTACTTTGCGAGCGCCCGCAGGCGCAAATGACAGGAAGAACGCATCATCTTTACCATTAAGCTTGTTCTTACAGTTCCAAATTTGGTCGCTGCCACAAATATAGACGTCGGATTGGGGGGTGTCAGCCTCAATCTCGGCAAGCGTACGGTAAGTTTTGGCGCTCATAGGTATGTAGTCCTCAAGGAATTTGCCGAACACTTTGCGCCCCTTGACCAAATCAGGGAAGCGTACGATGGCGCGAAGCATGCGAATAGGCAGCGGCCGCGTAGACGTGTAGTAGTATTTGGGGTTGTAATCCAGCACCTTGGCGTCCACACCCATCTTGCGTAGAGCGGTGTTCAAGCTGTAAGTTTGCAGAACAGCGCCATAATTAGTTGGTCTGCTGCAGGTAATGGTGTAAGAAGTAATTGAGTCTTTCATAGAAGCCTCTTTCTCTGTGCTGGCTGTTAAGAATTTGATTCAACGTATTTGAGGAATGCCTCATAGCTGCTAAACATAGGTTCGCTTTGAACAAACGCTTGCTGTGAACGTTCGGTATTGTTATCAAGCTGGAAAACCTTTTGGAATACCTCATCCAGCTGAGTGTTCCTAGGCTCAAACAGCCAGAAGAATTCCCGAAGTAGCTTTTTTGGCGGCCGCTTTCCATATGCCTGCTCGTACTCACGTACTAATAACACGGCTTCATTTAATTGAAGTTTGCGGCGTTTGTCGATATACGCTTCCAAGGAAGAGATTTTCTTTGCCGGAGCACCGGCATATACAGCGTTCCCATCCAAACGGCCTGTCACCACGCTGCCAGCTCCGATGATGGTGTTGTCTCCGATCTCAGCTCCTTTGAGAATCAACGACTTCTGACCGACAAAAACATTATTGCCAATACGAACAGTTCCGCATGATCCCAGCACCTCACCCGTAAGGCGTTGTATTACTGCCCAGCTATAGTCATGTTGCAAAATAGAGCAGTCTGCGGTGATATGTACGTTATCGCCGATTTCAATCATCCAAGGTCTCTGAGTATCGATTCTGATAGACCATGGCGTGTATAGATGCACATGTTGCCCCACGTGCATCCCCTGGCTTCGGAGCCATGATACGTATTGTTCCGAGGAAGCCTTGTGTCCATAAACTAACCGCATCGCAAGTTGTTTAATGCTCATATTCTTCACTTACTCCGTTCCGGATGAATGCGCTTATAAAGTAGGAAAAACACGCCGTAAAGCGTTGTGGAGATGGCCATGAGTTTGAGCTGTAAGCGACGCCCATGAGGGAGCGTTACGGATTCAGTAATAGCTTTTATGTTTTGCCTGATGAAAGCACGAGTATCTCTCGCGAAATCTCGCCATTGCCGTTCTTTGGCGTGCCCTGTGACAAGAGCCTGATCATAAAGGCTTACCATGCTTCTCATCTGTCCGTATAGCGCGAAAGGAAGCTGTTCAGGGAATTTTTGACGTACCAGCTCCACCATGTTCCTGATAGCTTTGTAACTACTAGGGGTAACTTCAGACGGTGTATTAGATACACTGCCCTCTATTTGTCGATAATGGTATAGCGGTGTCGAATCGTAAGTAGTTCGCTTGCTGGCAGCAAGTACATCATAAGTGAATTGATAATCTTCCCCGACTCTTTGACTTTCAGGGAAACGAATATTTTCGAGTACGGAACGTCTAATGAGTTTGCTCCAAGGTGCTATCGTCTGGTATCCCGGCAAATTGACGTATTTGAAAGATTCTGAAGTACTCATTATTAAATGGACATTAGGTTGGCAAAGATAAACCTGATGTCCATCAGAGTATTCCATGATGCTGCCGGTCATAGAGATGTCTGCGTCATGTTCTTCAAGCGCCCGTTGCAAAACTTCATACATGGTCGGTTCCAGCCAATCGTCAGAGTCGACGAATCCGATAAGTATGCCCCTGCTGGATTCAATGCCATTGTTTCTAGCGTTTGCTTGCCCTCGGTTCTCCTGATGAATGACACGGATCCTGCAATCTCTTGCCGCCCAAGCATCACACATATCAGGGCAAGCGTCCGGAGAGCCATCATCGACCAGAATGATTTCCAAATTTCGATACGTCTGGTCGACAATTGACTGTATACAACGGTCAAGATAACGTTCAACCTTGTACACAGGAACAATCACTGAAATCAAGGGGAGATCTTCAGTTCGGGTTTTCTCAGGCATGGCAGATGGATTAGTACTCATGCTGTGTACTTCCTCCTTGTGAATATCAGAGTAATAAGAGGCTTAAGTTCATAACATTGCACGAATGCAATAAGCAGCAGACAAATCGATGACCAGAATAGATAATGGCTGCATTGATTCGAGGTTACCAAGGACTGGACAGTAAGCAGCATCATGGTAATGGCCGTAGGAATCGGCCTCATATTGATGGCCATCAGACGACGCACATCAATCACACGAACCACGAAAATCACCAAGCTACCGACAAACACGCCGAATGCAGCAGCTGAAATACCCCAGTCATGTACGAGGATAGCGGTAAATGCGAGGCATGCTGCAGCTCCCACAACTGTAGCCACAAGTAACGGCTTTGTACGCATATAAGCCTGATAAATTGTGCCAAGAAAGTTGTTGATAGCACTAAGATAAAAGGCAAGCACAAGAATGGATATAAGAGGCCATGCCGAGTAAAACTGGCGCTGCATAAGCACCCTAGCGATGAACGGAGAGAGTGTGATTACTAATGCGCTTCCTACCGACATCAGGGCTTGATACACACGCCAGATTACATCATAGAAATGCTTGAGCCCGGAGCTTTTAAACTCTTGGAACGTGGAAAGTTGCCAAGCCTGTTGAACAATCTGTTGAAGCACATTAAGCAAATTAGGAATCTTTGAAGCTGCAGCATACAAACCAGAAGCGGAAATACCCAGTACACCTGTAATAATGAAACGACTAACTGTCGTCTGAATCTGGTTGCACAATGAATTCGGAGCCAATGGCAGCGAGTAGCGCCAAAGCTGCCTACGAAGAGACGCGTTATTTCGCCATACTGTAAAATCGATAAACTGATACTGCTTACCGGCGAAAAGATATACCAGGATCGCTGAACCATTGCCTACGATATAAGAGTAGAAATACCCCATAAGACCGAGATTCATTCCGGCAATCAACACATAAGCAAGCACGCCCATAATAAGCGCAGACAATATTGAGGCGTAAGCAATGAGTTTCATCTGATCCATGGCCCTAGCGACAGTACCCATCACAGAGGGAAAACACAACGCCGCATAGGACAACAGGAACCAAATTTTATATCTACCTAGCCCACCAAAAATAGGCAAATCAAATACTGGCAGAATAATTGCCAAAAGCACACAGCTTGCCAACATAACCAGCATGGTTTCGGTAATATAAAACGCGGCTTTTGACTTATCATCGAGCGTAAAACGGAGCATGCCTTCGCTGATGAGCAAAGTTAGTACAGGGAATAATGTGGTTACCATGATGGTAGCCATGTCCATGATGCCGTATTCCTCTGTAGACAGGTACAGGGTATATAACGGCATCAGTATGAATGCCATCAGTTTAGTGGCTACTGCGCTGAGTCCGAAGATGCCGACATTGACTAGTAGATTCTTGTACTTACCCACGTAGTCACCTCAGGATACTGGCTAATTGTGCCATGTATGTTTCTTTATTGAATTCGGAGCGTAATGCTGTTTTACGTGCGCCCATGGCATCACGTTCGTCGGAGCCTTGAGCAATCTTTGTCATAGCATTAGCAAGCTGGTCAACAAGTTGATCGCTACGTTCAAGGATGATGGCTGACTGCGCATCGGCGTATTCGGGGATGCCTCCGGAACGAGTGGTGATGAGCGGCTTACCAGAAACCAAACTTTCGATTACCGCGAGGGGTGCTGGATCGTCCCAAATTGACGGCAGCACGCAAATATCAGACATGGCGTAAATGGCGGGCATATCCTCATAATTCACGAAACCAGTAAAGATAATTCGATTCTTTACAGTTGGATTCGACGCCAGATCACGAAGTTTCTGTTCAAAGGGACTCACGATATTCGAATCAAAGAAGAAAGCTCCGGCAACAACTAGCTTGGCATTGGGAACTTTTTGCGCTACTTCAGTAAACGCTTTCAATAGTTCTTCGGCGCCTTTTTCCGGAGTAAGGCGCCCGGAAAACAGGAAAACAATATCATTTTCGGCTATATTGAATTTCTTTCGAAATTCAATCGCCTTGCTATTAGCCTCTTCCGAGCCAAACCGGCTTGTGTCGACGCCATTACGCCATACAGCTTTCTGATCTTCGCGCAGACCAGGCTCACCATGCTCTTTTAAGTACGTGTCAAGCGTGTCAACAATATATTTGGAAACTCCAAGTACTTTTTTGACTTTGGAAATCTCTTTAATGCAGCCGAAATCATTAAGAACTTCGTTATGCAGATGGTAATACACTTTTCCCGCATATCGTTCGGAATTGCCGTGCTTCTGCATGGTCATGAACAGCGTGGCATGGTTTTCGATCATTACCTTGTCGAAAGCCGGACTGCCATTCTTTGTGGGCTGTGCGAGTTTCTTGGAAACCTTGTTGATATACCACAGGCGTTGCGCAATATATCGATAGCTCATGAGCTTCTTCTTGTGAAGCACATGCTTGGCTGTCCAATAAATGCAGTGATCCACTGCGCGAACCAGCAATGGTGTCTTGATAAAGCAGAAATTAGTATACTTGAAATTACCTTCACGCGTTATCTGATCTACGCCGGGTGCCCAAGAAGAAAAAACAGTGAAATCAAAATTAGGAGTTTTCTCATTCTCTTGAACCATCATCATGTCCAGCGCTTCGACAGCTCCGCCGAGAACGTTAGGCACTGGCAAATAACCTGAAGTGATTACAGCAACATGAGGATTCACAGTGTTTCCTCCCACCCATTCGCGCTTTCCGCACTGCTTACGTACAAGAAAGTCAGACGATTCGCGCTAGCTGAAATGTCATATTTTTCAGCGCATATATTTGATGTTTCGATCTGCCGATTCGCTGTTTGCGAGGAAATGCTGAGTACAGTTGAAATCCAAGAAGATTTATTTTCCAAGCTTATGAAAGATGTTTTTCCGGAAATATCAGCTTCGTGCGGAACCTGATCGCTGAGAACACAGGGGCATCCGGCGACCTGGGCTTCGATGGCGACCATGCCGAGACCTTCATAACGGCTCGGCAGACAGAAAGCATCGAACGCCTGGTAAAGGTGGTTGACGTCCGTGCGCTGTCCCAAGAACAGAATGTGGTCACCAATGCCGAGTTCTTGGGCGTGCTGCTGTACGTCTGGCCTGTCTGGACCGTCACCAACGAACGCGAGTATCGTGTCCGGCTTCTGGGGAAGGAGCTCGGCGAGAACGTCGACAAGGAAAGCCTGATTCTTCTGCGGCATGAAACGACCCACATGGCCAATCAGGAACATGCCATCGGCTATGCCGAGTTCCCTGCGGGTTTCCTGGCGAATGACTGGGTCGAAATGGAACTTCTCCAGTTCAATGGCGTTGGGAATCACCGTGAAGTCGGCGTTTCTGCCGAACAGCCATTTTCCGGCGTACTCACTGCATGCGAAACGTTCTGTAGGGTAAAGGTTCGAGAGCGGACGTAGCGCGAGCTTCATCAGGTTCTTGGCAAACTCGCCCTTGCCCATCGTGGAATGTGAGTGGGCGATACGGACCGGCACTCCGGCCTTTTTGGCCGCAGACAATGGGAATACGCTGAGCGTGTTGATATGGCTGTGCACGATCGGCCAGTGTTCCTCACGGAAAAGCCTGACCAATTCCTTGCGATAGCGAAGGGGATGCTGGTATGGAGGGATGCGGAAAACGCGGCCGCCCAGCGCTTTGATTTCCTCTTCCGGAACGCGAGTCGAATCGGCATCCACTAAAAAATCGAACTGCACTTTGTTGCGGTCGATATGGCGATAGTAGTTCATCACTACGGATTCGACACCACCGCCAAGCATTTTCCCCATGACTTGGGCTACACGAATCGGCACTGGATTACCGTCCCCGAACCGGAATCAAACCGACGTAACGGCCGTTATCGGCTCTTTGTCTATTTCAAAACCATAAGAAAGATGTCAAAATCAGGTTTTGAGCAAGGCCTTCAAGTCACGAACAAGCAAAGTGTTCATGGAAACCCGTGAAGAGCATCTCTGAGGTATGTGGCGGGACTGGGCGTGTCTAAGGGGGATGCAAAAATCAGTGCTGTCAGATAATGAACGGGGTTTGGCAGTTCCTGCACAGTTCGCGCTGCGCTTGAAGACACCAATTCGGGGTTCATTTGGAGGGAAAGGACGGGACTCGCATGCCGACCACAGGTCGATCGATTGCAGAAAGAGCCGATAACGGCCGTTATGTCGGTTTTGGCGGGAACGCCGTCCGTACTCCGCTTTCCGAGACCGTTACGGAGGTCCGTGGGATTTGAGCGAGTCGATCCGCATAGCAGTCGCAATGCACAAGCCGTACCGCACGCCCGACGACCCGGCGTACCTGCCGCTCCACGTCGGCACGGCCCTGCATCCGGACGTGCTGCCCGGCATCCAGGGAGACGACGAGGGAGATAACATCTCGCGCCTCAACGCAAGCTATTCCGAACTGACGGCCCTGTACTGGATGTGGAAGAACTGCGACGCCGACTACAAAGGCCTCGTCCACTACCGCAGGCTGTTTGCGTCCCCCAGTCTCGCGAACCGACTGCGAAAAGACCGGTTCGTCCGAATCGCATCCAGCAAGGAGATTAGGGAAGCGCTGAAAAAGACCGGCGCAGTCGTACCCCGTAGGCGGAACTACTATATCGAGACGATGCGCTCGCACTATGCGCACACGCTCGATGGATCCCATCTGGACGTTATGAGGGACATCCTCATGTCGAAGGCTCCCGAATACGTTCCCATATTCGACAGGTGCATGGCCTCGACCGGCGGTCACATGTTCAACATGCTCGTCATGCGCGCCGACCTGTTCGACGCGTACTGCGCGTGGCTCTTCCCTCTGATCGACGAATTGACCTCCCAGATCGACGATTCGACATACACCCCATTCGAGAAACGTTATCCTGGCAGGATCAGCGAGCTCCTGCTGGACGTGTGGCTCAAAACAAACGGACAGGATGTCGCCGAATTGCCCCTTACCAGTCCGGAACCGACTGATTGGTGGGAAAAGGGCAAGGGCTTCTTCATGGCCAAGTTCGCCGGCAGGAAATACGCGAAGAGCTTCTGATTTATATCGGCAAATCAGAAAGGAATCAAAGATCCTTGTTCATTTTGTTTTTTATTATTTCAGTCTTCACTATATATTTGGACTATTCTGCCCACAAAGATATATCAAGTCCTGTGATCGTTTTCACCTCTTTATGGCTGTTCATATGCACCCTCGCATCATTGCGACTCTATGGATTTACAGGTTATTCAGAAAAAACAATTGGCTATATTACCTGCGGCAGCGTGGCTTTTTCTTTGGGTGCCTTTTCTTCGACACTTGTAAACAAACAGACTACCAAGCAAACACGGTATGCCCACTTGCGCGGAAAAAATCTTCAAACGAGCGACGGCAATCAACAGCAGCTATGCTTTACATTTCTTGAAATGATATTAGCGCTAGCTTGCGTAGGTAGTGCGCTATCTCTCTTTTACTCACTAAACGCATTCAGAAGCGGCGCTTCCTACATGGAAGTGCGTGGCAGTCGTTTAGGATACAATGACGAACAGGCATTTTCGAATCCAATCGTTGGATTGTTTGTCACTTACTTTTGTGGTCCAGCAATGACAGTGCTCATACCTATTGCAATCGTCTTCCTTTTCAAAAAACAGCACAAAAAATTTAACCTCATTGTTTTTTTGTGCGCTCTTTCAGATGTTATTTCCAGTGGTGGTCGTATTCAAATAATATACATAGTTTCACAACTGATAGCGGCTTTTTTCTATTATAGAAAAACTATTTCCAGCAAAACAAAGAAAATCATAAAAAATGCTACAATTATAGGAATTGTAATGCTATTTGTCCTAACATCACTTAGGACAAGTCAGAATTTCTTGCAGGCGATATATACCTATTTTACATTACCTGTAGGTCTTTTTTCATATTACACTTCAATTGTTGATGTAAATAATTTTGAATCTTTTGGCGCGGCGACATTTTACCCCCTATTCTACGTTCTTGCGTCTGTTGCCAGCTTTTTTGGAGCCAAAACGTCGTTTTTGGATAATTTAATCTATTATGTCGGATTACCACAAGAAACCTGGACGTCAACCTTATTCCCAACAGGATCCTACAATGCTTTCTGCTCCTTGTTTTATTTCTTTTATCTCGATTTTCGAATTGTTGGAATAGTTCTTTTTTCATTGCTTTATGGCTTCATGTCAGGATATGTATATAAAAAACAAAGAACTAGAACCAACGACATATGGTTCATGTTCTATCTGCTCATATTACAAACCATTGTAGGCTCTTTCATAATTTTCCAGCTTGGAAATACAAAATTCTTCGTAAGTCTTTTTATTTTTGGAATTGCGATTCTCCTTGGGAAAAAAGAGATAAAAGAGGAATCATGATGAAAGATAAATCACCCGTCAACATCGTGGTGCCGGTCTACAACGTCGCTGACCTGCTGTCCCGATGCGTCGACTCACTGCTCGCACAGACATACGAGGACGTACGCATCGTCCTGGTCGACGACGGGTCCACAGACGACTGCCCCGCAATATGCGACCGATATGCAGAACAAGACCCGCGCATCACCAGTCTCCACAGGACGAATGGCGGGCTCTCAGCTGCCCGTAACACGGGAATCGACCACGTGTTCTCAATCGAAGAACCCTCGCGCGGACGATACATAGCGTTCGTGGACTCCGATGACTGGGTCGAGCCCGGATACGTCGAGTCCATGCTCGAGACGCTGGAGGCGTACGGCGCGGACGCGGCGCAGTGCGGACATTTCGTCTCCTACGCGCCGGACAACGAGGACGACAAGGACCCCGCCCACACGCGCGCGACGCTCGATCGTGCGCAAGCAGTTGAGAGCCTGTGTCGCAACGGCCTGTGGGACGTGACCGCATGGAACAAGCTGTACCGGCTCGACCTGTTCAGACAGATACGGTATCCGGAGGGGCTCTTGTATGAGGACACCGCCACTACATACCTGATCACGCAGGAATACGACAGGGTCGCGGTGGACATGACACCCCAATACCACTACACGCAGCGCTACACGTCCATCGCGAACGGCACCACCTGGAAGGACAGCAAGCTGGACCTCGTGCTCGCCGGCGACCGGATGGCCGCATGGGTGTGCGAACACTATCCCGACCTTAAAACGGCCGCAGCTGAGAAGCGGGCGTACGTGCGCCTCTCCACGCTTTCCCAGATGGTCAACACTGGTCATCAAGACAAGGACCTCGCCCGAAGACTGCGGCGGGAGGTCCTCTCGGTTGCACCAACCGTGCTGCGCGATCGCAGGGCGTCGAAACGCGACAAGCTCGGCATTCTCGCCCTGCTTCCCGGCTTCTGGTGCTATCGCGCCATCTGGAGTCGCTACTACGAGGCCAAACGAAACAGGACCGTGGCCGGCCCGACCGGAACACCCGACACGACAGGAAAGGAACAATCATGACAACAGCGGCGGTGATCACGCTCCATCAAGTCGACAACTACGGCACACAGCTTCAGGCATACGCCACGCAGGAGAAGCTGAAGCAGTATTTCGACAACGTCGTTCTCATAGACTATCGACGTCCCGATACGTATGGCAAAGGCCTGGTCGAATCCTTCGCCAAAAGCAATCCGGTAAAGGCCCTGGCGTTCCTGCCAACCTACTTGCTATGGAAGAAAGTGTTCGACGGCTTCCGCAGCGAATATCTGAACCTCACGGAAAAGACGTATCTCAGCGAATCGGATTTCAAAAACTTCAACGATTTCGCTGACGTGTACGTTTCCGGCAGTGACCAAGTGTGGAATTCCGGATGGAACAAGGGAGTCATTCCATGCTTCTATCTGGACTTTGTCCCTGACGGAAAACCCAAGTACGCGTATGCGTCCAGCTTCGGCCGAAGCCATCTCGACGAGAACGAAGTCAACCAGTCGAAGAAGTACATTGATCGTTTCGACATGATCTCCGTACGAGAGCAGAGCGGCGTTGATATTCTGAACCATCAGTACGGATACCACAACGCTGTGCAAATCGTCGACCCCACGCTGGCGATGCCGGCATCGTTCTGGCGTTCCATCGCCACGAAACCGCAGGTTAAAGGCGACTACATCCTTATCTACAACCTGAACCGCAGCAAAGAGTTCGACGGATATGCGGATGAACTGTCACGCAGAACAGGCCTGCCTATCTACCGATTCTGCACCCGCGTGGACCAAGTATTCCGAAACGGTAAAAGCCTCGTAGTGCCTGAAATCCTCGATTTCGTTTCCCTTGTAGACAACGCGAAATACGTGCTGACTGACTCATTTCACGCGACCGCATTCTCCATGAACATGGGAACCGAGCCAATCTGCATCTACCCGGGCCAGTATTCCGGAAGGCTTTCCGAGTTCCTGAAGCTCGTGGACTCCGAGCAGCGCCATGTAGACGGATATGGCGACTTCGACGTGATTAATCGGCATGTGGACTTCGCCGAGGTCGAACGAATACTCGACGCAGAGCGCACGAGGGTCGACGAATACCTCGCCAACATGCAGCAAGCAGTACTCGCAAACAAACAATGATTATTCATCACTCACACTTAATTGGAGGATTCAAATGAGTGAGAAGCTCAGGGCAGTGTTTCACGCGTGCGTCCCGCGTCCTATAGCGTCAGCAATACGAAATCTACGGCAAACGCTTCATCTTTACAAAGACTCCATTCTTCAGGCACATCGATATAACCGAAACTACTCCCGTGTTGCCTCTACCGATCTCACACAGTTGGAAACACGAATCATGTTCCTGAGCCATCAGATAGAAAAAGGACTCAGCCATAGCGATTTTCGATATGGCTTTGGACGCAAAGTGTTTCTCGAACTTCCAGCCATGCTCAAGAGCTTAGAGCTAGCCGACAGCAACTATGAGGAAAACACCGTATTTCAAGAGTCGATGTCAGCACTACACGAGTACATGGAACGCCATATTCGCGCGGGCAAGGATATCTCATGGCAAAAAAGTCTTTTCACCAACGAGCAATGGAATCATATTAAGTCCGCAGATCCATCACGCGGAGGAAGCATCGTCATCCGACGGTCAACAAAAGCTAACAACTCGCTCCTACCTTACGTTCAACTTAATGAACACCGTCATTCGGTACGAGAGTTTTCCGATGAGCCAGTAGATGCTAATCTCATCGAGCAAGCCATTGACATGGCTATGAGGACACCGTCCGTCTGCAACAGACAACCAACTCGAGTTCATCTGATCCTAAACCCTGGAACCATCACTAAGGCTTTGACTATCCAAGGAGGAGTGGGAGGATATGCGGCACCCCCTGCCCTTATTCTCATTACTTCCGACCTGCGATCGTTCATCACATCCTATGAACGGAATGAGGGGTTCACTGACGGCGGACTTTTTGGTATGTCCCTTCTTTTGTCGCTTGAATCCTTAGGACTTGCTTCCTGCCCTCTGAACACCATGTTCACGGCAAAAGCAGATAAGGATACCCGCAAACTTCTGAATCTCCCTGATAACGAAGTGCCAGTCATGTACATTGAGGTCGGCAACTTCCTTGAGGAAACTCGCACATGCGCATCTGTTCGTTATACAGGAAATCAAATCACGACAGTCATCAAATAGGAACTGCTGATTTCTTATGCACGAATCTAAAACATTAGCTAGATGAGTTAACCGAAAGACAATGAAGGCTACGAATAACAAATCACATTCGCGTATTTTTAAGAATGCGTTGTTCCTATACGCGCTCACGTTTTCAAACTATCTGATCGGACTATTACTCCTGCCGTACCTGTCACGCGTGCTCAGCGTGGAGAAGTTCGGCGTGATCGGATTCGCGACGTCGTTCTGCCTGGTGTTCCAGATGGTGGTGGAGTACGGTTTCCAGCTGTCGACCACCGCGACCATCTCCGTGCATCGCAACGACAAGGCAAAAATGTCCCGAACCATCTCGACGATGACGTACACTAAGCTGCTGCTGGCGTGCGGAGCCTCGGCCGTGTTCCTGGCATGCGCGATGTTCGTGGACATGCTCCGCGGCCATTTCGTGATCATCCTGCTGTTCTTCGTGGACTCGATAGCCAAGGCGCTGCTTCCAGACGCCTACTTCAGGGGCATCGAACGCATGAAGGACATTACCATCCGCGCGGTGTCCGCAAAATCCGGAATCTTAGTGGCGACGCTGTTGTTCGTGAGGGGCGACGACACCCTGATCATCTATCCCGTCTCGATGATCGTATTCGATATCATCGCGCTCCTGTGGGCGTTCTCCCTGCTCAAACGCGACGGTTTGAAGGCGACCGGCACCACCATGAGGGAAATGCTGGAAGCGTTGAAAGACAGCTTCTGGTTCTTCATATCCCGCATATCCGTGAGCATCAACGGATCATTGGGATCCATCTTCCTTGGCATGCGCTACAGCCCCGAATCCGTGGAGATGGGCCTGTACTCCGGCGCGACCAAGCTGTCGTCCGCCGGAGAGCAGATGATTCCGCCGCTCGGCGACGCACTCTACCCGTCGATGGTCAACAAGAAGGACTACAGGCTGTTCTACCGCATAGTGTTGCGGGGCGGCATCCTTTGGTTCCTCGCGTGCGGGCTGGTGGAAGTGCTGGCAACGCCGTTGTGCGTGCTAATCCTCGGCGGACAGTACGCCAGCGCTGGCGAGTTCCTGCGGATACTGATGGTCGGCGTGTTCTTCGGATATTTCAGTTTCATGTTCGGCTATCCAGCGCTCTCGCCGATCGGGAAGGCGACTTGGGCGAACGCGGCGATCATGGTCAGCGCAATCGTGAATCTTACGGCCTGCGCGGTTCTGTGGCTGACCGGGAACATCACACCGCTGACGGTATGCGTGGTGTTCTCCAGCACCAACATCACGGCCTTCATCGTACGCTTCGGCGCATTCAGGAAATTCAGGAACTTAGCGGAACAGGATGTGAAATGAGTGATTCCAAGCGTATCGAGTGGATCGACGTGGCCAAGGGTGTCGGCATCGTACTGGTCAGTTTCGGCCACCTCAGGAACGGTGACGGCGAAAGCGTGTGGCTGCCCGCATTAGACGCGCCCATCGACGCGATATACCTGTTCCACATGCCCCTGTTCTTCCTACTGGGGGGGCTCACGTTCAGTAGGAGGGGCGGGTTCAAGGCGTTCCTGGCGCGCAAGGCCAAGACGTTGCTGGTGCCGTATTACGTGTTCTCCCTGTACTTCCTCGCGAAACCGTTTGCGATACTGCTCATACCATCCATGCGCGCGGCCTTCCAGACGAGCCACGACTACGGTATTGCGCACCAGTTCCTCGACGTGCTCGTCATGGGTAACGGACTGTGGTTCCTCATGGCATTCTTCGTGGGCGAATGCCTGATGTACGGGCTGACCAGCCTGACTGATGACGGGAGCGTGCTTGCCGCTATTGGAATGGCGTTCGTCATCCTGTCGACATTCGTCTCGTCCCAGACCGGATGGCCTGCACTACCCTTCCAGATTGTGGCCGGGGTCAAGGCAGCTGGCTACATGTGCGTCGGATACGTGCTGAAGGAATGGCTCAAAGCCATTCCGCGCGGGAGAGCGGGCGTATCGTCAGCTTGCGCAGCCGTAGTGTTCCTGACGTTGGCGGTACCGGCCGTGGCCGGAATCGTACCGGATGGTCCGGCGCTGCTGACCGTATCGGTCGCGGCGGCATTCCTTGGCACGTTCGCCGTCATCTGGCTGTGCATCGCGGTGGGGTCATGCCGGATGCTGGCCCATATCGGCCGCTACAGCCTCGTCTATTACGCGCTGAACGCATTGACACTCAACATCGTGAAGATCGGGCTTTTCCACGTCATCGGCATTGACGTGGCGTCCACACCGTGGTTTTCACAGCTTCTCGCGGGCCTCGCGGCCACCGCCCTTGCGCTCGTGCTGCTGACCCTCGCGAACCTTTTCGTACAACGCTGGATGTGGTGGGCCATAGGCAAAAAACGCCCATAAACCCGGGTAGGGGATGCGGACGTTTTCTTGGAGTTAATCACGCAGCCATTCCCTGGCTCTGACGGTATTGTACCGGGCTTATCCAACCAAGCGATTGCTTGATGCGCTCGTGGTTGCACCAGTGGGTGTACCCGTCGACAAGAGCGGGTGCCTCGTCGCGGGTATGCTCCTCTTAATGTTCGGGATAGACGGATTCCATCTTCATACACCCGAAGAAGCCCTCCGCGGCCGCGTTGTCCGAAAAGCTGTATGTGATCAAATAAAGGTGGTCAGCGGGGGTGGTGCCGTTCTGCTAGACTCGTCGTTGATTCCATCACCACCAATCATGCCGTAAGACCGAGCCTTCGGCGTTGGCCCATGATGCTCATGTCAGACTCCATCTTGATGCGCTTGTCTCGGTACCGGACCATGTGGTCGTCGAGCATGCCGATGAACTCGTCCATCGCGTCCTCGGCCGACCGCTTCGACTCCACCGCGACCGTCGCGTCCGACTGGTTGCGTCAGCGCCCCAATGTTTCCGGAGTGATCCCCAGATCTTTCGCCATCGCGGCGATCACATTCGTCTCCGACGAAATACGACGTTCCATACTCCGCCAACAGCCTGACAGCCTTCGCCTTGAACTCCGGCGTGTATTTCGTGCCTTTTGCCATGGTTCCATCATCTCCCATCGAGTTAGAGGAAATACGGAACAAAAATCAGTTCATATCAATGGCAATCGTGGTCTAATTGCGATTAGACCACGAATTAAAAAAGCCGCAACTGTGCCACCAAGAATGCTACAACGCGCTTTATCTAAAGAGGATCCGCCACAGCATTAGCTGCTAAATAAGCTATATCTGTTGGATCGAGATGGAATTTAACCGTTTCCCTTTTTCTATGTTCTGGACGAGAATACTCAATGCTAACGCTCTGCGAACCGCAATGAGTTGATGAGAGCATCTCTTCATACTCACCGCGACCCGTAAACAGCAGAGTGACTTCTGCTTTGGGACTTAAGTATGTTACCTTACGCTCACGTAATTCTTGTTGAGGATCTCCAGCTGGATGAGAAGCCATTGGCCAAGGAATACCTGGATGGATGTTAACTATGACATCCTGCGCAGGCATGGTCCCCTCATTGACCAAAACATAAGATATCGATTCAGAACGAAACTCACTCTTACTGTAGTGATATTCCTTCTTTATTCGGACCAGTAAAATTGGCCTATGAGCGTTACGGTATTCCTCCCAAGCGATGAATGCGCCCAAAATGGCTACGAAGCATGCAAAAGCTTCGATCGTCGACTGGAAAAGCGCGACGGCATCTCCCGCTTGCATTCCATGGCAGGAGCCATATGCCATACAGATTTCGAAGATTACAATAAACGACAACAAGAAACCAAAAAGGAGCCCACAGATTTGCATGAATCGTTTCATTGTCCATCCCTGATTAGAAGCACGTCAATTCTAATAAATAATCTAGCCTTTCGCTGTTTGGTGTGGGTGAATTCTGTCAGGTATGATGGTTCGTAGGTCGTGTTTGCCGCAGGTCAGGTAGATCATCGTGCTGAAATAGCCCATGTCTCTGAAGCCCCTTGCGCGGGTTTTCACATTCTAGATGACGCTTCCTGGACCGCGTGGTAGTGCCCGAAAGATTGCGTACTTTGGGTCATGGCCGTCCATGGCACGATGATCAGTTCGCTTCCTCCGGCGTGCCGCCAAGCCGGGGCATGTCGAGGTAACGCCGGTTGGACCATTCGTTCGCGGCGGCGTACCTGATGCACGCGCAGACGAGCATGAGCGCGCTGTTCCCGTCGGGGAAGCCGCCGGCCACGCGCGTGCGCCTCCTGATCTCGCGGTTGAGCCGTTCGATCATGTCGTTCGTGCGGATCCTCCTGCGGTGCTCGGCGGGGAACTCGGGCAGGAGGTAGGTCGTGGCCTCGCCTATGCCCTCGCGCAGGCACCTGGCGGCCGCCCCGAGCCTCCGCCCCTCCATCTCCACGGGCGACCCGCTCGGCTTTGGTGGTGAGCCCGAGCCCGTAACGCCCGCGCGGTACGCCTTCCATCCGCCGGAACGCTCGTACATGGACG
This sequence comes from Bifidobacterium hominis, assembly GCF_040095915.1. Classification (NCBI taxonomy): domain Bacteria; kingdom Bacillati; phylum Actinomycetota; class Actinomycetes; order Bifidobacteriales; family Bifidobacteriaceae; genus Bifidobacterium; species Bifidobacterium hominis. The sequence continues at coordinate 18,747 of NZ_JBBMFR010000004.1, read as the reverse complement.
GTCCTGGCGATCTCGTCGGCCTGAAGCGTCGGGTATCGCGTTGAGTATCTCGGTGACCTTCTGAGTGACGAGCCGGTCAAGCCTGGCCCCGGGCATGTGCCGGTCGATCCGTATGATGTTCTCGGGCATGGTTCCGTCTCCTGGTTTCCAATCGCGGTTTTTCGTTTTGGCGAATGAAGAAATCGTGCACAGGACGCGGGGCCATACCTTTCACGTCAGGCCTGAAACCCAAAGTGCGCAAGAATTCGGACGTTATCCTCAAAGTACGTAAGAATCTGGACATTATCGCATTCTAGCAATCGTAGTTCTGAGGTAGACGAGTTAGAACTGGAGAAATTAGATTTAGATTCGTCGTGAGTGGCATAAAAATGAAGTCTTTGTGTAGCAGAAGTGTGCACTATCATGAGTAGAAAAGTGTAATTATAAGTGGAGGCAATATGCGACTTGAAATCCGGAACATAGGTAAGGTTCGGCATGCCGACATTGCCATTGATGGAATAACAGTGATTGCAGCTGCCAATAATACCGGCAAGAGCACTTTGGGGAAAGCGTTATATTCCCTGCTGTCACCGTTCCATAATTATGATTCCAATGTGCGCGATAGGCTAGTGCGGTCCGTTTTTCGGGCGATGTCTCAGATGGCTCCTATTGCGATAAAAGATTCACGTTCCTCTACCGGTGTGTTTTTGGAGGAAACGGTGAGTAGCCGAACTATGAGGGTGCTTGCCGAAAAAATAGTTCAAGAGGTTCAATATGGTTCGGAAAGGAGCGAAGAGGACGTTTCTGCGGGTTTCTTAAACATTGCTACACAAGATGATGGCGAGTGCAAAAAAGAATCACTTTCGCAAGAGAGATGGCTTAGATGGGATGATTTAGAGACAATTAGCTCTGCCGCTAAGCATTTTGGCGAGGATGAGAAATATATTGTCATTCGTCAGCGTATTGCAGAATTGCTCAGCGTCTCGGATGAACAGAATGCTCAAATAATTACGCAAAGAACATTTGAAACCCAATTTGGGGAACAGATTAAGGGACTGTTTCCTTCTTCAGGTGATGAGTCCGAGATCGTATTTTCAGATGATCAGAACAGAAGAGAAGTCAAATTCATTGACAATAGATGCGTTTCAAGTCTCCCTGCAACGAACGAAAGACGAAATATCTACATCCTTGATGATCCTTCTCTGATCGATAACATCTCAGTTGCGCACAGAAGAAGACCATCCTCGTCATGGGGACCTAAATACAGAGATGAACTTATCGAGGCGATGCTTAATCGAATGGAAGATCTTCGGTCGGATATATATGACGATTTGGCTGGGTCGGTAGTCGCGCAAGAAAAAATGCAGGAAGTATTGTCGGTGTTCGATAATGCGTTTCACGCTGTTCTCGCGCCATCTCCGTCTGGCTTGGTAATCAATACTGACGAGAAAGTAAAAAATCCGATTCAGGCCGGCAATGCTTCTATGGGGGTGAAAGCATTTGCTATTATCCGTTTCCTTATCGAGAATGGAATCGTTTCAGATGATGACATACTCGTTCTGGATGAACCGGAAATCCACTTGCATCCTGAATGGCAGGTCACGTACGCGCACGCATTGGTGCTTACGGCCAAAACACTGAATGTGAAAATGCTCATTACTACGCACAGCCCGTACTTCTTGCAAGCCTTGGTGGACTATGCGTACATTCTCGACTATTTGGATCAGACGTCGGTTTACACTGCTGAGTCGCAGGATGATGGCTCTTCGACATTTGTTCAACTTGACGATGCAGGTATTGCTGATACTTTTGATAGAATGGCTCGTCCATTCTTGACGCTTCAGAAAGCGGTCGCTGAGAAGGATATGAAAGGGTGAAGCAAAATGCTGACGCCAGATGAATGTCTTTCTTTCCTGAAGATGCAGATGGATAGGTTCTTGGAGACTGATCCAGATAAGCAAGATGAATTTGGCGATCCCGTTGAAACGATTGCTCGGTTGTCCTTCGACGTGAGCAGGGGAGAATCGCTTGTAGAGAAAGATGTACGGCAAATCAACTTCGACTTATATGCGGAGACATTCCGTGAAAACCATACTGTGTCGTCTTCTCCATCGTGTGATGGACAGAACGAATCAGTTGACGGTGAACAGCATGAAATACTACGGCCCTCATCATGTGACGGTCTAAGCAAATCAAATATCAGTGATAATTTTTTCTGTTTTGTTGAATATAAAAACGGTAATATCGTTGCTTATGATCAAAAAACTGGCGTTTATACAATTAAACAGAAGCCGGCTCAGGAAATAGAAAGAAAACTGAATGATTCTGCTTATATGCTGGAGTGCGATGGGGTGATAAGTGCCGAAGTTCTTGGTCGACATTTTGGCGTGATCGTCGTTGTCCGGGATGAAAGGGTGCAACGCCAGAAGGATTGTATGGTTTCTGTTGGACCAAATCCTTTGCTTATGCATATACAAGATTCAGTTCGTGAATTTAAATTGCATAAAGGAATCAGCGCCTCCGAGTCTCGTTATAGTTGGGTTAAAATAATGACTGTTTCCCAATTTACTGAGGTTTACCTTCCATTTCTTGAGGATGCTCGTAAAAGCGTGAATTGAGAAGCGTGATTTGTTTTTCGAATGTGATAGAAGTCCATCGTGTTGTGTCTGTTTACTCGTGAGGGTTTCAATAAAGCACGAAGGTCGTCTTTCTGTAAAGAAGAACGACCTCCGCAAACTGGACACTGCCCAACTTTATCGTGAATAAAAGTACATGTAACCGCATAAAAAAGTACATTCAGTTTTGCTGTCTGCACAAGTCCGGAAAAGCGGCGTTGCGGTAGGTTGTGTAGACGCGAAAACTACATGAAGGTCACGCGAATGCGTCATGAATGTCCCAGACGAATTCAGGTGGGCGGTGCTGTGGTCGAAATAGCTGCGTAAGAAGAAAGATTGTATCATCCTCCCGATTTGATGCATTAAACGGAAGCGGAAAGGACAAATTTTTCTGGAGGACTCTGACCTATAACCACAAACACTACCGATTGTTTTGTTAATTTTATGGTTCACGTCTGAGTTTGCATATGTCCGATCACCACGGACTTGCACGCTTTTGGGCACTACCCAGCTGAAATCAGTGTGCCCGTCTGCCTGTGTTCTAGTGGGACTATGTTTTTCCGTCGAATGGTCGCTGCGATATTCCTTGCGCATCAATAGCGACTACCAGTAGTATAACGAGAAAAAATGTGCTGGTGGTTAAGACTGACTTGTTCCGAACTTGCTTAACTCTGTAATGGGCATACTTTTCCTTAGTTGTGTTATGCATAGCATGCGATTCGCATATCCGACACTAAGCTTAAAATCAGGATATGCGAATCACATGCTGTTACCTATCTTTTACAAATAAGGAAAAAATAGGTGTTATACTACCTTTTAAAGGGTAGAGATAATCACAATTGTGAGAATCATGATAACGATCAGATCCTTCATTATTGCTCCTCCTTTCGATAAAGAAGATGCCAGCGATGATTTAGAACGTTGACGTTGGCATCTTGTTTTATTTTGTCAGTCCGTTAGCGTCGTTCTGCGTACTGAAGGTCTGACAGGAATTTTTCTCTCTCCGCCAGAAGCTGTTGCTTGGCGTTGATTTCCTCTTTTAAAGTGTCGACTTCTTCTTTGACTGTCGAGATTAACTGAGCAACTGTAAGTATGCGAGACTGTGGCTCAGTCTCAAGCGGTTGAATTATTCCGCGCTTGAGAGCAAAATCTTCCACATCACTCCTTTTGAAGAAAAGCTTATTACCTTTTTTTTGTGATGCGAGTTTCCCTTCCGTGGCAAAACGTGCGACACTGCGGCGAGTCACATGCAAAAATTCAGCGGCTTCCGTCGAAGACATCTCAGATTTGGCGATGGGAGCTTCAGGCTTGGTTTCCATGGTTCCTCCTTACTTAGTTAAGGATAACTAGATGTGGCGACATATGAGACATTGGAGAATGCGACGTCCTTTCGAGCTGCTGGGACAATACTGTCGACTAAATCAGAAAAATGATAACATAGCTCAAGAACAAATGAAGCGGGGAGACGCTGGCGATCTCGATATTTAGTTCTGATCGGACGTAGTGAAGGAATCTTGCTTGCATGTCCGTCTCCGGATCCTCAATGCGCTGGTGGCACCACTAGCAGATCGCCTTGATCCGCCGCGCTAGGGACAGGCCGCGGTGGTGGCGCAGCATGTCTCGGATGCGCGCGCTCCACGACTCGATGAGTTTGCTCGAGGACGGGATCGGCTCCGCGCACCCGTCCGGCGGGTCGAGGAACGTGAATGGCTGCCCATCCCTGATCCGTCCGTGCACCATCCGGCGGGTCTTGGCCAGGCGCATGTGCTGGTCCGCGATGATGTCGTCCTCCCAACGGCTCTTCTGGTCGAGGAATCCGGCGAAGTTCCGCTCTCACTGGTTGTACGACGCCATCCACTCGGCGGCCGTTCTGACGTCCGAGACGCGCGACGATGTGGTGGCGCGATCCTAGACAACAGCGACGACCAGGCCGAGCACGTCTCACTCCTCGCCACGTGCCATCCGATTACGTGGCCGCCGGAGACCGCGATGAGCACAACCGTGTCGCGGTGCAGGTGGATGCCGTCGAGGTGCATCACGTCGTGCGTGGATTGGCTACAATGTGTTAGACAGTCCAATGAGGGACGAATGACGTGGGATTGGAGGCCGATGATGGCTGGCCTGAAACATCCCCGCCACTACGACGGGGCGTTAAACGGCAGATCGTGCAGTCGTGCGAGATCGGCAAGCCATCCCGGGAGATCGGGGCCGAGTACGACATCGCGCGATCGACCCTGCGGCGCTGGGTCCAAGACATCCGCGACCGGCGGTTGGAGATGGAGGCGGACGTTTCAGAACAAGCGGCGCCGGTATTCACACGAAGGCAGGCGTGATACGGGCCAACGAGGCGAAGCTCGCGAACCTGCTGGACCGCGAGTTCGACGGCTACGCCCCGCACGCGCATCTGGCGAGCGATCTTACCTATGTCCGCGTCGGCGGACAGGCTGCTGAAGAAGGAGCTCGTGTACCGGAACCACTACACCACGATCGAGCAGCCGAGGCATGACCCCGACGACTGCGTGTGGTGGTCCGACGACCAGCGGCTCCACTCCGCCCTCGGATACCGGAGTCCGAAGGAATTCACCGAACAGGGACTCGTCCTCTAAGGACCCGTCCAACACACCGTTGCCAATCCAGGGTGTATGATTTGTCGCGGAATGTCGAGCGGAGCAATGAGGCTGGTTTGGAGAAAGAGGGGTCGGTCATGGAGGAGTGCGAAGTTAGAGGTGTCACTGATATGACGGATTCTCAAGAAGTGAAGAATGTCTCAGAACAGCAGGACGCTCTTGAACTGAATCCGCTGTATCCGGAATATCAGGCGGAACATCATAGTGAATATGTCGATGCTCTCAAAAGTGCCATAGGAAGTGATAAGAAGGGCAAGCTAAGAAATATAGCGATATCTGGAACGTATGGTTCGGGAAAGAGCAGCATCCTCGAGAAAGTGGTCGAAGACTTTGAAGGGGTAAAACCGTGTAGCACAAAGAACATTTCGCTTGCTCCGCTGGCATCCTGTTGCGGTAATGCTGAACGGCGATCTGATAATAATGAAAATAGGCATGGCTCTAAGGGCCCTACAGATGATTTTTCGACAGACACTCCGACGAATCGGATTCAGCGGGAGATTGTGAAGCAACTGTTGTACGGTGTCGATCCGAAAGATGTCCCGCTCTCTAGATTTCATCGGATTCATGAGAAGGGCAAATGGGAGAAGATAGGGTTTTCCTTGATGACGAGTGTATTCCTGACGATGTTGTTGGGGGCATTTTTCGGTGATGATTTAGGTAAATTCGGGCAATCATTGTTGTCTTCTTTGCCGTTTATCGATAAATGGGCGATAAGTCCATCAGGGAAGTTTTTGCTAGGCTATGTAGTCTTGCTAGTGCTTCTTTTCGCGGCGTCATGGATGATCTGTTCTTATCTTCTAAAAAGCAATCTGAAAATCGGGCAAGTTAATGTGAGTGGTGCCTCGTTGAAATTGGATCAGGGAGTTGACTCATACTTTGACCAGTATCTTGACGAAATTGTATACCTATTCGAAAAATCAAAGATCGAAACCGTGATTTTCGAAGATCTCGACCGATTTGAAAGCCCTGAAATCTTCGATTCATTACGTGAATTAAATCAGATTCTGAATGACGATCCAGTTATTACTGGGGAAAGATCTCGTCGAGATGGAAGAACTATCCGTTTTATTTATGCAATAAGTGACGCCGTGTTTGATGATCAATGTATCAAGGCCTCGGAAGAAACATTAAGTGAAGAAAGGCGAATAGGAGCTTTCTCTCGTGCGAAATTCTTCGATCTTATTATTTCAGTAGTTCCGTTTGTCAGTTCAAATAATTCCCACCAAACGGCACGAAACGCTCTAGGCGATGAAATCACTCGAATAGACAAAGTCGGAGATCTACTTGAAGACGTCGCCGGTTTTATTCCAGACCAGCGTACTTGGATAACGATCCGCAACGATTTCATCATGTACAGCAGAAGACTGCATGTTAACCTAGATGATAAGAAAGATGAGGAGAATACTCTTGGACTATCCGCCGCGCATCTTCTCGCATTTTTGATTTATAAAAACTGTTACCTTGCGGATGCGGAAAAGATGAGAGAAGGCAACAGCAAGATCGACAAAATATATTCGACTGCACGGAGCATTTCCACAGATAGCATTTATAGGCTATCCCAACGGCGCAAAAGCGCGCAAGAAGATTTGGAAATGGCTTTAGACTCTATGGAGGCGGATAGAATTGCCTCCCAGTTGGCGCAGCGGACGAAAGCGTGGATTGCGGAACTCAGCGGCGGAAAAGTCGATGATGATGACATTAATATCTCTGGATATAGCGGCTCTAAATTGAGCGAAGCACACACCTGGGAAGAGCTTTCAGCAAAGCGAAAGGATTCTACAATTAAGATTACCGCTTCTTTCTATGGCGAATCTGGTTGGCGTCCGATTGAAATCACACCTTCAAAACAAACTTTTGAAAAATACCTTGACACGACAATTGATATTAGTCAGCTGACATTGAATGCTGTCAATCAGAGGATCTGTAAAATTGAAAACCGCATTGAAAATCTGAGGACAGGTGATTGGAAATATCTTCTGAATGATAAAGCCTGCGAGATAGATTTCGAGGGTCCCGACATGTTCGATGATTCAGACCGCCAGACATTGTCTCAGTTTATCCAAGACGATCTGCATGAACAGGGTACGTTGCTATCAAGTTTGATTGCCGGTGGTTGGATCGCTCAAGATTACAAGCTGTATTCCACGATTTATTCAGATGAAGGCATGTCGAGGAATGCCCTAAATTTTGTAATACACAATATTAACGAGAACAAATCTGATTTCTCTTTCCATCTCAACGATGCGGATGTACAGAATGTGCTGAAACGCGTGCGACATCGAGATAATTCTCTCTTCGGACAAGCGTGGATGCTAAATATCAGTATTCTCAACTACCTGGTGAAGTCAAAAGCAGATGAAGATAAAAAGACGCTACGCATGGTTATCTCGTATCTATCCAACTTGAAGGGTGTGGCAAAGGATTTCTTGCTTGCGTTTCTCAGCGATGAGGAAAACAAAACAGCTGAAGTTCTTGAACTGCTTGCGGCGGACACATGCTCGGAGATACTGGAGTTCTTGGCGGACGATGTTGCTACGTTAGCTGACACTACAACTTTGTGTGATTTCCTAGACGTTGTACTGCGTCATTTGAATAAAAATGTTCAATACGAAGTTTCCGATGCCTTCAATAATTTCATTCAACAACATTGGGAATTCATTCCCGTATTCAGCGATGATTCTTTAGATGAAGAAGTGGCAAAGCAACTCGACAAGGTGCTGCTTGACTCTCACTACTCCGCTCCAGATCTGTCTTGTTTGAGTGAACCATTGCGCAGACTCCTCGTTGAACATGATGGGTATGATTTCACCAGAAGCAATCTTCTTTGTGCGATTAACGATTTGCAAGGCACGTTTGCAAAGCATGAAATGCTCGCTCTGAACCAGATCAGAAGCATTTCCACCCCCGTCTACCAATACGTCATTAAGAATGTCGACAAGTATCTTGACTTCCTGAAGGAATCTGAATATGCGCTCGACTTCGTTGATGGGACTGTTGCCTCGGATGTCGATTCAGATATTGTTGCAGTGTTGGGCGACTCCGTCCACTCGATATTTGACACTCGCAAATCAGAAGATAAATGGGTGGAGCTTGAGCAAGTTGTTAGCGGAATAATCAAGAAGCATTCACATACTGCTCGAATGCTTCATTTTGAGTCGGACGAATTAAAGAACAGACTTTCTTCGGGAATTGACGATGAAACACGGAAACGAATCAGCGTTTCTTATGTCAATGAGTTACTGCGGAATGATGCGATTTGGTTTACTCCGATGAATCTGCAGACCGTGTTGGAGTCTGTTGGGGATGTCGAGGAGGCGGATGCGTGTGGTGAGTGGCTAAAGCTGCATTCTTCCTTTGAATCAACCAAGGAAGACCCAGAATTTGACAGGGGAAATCTTGCGGTCAAACTGTTGAACCTGCCTCTTGATGTTTGCAATGCGAAGAAAAAGGAATCGCTGGTTCGCTCGTTGCAGCTCGAATCACCACTTTCGGATGAGCAGGTTTCCAATATTAAAGTGGGTGATTCCAGAGTATTCGATCTTAAACGTGAGCCCGATGTCTATGCGCGATTGTTGGATGATAAATCGATTATTGGCGACACTGAAACCGCCTTTGGAATGATTCCTAATATTTGTTGGGAAGCACGTCGAACGTGGATGCTGCGATCTGCAAAATTTATTACTTACTTATCGCCGAATCTTCTTGGACCGAATGAGGCATGTAGGATCATCGCCGATGAAGATACTCGTCTTGAACCTGTGCTGCAGAAGATAGTCGAGGATATGTCTGTTTATATTCAAGATGCAGATTTCGATTATCTTTTGGAAGCGGCAAAGGAGTGGATGAGTCATTCCGGCAAAACTGTAGACAAGGATAGAACCGAATTGTTCGACGAGCTGGCCACCAAGGATGAACGACTACATGGAGTAAAGGAATTGTGGGAACTCGGACTCGAATCGAATCTATGCGTAAGAATGATTAATCGAGCGTTTGACGAACAAGGTATTGACGATGCCAATATTGGCGTGGCTCGAGAGATCATCCAGCATCTCGATGTGCCCTATAGACAGTTATTCAATGATAAAAATCGTACCTTGAATACTGACGATGAAAACTTTGTCTCGTTGATTGCAAAACTGAATCAATACGCTAAACGAAGTGGTATTACCCCAGAAGACATATGGAGAAATCCTCAGGAAAAAGATGGATTTACCAAATATACCGTGGCCTTTTCTTCTGTAGAAAAACTTAATGAAAAGATTGATTTACTGCAAAACCAATCAGCAATTAATAATTGAGCCTCGTTCGTCTTTGCATGCGTTGTTTTGTTATGGAGCGTGCCTCGCCTGCATTTTGCTCATATTTCGCTTATATATGGCAGATTCGGAGGCCTGACCGGAGACATCTCACTTACATATGGCAGACACATGCGGCGAAAACCTCAAAAATGTACCCCCGAAGTGGCTGTTTTCGCAGGCGACATGCCATATATAAGCGAGATGTTTCCGTACGAAAAGCAAAATCTGCCATACATAACGCAGATAGACCGGTTGGCGTGGGATATTGCGCGAAGTGATCTCGCGCGATTGCACGCTGCAGCCTACAGCAGAGGGGTGGCGCGTGGCTTGGCAGTTGATCCGCGTACTTGCAGCTGCACGGGGAACGTCTCGAATGGTTCCTCGATGGGTTGTCCTTCGATTAGTGCCAGAGCCTTTTGTGCCGCATCGACGGCCATGTCGTATGGGCGCTGTCGAACGGTGGTTAGCTCAGCCTCCTTGGCGAAGGTGCTGTCGTCAAATCCGGTTACGGAAATATCTCCAGGCACGGAAAGGCCGCTGCGTTGAAGGCGGAAGAACAATGGAATTGCCTGTGAGTCCTGATGGAAACACAATGCGGTGGGTGGGTTGTCTTGCGCCATGATTTCGGAAATTGCCGCATCCAGAATGCTGTCGCCTTTTTGCACTGCCAGTGTGCGGGCGGTCAGTCCGTCAACTGCATCGCAGGCTTCTTGGAATCCGGAAATACGGTTAAATGAGCTGAATCCCAATGTGGAGGAAAAGCTTTCATATAAATACAGCAGGTTACGATGTCCCAGCTTGGCGAGATGTCGAACGATGAGTTTGATGCCTTCTTTGTCGTTGATACCGACAGTTGCATCGAATCCTTCGCTGGTGGTATTGATGCCGATAATCGGAATTTTTGCGGTTCCGAGACGTTTGACCTCGTCGGGGCTGATGCCAAATGAGGAAACGAATACGGCATCCGCATTGCTGCGTACGGGAAGTTCCTCGAAGAATGCGTCACGCGCTTCCGACCCCTCGATGGGGTAGATGACCAGATCGTACCCGGCGTCACGCAGAACATCGTTAAGTCCGGCAATGATTTCAGCGGTGAACCATTCGATGATGCCGCTGCCAACCAATAATGCTATGCGATAGGTTCTACCGGATTTAAGAATTCCTGCCGATCTGGAAACGCTGAAATTCAACGCATCGGCTGCGGCCTGCACTTTCAACCGTGTTGCTTCCGACACCTGTTCAGGGTGTGCGAAAGTGCGTGAGACTGTAGCGTTCGATACGCCTGCCTTGAGTGCCACATCTCCGATGCTTGCTTTCATGGTGCCTCCGAAAGTTTTTCACTGTTTGTTTCAGCCTACCATCGTTGCCGTCCCCATGGCTGCAAAGTTGAAAGATGAATGAAAAGGGTTGCGATATGACACGCCGTATGAAAAACAATGTGTGCACGCTCACAGTGGTGAGATGAAACGGGTTTCAAATGAAACCGGTTACATTTCAAAAAACCTTGAATTGCCAATATGAAACCCTTGTCGTATGATATTGCTTGTCCGCAAGGGGCGGATGAAGGCTTACGAGGACGTAAGGAGAGATATGAAAATCAACAAAGGTATCGCAGCGGCAGTGGCGGCCCTGAGCATCGTCGGCTTGGCTGCGTGCGGGAACAGCAATACCGCTTCCGGCACAACCGATACGAAAGCCGACAAAGGGCTTGACGTTATCGGCAATAACATCACCTACGACCCTAACCATCTCGTTAACGACGGCAAGCCAATCCAGCTCGAGTACTGGAGCTGGGGCAGCAAGGGCACGGATCCGGTCTACAAGATGATTGAGTCCTACACGAAGACGTATCCGAACGTCACCATCAAAACGGTGAATGTTTCATGGGATGATTATTGGACCAAGCTGCCGTTGGCTCTGAAAGGCAAAAACGGTCCTGCCGTTTTCAACATCCACAACTCTTACGATGCGTTGATTCGTCCATACGCAGCGGATTACGATATCGACACCAAGTCTCTGGAATCCGACTACTCCACCGCATCCGTACATGAAGATGAAAACGGTAAAGTCAAGTATATCGACTCCGTGATTAACACCGGCAACATCTACTACAACAAGACATTGTGGAGCGAAGCGGGCCTCACCGATGCCGACATTCCGACCACCTGGGACGAATTCATCCAGGTCGCCCAAAAGCTCACCAAGACCGACGGCAGCAAGATGACGCAGGCCGGCTTCAACTTCAACGGCGACGCCTACAGCGCCATCTACCAAGGTCTGAACTATCAGAAGGGTGAACTGCTCTTCAGCGAAGATGGCAAGAAAGCCAACTACAACAACGACGTGACCAAAGAAAACATGCAGTTCCTCAAGGATTTGTATGACAAGTACAAGGTCGGATCCGTTGACTTCGGTAACGATTACACCCAAAGCTTCGGTAACGGCCAGTCTGCGATGATCTACGCTTGGGGCCACATGGAAGGCACGCTGAAAGAAAAGTATCCAGATATTGACTACGGCGTGTTTGCCACCCCAACCTTCTCCAAAGACACTCCGTTTGCATACGACCGTTACAACGGCGAATCCACTCCGGGCGTCAACAAGAACCAGAGCAAGGAGCAGCAGGCCGTTGCTCAGGACTTCATCAAGTACCTGCTTGCCAACGATGATTATATTCGTGAAGCGGTATCCGAACTGAATTCCTTCCCAGCCAAGACCTCGCTGCAGAACGACAAGGACATTCTCTCCAAGCCGGTCATGGCCGCCATCCAGCCGCGCGTAGACCGACTGATCTGGCCGGGACCGGCACCGTCCACCGTTGAATCCAGCGGCACCACTGCTTTCCAGAACGTCTTCCAGAACGGCATGTCCATCGATAAGGCTCTCAAGGAGGCCCAGGGTCAGATGGATACCGACATGAAGAGCTCTGACTTCACGTCAATGGAAAGCAAGTACGCTTACTTCGACGAACATAAGTAATACCGATATATCCAATCCCTTTTCCAATCCGGGCAGTCGCGGTACGATTCTTCTTCCGCGCCGCGGCTGCCTTTTATCTACGAGATACGTTCAATCTTCTTATTCGATTCGATCTGACATTCTGTATTGCGTAACAAAACGGTCGAATCGGCTCACAGAGAGGCGAGATTCAATGAAAAACAAAAATGGTGAATCTCTGGTATCGAGAATTTTCACCCTACGCAACATGGCCGTTGCCTTCTTGGTGGTCTATTTCGCCATTTTCCTGGCCTACCCAATTTTTAAAGCCTTCGCGGGCAGTTTGCATAACTGGAATCCTCTGATTGGCACTTATGATTGGGTCGGACTCGACAACTTCAAACAGATCCTCACTGACAAACTCTTCTGGACTTCCATGGGGAACACGGCGGTATTCGCAGGTGTTTCCACACTCTTCCGCATTGTGCTTGGTCTCGGCTTGGCCCTGCTGCTCAGCGCCAAACTCGTCAAATGCAAAGACACCCTCCGAGGTCTGTTCTACATGCCGACTATCACTCCGCTCGTGGCAGTCTCTTTCGTGTGGATGTGGATGTTCGACCCGCAGTTCGGCATGGTAGACAAAATCACAGGACTCGACATCAACTGGCTGCACGACACCAAATGGGCCATGCCGGCAGTCATCATCATGACCATTTGGAAGGATTTCGGCTACGCGACCGTTCTATATTTGGCCGGTCTCATGAATCTTCCTCGAGACGTGTACGAGGCGGCCGCCATCGACGGTGCCAACTCAGTGCAGATTTTCTTCAAAATCACCCTGCCGCTGCTTAAATCAACCACCTTGTTCATTGTCATCACGTCACTGATCAGCTATCTGCAGGCATACGTGCAGATTCTCGTCATGACCGAAGGCGGTCCGGGCACGTCAACCTACACCATCAGCTATCTCATCTTTGATCAGGCATTCCAGAAATACAACTTCGGCGTCGCGTCAGCTCAGGCAGTTGTGCTCTTCCTGTTCACTGGTGTGCTCACCCTCATCATGTTCAAGGTTTCTGGAGATTCGGAGGAACTGGCATGAAATCACGTAAAATTGGCGGCATCATTCTTACGATTCTGCTCTTCATCGCCGCCATCATCACCATTGTTCCATTTGTTTGGATGTTCATTTCATCATTCGCGCCAAATAGCGAAATCGTCAAAGTGACCGGAGGATTATTCCCTAAGCCATCCACGATTGACAACTATGTGAGCATCCAAGAAAAGTTCAATTTCTTGCGATTGTTCGCAAACTCGCTAATCGTAGCAGTACTGAAAACCGGTATTGCAATCTACACAAGTGCGGTGCTTGGTTACGTGTTCTCTAAAATGCGATTCCGTGGTCGCAACCTGCTTTTCGGCATCGTTATGAGCACCATGATGATTCCTTGGGCAGTGACCATCATTCCGCAATACGAAATGTTCACCAACTGGGGTCTGCAAGACACCTACACCTCGCTCGTGCTTCCTGGCATGATCAGCGCATTCGGCATCTTTCTGTTCCGTCAATCCATCTCGGGAATTTCCGACGAACTCATTGAAGCGGCAAAACTCGATGGCGCATCCGAAACTAGAATCTTCCATAGCATCATTCTGCCAATGAGCCACAATACTATCGCGGCGCTCGCCATCTTCACCTTCCTGTGGAATTGGGAAGACTACCTGTGGCCATTCTTGATGATTACCGACGAAAAAAAGCAGCTGCTCGCTGTCGGTCTGAAGGCATTCAACGGCCAATACGGCACCGATTACGGCGGATTGTTCGCAGCAACTTCGTTGGCAATTGTTCCGGTGATCATTGTGTATATGATTTTCCAGAAGCAGTTCATTGCGGGCATTGCGACTGGCAGTGGTAAGTAAGGTAGGAGCGGTATGACAAACAACGCATCAGATAACGCAACCAGTACGGTGTTCTCCGACTATGTGCGCAAGGCGCGGCCGAATATGCGCGAAGCATCGACCCTGCAGGGGGAGCATTGGAGAATCGGCATTCTAACGGAATCGCTGATCCGCTTCGAATGGTCTGACTCCGGCAAATTCGAAGACAATCTCACGCAGATGGTGGTCAACCGCGATTTTGGCGCCGACCCGCAGTTCACGGTGACGCACCGTGATGGATTGCTCATTGTTGACACTCCCGCATTGCATATTACGTATGATGGCAAGCCGTTCAGCAAAGAAGGCTTGAGCGTAGTCGTCAAGGGCATGTCCGACACCCAGTTCAATACGTGGTATTACGGCGACGAGCCGAAGCATAATCTCAAAGGCACCGCGCGCACGCTCGACGAGGCGAACGGCGAAATTCCTCTGGACGATGGTGTGATTTCGCGAGACGGATGGGCGGTGCTCGACGATTCCGCCGCGAACGTGATCGTGGAAGCCCACGAAGTGAACGGCAAGTCGAATCCGCTGGGGGCTTGGGTTATGCCGCGCGATCACAAGGAAACCGACTTCTACTTCTTCGGCTACGGCCGCCGCTACACCGAAGCGGTGCAAGACTTCTACAAGCTGGCCGGACCGACACCGCTGCTGCCGCGCTTCACACTCGGCAACTGGTGGAGCCGCTACTACCGCTACACGCAAGACGAGTACGTGCAGCTCATGGACCGGTTCAAGCGTGAAGGCATTCCATTCACCACATCCGTGATCGACATGGACTGGCATCGCGTGGACGATATCGACCCGAAATACGGTTCCGGTTGGACCGGCTATTCGTGGAACAAGCAGCTGTTCCCGGACCATAAGGCGTTTTTGCACGACCTGCATGAGCGCGGCCTGAAAGCCACATTGAACGTGCATCCGCGAGATGGCGTTCGCGCGTTCGAAGACGATTATGAGGCAGTGGCCAAGCGCGTCGGCATCGATCCCGCAACCGAAGAGGCGGTGGAATTCGACCTGACGAATCCGGATTTCGTAAGCGCCTACTTCGACATGCATCATCGTATGGAAGCCGAAGGCGTTGACTTCTGGTGGCTCGACTGGCAGCAGGGCGGTGTGACCCGTCAGCCGGGACTCGACCCGCTGTGGGTGCTCAACCACTTGCACTACCTGGATTCCGGGCGTGACGGGAATTGGGCGCTTACCTTCTCGCGGTATGCGGGACCGGGCTCGCACCGCTATCCGGTCGGCTTCTCGGGAGACACCATTGTTACGTGGGAATCCTTGCAATTCCAGCCGTATTTCACTGCTACCGCTTCGAATATCGGCTACGGATGGTGGAGTCACGATATCGGCGGTCACATGTGTGGATACCGCAACGAACATTTGGAAGCCCGCTGGTACCAGCTTGGCGCGTTCAGTCCGATCAACCGACTGCATTCCAGCAATTCGCAGTTCATGGGTAAGGAACCGTGGAATTTTTCCGCGGAAGTGCGCGATTCTATGGTGAGCTCGCTTCGTTTGCGTCACATGATGCTGCCATACCTATACACCATGAACTATCGTGCCGCGTTCGAAGGCATGCCATTGGTGGAGCCGATGTATTGGGCGGATCCGAACAATCCGCAGGCGTACGAGGTGCCGGACGAATTCCGTTTCGGCACTGAGCTGCTGGTTGCACCCATCGTTTCCGACAATGATGAGTCGGCGCAGCTGGGTAGTACGGAAGCTTGGCTGCCGCAAGGCGAATGGTATGACTTCTTCGACGGGCGCCGTTACGTTTCGGCAGGGGAGTCCGGACGCCGTCTGGAAGTGTGGCGTGCGATCGACCGTATGCCGGTGTTTGCCAAGGCTGGCGGTATCGTGCCGTTACAGCAGCTTGGCGAGGGTAATAAGGTGAATGATCTGGGCAATCCGGAGTCCCTGCAGGTGCTGGTGTTCCCCGGTGCGAACGGTTCGTTCACACTCAAGGAAGACGACGGCTCTGCGGAGTCAGGCGAAGATCAAACCCATGTTGCCGATACGCGCATGAGCTTCGACTGGAAGAATACGGACAATGCCACGCAGTTCACCGTCAGTCCGGTGGAAGGCTGTGCTGTTGCCATTCCGGCACAGCGTAACTGGGAGGTTGTGTTCCGTGGGGTTGCGCAGCCAGACATGCAGAACGTTCGTATCGAAATTGACGGTAAAGCTTGCGATACTGCAGAAATTACATACGATCAGCAGACGTTGAGTCTGTCGGTCGTTGTGCGCGACGTGCCATCTGCTGCATGCTTGAACGTTACGATTTCAGACGGACTGCAGATTGCCGAGAATTCAGTCGAACAGGACGTGCTTGACGTGCTCTTGCATGCGCAAATGCCGTACATTTCCAAAGAGCATGCGATGCAGACGATTCGTGAGCAAGGAGTGCGTGCGCTCGGGGCTCTGCGCACCTTCGATACCGCGCCCCGTTTCAGCAACGAGCTGTTCGGCACCTCCGGCATGCCCGATTCGGTGATCAGCGCCCTAGAGGAAATCCTCCTTCGCAGCTGATTGGGTGAGTATCTCGCTTATATATGGCAGACACATGTGGCGAAACCCTCAGAAACGTACCCCCGAAGTGGCTGTTTTCGCAGGGGATGTGCCATATATAAGCGAGATGTCTCATGTCGAGACGTGAAATCTGCCATATATAAGTGAGACGTAAGCGAAATATGTCATTTTCTGAATTGCATCTCGATTTCTGGACTGAAGAAATTCAGATTTGACGATCGTGAATGTGATCGCATGTCTGTACAAGTCGAGAATCATCTCTGGATTTAAGTTGTGCAGAGGGGGCTTGCGCTTGCGGGCATAATGAAAACGCACTTGCGATTGTTGAATCTGAATTACTTCAATCCAACAATCGCAAGTGCAATCCACGCGAACTATCTGCTATCTGCCGGAAACCGACGTTTCAGTAGTGTCTTCCGCTATTCGGCGCGTTTCGTGCTGAAGCTCTTGCGGAACGTCAGTACGAGAATCAAGGCAAGTACGGACGCTGCGCACATAATCCAGAACACATTGGATGTTTGCGCGGCGGCTCCACTGCCAATGCCGAACAGTCCGCTCTTGGCGAGCGAAGGATTGGCGATCAGACTGGAATACACGGCCATGCCGATTGATGCGGAAGTATTCATCATCAAATCCAGGATGCCGACGCCACGACCATTCTCCTCAACAGGCAACGCGTCGGAAGCGGCATCGTAAATCGGGGTGTACACCACGGTGACTCCGGCAATGAACACGCAGGCCAGCACGGTAAGAATCCAGAATCCCTTCTCGATGAAAATGGCGGATCCGGCAAAACCGACAACCATAAGCACCGATGCGACGAGCAGCGTCTTCATACGGCCAAGCTTGTTAACGGCCGGACCGGAAACGCAGCCGACAATCGTGGCGACCACATACACCAGCGTGAGACACAGCGAGATCGTGGTCAACGGCATGTTATACAACTGCTCGCCGATAACGTTGTAAATCGGCACGCAAGCGAAGTTGAAGAAGTAGAACACAAACTGCAGCAGCAGGATTGACATGTACGCCTTATTGGTAACGAAAGACCTGCTCAGGAATGGCTTGCTGCCCTTGAGAATCCAAGCGAAAAAGGCGATGCCGAGCAGTACAATGGCTACCAGCAGCCACGCGCTCGGGAACGAGAAGTAGATGGCGATGAGTCCCGCGAACACCGCGAACAGCGCAATGCCAAAACCGTCGATGCGCTCACCCTTGGCGCTGATGTCCGGCGTGTTCTTAATCAACAGCGGAATGAAGAACATGGAAATGGCCGGAACGAGGAACAAATACTTCCAGTCGAAAGAAGCGATGAAACCACCTGCGAACACGCCGATCGCGGCAGCCAAATAGTAGACCGCATTGTAAATGCCGATATAGATGGCCTTCTCCTTATCGTTCAGGTATTTCACCGTCATCACAAGGAACACTGAACCGGCGACCTGTGCGCCGGCAACCTGAATCATGCGAGCGATAAGCACAATCCAGAAATTGAACGAACAAAAGAAACCGAGCAGACTGCCGATTACCAAAGCGCTCACGCCAAACAACGTCATACGCTTAGGTGAGATGAAATCGCACAGCGTGCCGTACAGCATGCAGACGACGCCGAGTACAATGCCCGGAAGCGTGCTGATCAGCGACGCGCTGGCGGACATGCCCAACGAATCGCCAATATTTTGGAACACCAGATTGAATGCTTGGATCATCAACGTTCCAAGCGTGAACACAATAAGCAAGGCTGAACTGCGCCCCGTTTGTTGGACGTTGTTAATTAGGATACAGCCCTAGACCGCGAGGGACATGCTCCGGAACTCC